>NZ_CAMPHN010000107.1 GCF_946885885.1 uncultured Pseudomonas sp.
CCGGGGTGCCGTCGAGCAAGTCGATACCCGAGAGCCAGAGTTTGCCGGGCTCGACCCGGTCCAGCTTGACCACTGACTGGCCGATGCCATTCGGCCGATGCGTGGCGCGGGTACTGAATACGCCGACCGACTGGTTGCCGCCAAGGCGCGGAGGACGCACTTTCAGCCGCGGCTTGTCTTCCAGGGCCTGGTGAAAGACGAACAGCAACCAGACATGGCTGACTTGCTCAAGGCCCTGCACCGCCTCGCCGCTGTCGAAGGGCGGGAGCAATTCCAGCACGCCGCGGGCCGCCGGTGCCAATTGCGGTTGGCGCGGTATGGCGAACTTCTCCTTGAAACAGGAACGGACGAAGCCGATGGGCGAGACGGAATAGGACATGGCGGCGGCTGGCGGTGGCGGGGTGGCCATCTTAACCGCAATGGGCCGTTGCCTTAAGCGGCCTGTTCGGCCAGCAGCATGGTGAGGCCCGCGGCGATCAACAGCAGTCAGCTGAGCCTGGGTGGCAGTGGCTTATAAAAACCGTACCGGACCTTGGTAGTTTTAGAATAAGCCAAGTCAAGCCCACCCGGCGGTGGTTGCAGCAATGCTGCAGTGCGCTGCTATCGGCCAGCAGTGACCTGCTTTCTAACCTTTGTTTCTGCTTCCAACCAGTGGAAGCAATAGCGGCAGTACTGCGACCGCGGATAGCAAATGCTTGATGCTGTGGCCGGACAGCAGCTCGCCACTCAGGTGGAACAGGTGGTCGTCGGTGAATTCGAAGAGCTTGGCCAGGGCATACCAGGCAACGCACAGGCCGAGCCTGAATCCATATCCACCACTCTGCGGTCGACAGAAGGCGAGCGAGACCAGTACCAGCATGCCGCCAGCCTGCAAGAGTATCCAGGGCAGCAGGTTATCGCTGGCCCGCCAAGCCCAAAGGCATGCTGCCCCGCCAAGGGCGACGGCCAGCAGCATGCCACTGGCTGCCGCCGAGCCCAGGCGGTCGGCTGTCGCCAGGCTCAGTATCCCGGAGAACAACACCAGCATACCGAGGCGGTCGTAGAGCAGGCTGTGGTCGTCGGGCGCCAGGTGATAAACGCTGGAACCGGCGAAGGTGAAAAGCAGCCCGAGACACATCAGCAGCGCTAGGTTGCGCCAGTGAGGGTCGAACACCTGCGCCAGACGGGTTAGCCCGAACAGGCCGAGCAGCAGGAACGGCAGGTTGCTGAGTACGTCCATGGCATGGGGGATACCGAGCAGGGTGCGCTGATCGGAGAAGGCATGATAGTGCGCGGGTTGCGCCACCGAGGGGGCCAGGACTGCCACGAGCACCAGGCCGAGCCCGAACAGGCAAAGTGCTAATGAGCTCAGGTTTTGTCTGTGCCAATGGTGGGGGGGGGTATTCGAATGCATGGCCTTCTCCATCAGGTCGATAGTTGTGGCTGGCACTCTGAATCCTTTTCTTGGGAAGGTCTCTCTTCAGTGTTCTTGGTAGCGTATAAGAGACCATCAAGTTCACTTTGGCGATACTTATGAGCACCTCATCTGATTTGGTACACATCATCAAGCGTGAACTCAAGGCGCAGCTGCTGACCTATGCGGATCTGGCCCGTGAGTTGGGCATGTCCCAGTCCAACGTCAAACGCATGCTGGCCAAGGCAGACATGCCGCTGTCACGGGTGGATGCTATCTGCCGCGTATTGCACCTGGACTTTGCCGACTTGGCCCGTCAGGTCGTCGATGCTCAGCCATTACTCAGTACGCTCAGCCTGGAGCAGGAGCAGGCAGTGGTGGGGGATGAGCAGCTAATGCTGGTGGCGCTGTGTGTGCTGAGTCAGTGGACCGCCGAGCAGATTCTGGCAGCCTATCGTCTGAGCGAGGTCGAGTTGATCCGCGCCCTGATTCGTCTCGACCGCTTGGGTGTCATCGAGTTGAAACCGTTGAACCGATACCGTCTTAAGCTGGCTAAGACGTTTCGCTGGCAACCCGATGGACCGGTGATGCGCTACTTTCGCAGGCATGCATTGCAGGATTACTACGATGGCGAATTCGCCGGTAGCGACGAAGGTCTGCTGCTGGTGCATGGACGGATCAGCCGCGCCTTGGCGCCTTCGTTCGTCGAACGCCTGCAACGGGTGGCGCAGGAGTTCGCTCAGCAGCACCTAGCCGACCAAAAACTGCCCGAGGCCGAGCGAGAGGGCTATACGCTGGTTCTGGCAATGCGGCGCTGGGAGTTTGCTGTATTTGAGGCGTGGCGCCGCTGATCAGCTCGCTGTTGCGGCCGCGTCGAAGCGCCAACAGTCTCTAGAGGTGGAAGCCGCCATCGATGGGAATAATGGTCCCCGTCATATAGGCGCCGGCGCTGCTCGCCAGGCTGATCGCCAGGGCGGCTATTTCTTCCTCGCGGCCCCAGCGCTTCATCGGGATCAGTGCGCAATCTTCGGCCATGGCCGCATCGTCCTGGGCGATGAACTGGGTCATCTTGCTCGGGAAACGTCCGGGGGCGATCACATTGACGTTGATGTGCTGGCCGACCAGCTCGCGGGCGAGCATGCGTGAGAGCTGATGCAGCGCCGCCTTGCTCGGACCGTAGGCATAGGCGCCTTCGCCGTGGGAGGTTATGCCGGCCACCGAGCCGATATTGATCACCCGCGCCGGGCTCGCCGCGCTGCCGGCCTTGCGCAGCAGCGGCAGCAATTGCTGGATGCAGCTGAACACCGAGGTCACGTTGAGCTGCATGACCTTCTCCCAGCCCTTGGCCGGATAGCTTTCCAGGGGCGCGCCCCAGGTGGTGCCGGCGTTGTTGACCAGAATATCCAGGCAGTCGATTTTTTCCGCCAGTTGCGCGGCCAGTACCTGCACGCCTTCTTCGCTGGCCAGGTTGGCGGCCATGCCGTGGCAGGTGCCGAAGGCCGAGAGCTCGGCGGCGGTCTGCGCGCAGGCCTCGCCATCGCGGGCGCAGACATAAACGGTGGCGCCGGCTTCGAGGAAGGCTTTGGCGATCATCTTGCCGATGCCGCGGCTGCCGCCGGTGACCAGGGCGGTGCGGCCTTGCAGGGAGAAGTAGGGGTGCATGGCGAATCCTTTTAACGGATGAGTGCCATTACCCTAATCGCCCGATGGCCGCCCGGCAGTCATTATCGCGTTTGGAAATACGCCGCCATGCGATAGGTAGCGTTGGTAGGGCCGGCCACCTTGGCTGAGTAGGTTGGGGCGGGCCACGTTGGCTGAGCGTTGCGAAGCCCAACGGGCGCCAACCGACGATGCCAAGTTTGAACGATCTGCGTTGGGCTTCGTCGCTACGCTCCTCAACCCAACCTACGTCCTGCGCTCTCAGGCTGCGCGCCTCGCCCCAACCTGCTGGCTTAGCCGCGCACGCGCAGGGTCAGGCCCTTGAGGAAATTGCGCAAAAACTGATCGCCGCAGGTGCGGTAGTTGCTGTGGCCGAACTTGCGGAACAGTGCACTCATCTCCGGCTTGGATACCGGAAAGTCGACGCTGTGCATGATCGCGTGCATGTCGTCTTCTTTCAGTTCGAAGGCCACTCGTAGCTTTTTCAGCACCATGTTGTTGGTCACCGGCAGTTCGAAGGGCTGGGGCGGGCGGCTGTCGTCCTTGCCGCGTTTGAAGTACACCAGACCGTCGAGAAAATGCGCCATCAGCTCGTCGTCGCAGGCCACGAAACCGTCCTCGTCTTCCTTCTTCAGCAGGGCGTCGAGTGCTTCCAGTTCGATCTCCTTGCCGCTGAGCTGAATGATCGCGGCCAACTGCGCATCGTTGACGTCGAGCGTGTAGCGCAGGCTGCGCAGTACATCGTTGTTGAGCATGGAAATGTCCTGAAAAGGGCAGGTCACCTAGAGGCGCCGGCTTTAAAAATAAGAAAGTTAGAAGCGTTCTTTGCTAACGAGGTAGCGCCATTGGCCGGGTTGGACCTTGGACAAGGGCACGCCGCCGATGCGGATGCGCTTCATGCCCAGCACCTTGAGGTCGACGCTGTTGCACATGAAGACGATTTGCCCGGGCAATGGGTTCTTCAAGGCGAAGCGCAGGCGGGTTTCGTTCTGCCAACTGACCTTGCACGGCGGCAGGGCGGTGCCGTTGAACACCAGGCCGTGGTTGAGGCGTTTCAGCTGGCTGGGGCTGAGCGTGCCGATCACCTCGACCACGTATTCCTGTTCCAGCTTGCTCAGGTCTTCCTTGAGCTTGCGCTCGATGCGCCAATCCTGGGTCAGTACGTGCAGGCCGTCGGCGCCCGCTTGCAGTGGAATGCAGGTGTTCAGGCGGAGGAAGTGGCTGCGTAGCGGGCGGATGCCCGAAGCGTCTTCCGGCCAGTGGCTGGCCGCGCCGACCGTTTCCGCCGCGCGCTCGGGAAAGTGCCCGGAGGGCACATGCAGTAACAGGGTGACCGGCTCGAGCGGCGCCGCCACGGCATCGGGATGCAGTTCGACACGTTGATCCAGCACCTTGAACTGCGGCGCCTCGACGACCTCGCCGTCGACCGTCACCCAGCCGCCCTCGATATACAGCTCGGCCTCGCGGCGCGAGCAGCCGGTCATCTCGATCAGGCGTTTGGACAGGCGTATCGGCTCGGTCATGGAAGCGGTCATCGAGTTGAAAGGGCGGCCATTGTAACTGGCCGGCCCATAGGATGGGGGAGAGGATAAAGGCGCGTCAGGCTATCAGGCTTGTACGCGCACCATGTTCATATGCAAGGTCCATGGCCTCGTAGGGTGGACATGCCGAAGGCTTGTCCGCCAGGCGGATGCCAGCGGCGGACAAGGCTGCGCCATGTCCTCCCTACCAACGCGCGCTTTGTAGCCCGGATAAGCGCCAGCGCAATCCGGGACTGCGCTGCGCTCCGTACTACCGAGCGTTTTAACCGCCCAGATAAGCATCACGCACTTTCGGATCGTTCAACAGGTCGTGGCCGCTGCCCTGCATGACGATCCGACCGTTCTCCAGCACATAGCCGCGGTCGGCCAGCTTCAGCGCCTGGTTGGCGTTCTGTTCGACCAGGAACACGGTCACGCCGTCCTTGCGCAGCTGTTCGATGATGTCGAAGATCTGCTGGATGATGATCGGTGCCAGGCCCAGGGACGGTTCGTCGAGCAGCAACAACTTGGGCTTGCTCATCAGCGCGCGGCCGATGGCGAGCATCTGCTGTTCGCCGCCGGACATGGTGCCGGCACGCTGAGTCAGGCGCTCCTGCAAACGTGGGAACAGGTGCAGGACCTTGGCCATTTGCTCCTGGAACTCGTCCTTGGCGGTGAAGAAACCGCCCATCGCCAGGTTTTCTTCCACGGTCAGGCGCGAGAACACACGGCGGCCTTCCGGCACCACGGCGATGCTCTTGCGCATGATCTCCGGCGTCTCCTGGCCGACCAATTCCTCGCCCTGGTAGCGGATGCTGCCCATGGCCGCTTGCGGCGAGCCGCACAGGGTCATCAACAGGGTCGATTTACCGGCACCGTTGGCGCCGATCAGGGTGACGATCTCGCCTTGGCGGACCTCGACGTTGACGTCGTGCAGCGCCTGGATCTTGCCGTAGAAGGTGGAAACATTGTCGAAATACAGCATCACGCTTCCCCCAGGTAGGCTTTGATCACGTCCGGGTTGGCGCGGATCTGTTCCGGCGTGCCATCGGCCAGGGGCGTGCCCTGGTTGATCACGTAGATATGGTCGGAAATGCTCATGACCAGTTTCATATCGTGCTCGATCAGCAGCACGGTGACGTTGTGCTCGTCGCGCAGCACGCGGATCAGCGCCTTGAGGTCGTCGGTTTCCCGCGGGTTGAGACCGGCGGCCGGCTCGTCGAGCATCAGGATGCTCGGGCGGGTCATCATGCAGCGGGCGATTTCCAGGCGGCGCTGTTGACCGTAGGCCAGGGTGCCGGCCGGGCGGTTGGCGAACTCGGTCAGGTTGACCCGCTCCAGCCAATGCGCGGCGAACTCCATCGCTTCGCGCTCGCTCTTGCGGAACGCCGGGGTCTTCAGCAAGCCGGCCAGGTAGTTGGTGTTGAGGTGGCGGTGTTGCGCCACCAGCAGGTTTTCCACCGCGGTCATGTCCTTGAACAGACGCACGTTCTGGAAGGTGCGCACCACGCCTTTACGGGCGATCTTGTGGCCCGGCAGGCCTTCGATCTGCTCGCCGTTGAGGCGGATATTGCCGCTGGTGGGCCGGTAGAAACCGGTCAGGCAGTTGAACACCGTGGTCTTGCCGGCGCCGTTCGGGCCGATCATCGACACGACCTGTTTTTCGTTGACGTTCAGGCTCACCCCGTTGACGGCCAACAGGCCGCCAAAACGCATGGATAAGCCGCTTACTTCGAGAATAGGGCGGCTCATTGTTTCAGCTCCAGGTGGGGGCGCTGCATGGGCAACAGGCCCTGCGGACGCCAGATCATCATCAGCACCATCAGGGCGCCGAACATCAACATGCGGTACTCGTTGAATTCCCGTGCCAGTTCCGGCAGCAGAATCATCACGATGGCCGCCAGGATGATCCCCAACTGCGAGCCCATGCCGCCCAGCACGACGATGGCGAGGATGATCGCCGACTCGATGAAGGTGAACGACTGCGGGCTGACCAGGCCTTGGCGTGCGGCGAAGAAGCTGCCGGCGAAACCGGCGAAGCAGGCGCCGATGGTGAAAGCCGAGAGCTTGATCACCGTGGGGTTCATGCCCAGCGCGCGGCAGGCGATTTCGTCTTCGCGCAGGGCTTCCCAGGCGCGGCCGATCGGCATGCGCAGCAGGCGGTTGATCACGAACAGGGTCAGCAATACCAGCAGCAGCGCGATCAGGTAGAGGAAGATCACCTTGTTGATCGAGTTGTAGGCGACGCCGAAGTACTCGTGGAAGGTCTGCATGCCCTCGGCGGCTTTGCGGTCGAACGACAGGCCGAACAGCGTCGGCTTGGGGATCGAACCGATGCCGTTGGGGCCGCCGGTCAACCAGGTCATATTGTTCAGCAGGATGCGGATGATCTCGCCGAAGCCCAGGGTGACGATGGCCAGGTAGTCGCCGCGCAAGCGCAGCACCGGGAAACCGAGCAGGAAGCCGAAGGTCGCGGCCATCAGGCCGGCGATCGGCAGGCAGATCCAGAAGCTCAGGCCGAAGTAGAACGACAGCAGCGCATAGCTGTAGGCACCGACCGCGTAGAAGGCCACGTAACCGAGGTCGAGCAAGCCGGCCAGACCGACGACGATGTTCAAACCGAGGCCGAGCATCACGTAGATCAGGATCAGAGTGGCGATATCCACCGCACCGCGCGAACCGAAGAACGGCCAAGCCAGGGCGACCAGCACCAGGCCGAGAATGATCCAGCGCTGGGTCGTGGGCTGTGTCAGCAGCTCGCTGGCTTTGCCCGGCATGCTCGGCAGCTTCGGCACCTGGTTCCAGAGGGCGCTGAAGTGGCCACGGAACAGCTGCCAGAAGAACATCGCGATCGCACAAGCGGCGATGGTCCAGAGGATTGCCGGGCTGGCGCCCTCGACTTGCAGCTTGATACCGATGGTGGAGAGCTTCAGGCCCAACACCGGGTAGGCCACCGCCAGCACCAGCAAGGCGCTGAAAATGGCGGTTTTGAGATTTTTCGTCATGACCGAACTCATACTTTTTCAACCTCCGGACGGCCGAGGATGCCGGTCGGGCGGAACAGCAGCACCAGCACCAGCAGGCTGAAAGCCACGACGTCCTTGTACTGGTCGCCGAAAATGTCGGCGCCGAAGGCTTCGGCCACACCCAGGACCAGGCCGCCGAGCACGGCGCCGGGAATGCTGCCGATGCCGCCGAGGACCGCGGCGGTGAACGCCTTGATGCCGGCGAGGAAGCCCAGGTGCGGGTTGATCACCCCGTACTGCATGCCCAGCAGCACCGCGGCCACTGCGGCCAGGGTGGCGCCGATGACGAAGGTCAGGGCGATGATGTTGTTGGTGTTGATGCCGAGCAGGTTGGCCATCTTCAAATCTTCGGCGCAGGCGCGGCAGGCACGGCCCAGGCGCGAACGCGAGATGAACAGGGTCAAACCGACCATGACGAGGAAGGTGACGACGAAGATCAGCACCTGCATATAGGAAATCACCACGCCGTTCATGGTGCTTTCGCCGAACACGAAATTGCCCGGCAGCAGGTTGGGAATGGCTTTGTCCTTGGAGTCCTGGGCGAGGAGCACCTCGTTCTGCAGGAAGATCGACATACCGATCGCCGAAATCAGCGGGATCAGGCGGTTACCGCCACGCAGTGGGCGATAGGCGACCCGTTCGATGCTGTAGCCGTAGGCGCTGGCGACGATGATGCTGGCGGCGAAGGCCGCGATCATCACGATGGGCAAACTGTCCAGGCCGAACATGGCCAGACCGGCGATCACGATGAAGGCTACGTACGAGCCAATCATATAGACCTCGCCATGGGCGAAGTTGATCATGCCGATGATGCCGTAAACCATGGTGTAGCCGATGGCGATTAGGGCATAGGTGCTGCCGACGGTCAGACCGTTGATCAGCTGTTGCAGGTAGTGATACAGATCAGGCATTGCCTAACTCCTGGGTCGTCACGCACGTCGGCGCTTGTGGCGCAGCGTGAAACCGGGATTCTTCTAATAGACAAAGCCCACTGCGGCTGCAGTGGGCTTTGGGTTCAGGCGGGAAGCCGCGCAATCACTTCATCGGGGCTTCGGTCTTGGTGCCGTCCTGGTGCCATTCGTAGACGACGAAGCTGAAATCTTTCAGATCGCCTTTTTCGTCGAAGGCCAGGGTGCCGGTGGGGGTGTCGAAGCTGTTGGCGCGCAGGGCCGCGGCCACTTTATCGGTGTCGGTGCTGCCGGCTTTCTCGATGCCTTCGGCGATCACTTGCACGGCGGCATAGGCCGGGAACACGAACGGGCCGCTGGAGTCTTCGTTCTTGGCCTTGAAGGCCTCGACCAGCGCCTGGTTGCGTGGGTCCTGGTCGAACGACTTCGGCAGGGTGACTAGCAGACCTTCGGAAGCCGGGCCGGCGATAGCGGAGATTTCTTTGTTACCCACGCCTTCCGGGCCCATGAACTTGACGCTCAGGCCTTTCTCAGCAGACTGACGCAGCAGCAGGCCGAGTTCCGGGTGGTAGCCGCCGTAGTAGACGAAATCCACACCGGCTTGCTTGAGCTTGGCGATCATCGCGGAGAAGTCCTTGTCGCCGGCGTTGATGCCTTCGAACAGGGCAACCTTGGTGCCTTTGGCTTCCAGGGTCTGCTTGACCGCAGTGGCGATGCCTTCGCCGTACTGCTGCTTGTCGTGGATGACCGCAACGGCCTTCGGCTTGACGTGGTCGGCAATGTAGTTGCCGGCGGTCGGGCCTTGCAGGCTGTCCAGACCGATGGTGCGGAACACCAACTGGTAGCCGCGAGCGGTGATGTCCGGGCTGGTGGAAGCCGCGGTGACCATCAGAATGCCTTCGTCTTCGTAGATGTCGGACGCCGGCTGAGTGGAGCTGGAACACAGGTGGCCAACCACGAACTTGACTTCGTCGTTGACGATTTTGTTGGCTACGGCCACGGCTTGCTTGGGATCGCAGGCATCGTCGTAGACCACGCCTTCGAGCATCGCGCCGTCCACCCCGCCGGCCTTGTTGATTTGCTCGATGGCCATCTTGGCACCGATGAACTGCATTTCGCCGTACTGCGCGACCGCGCCGGTAACGGGGCCTGCCAGACCGATCTTGATGGTGTCAGCCGCTAGCGAGTAGCTAGCAACGCCGGCCATGGCCATGGCGGCAAACAGCTTGGAAATCTGCTTAGTAGCCTTGTTCATAGTGCTCCACTCTTATTGATTTTTGGTCGTTGTGGTTCTAGCGCCAATGCCGCAGAACCGAGTTGGTTTACCCGGTCATACCCCCGGCAACTGTACCGGCGCAGTGTAGAGCGCCGCTTTACACCTTGAAAAGCCGGCTACCGAGGGCAAAACACCTGGATGTCGCTTAATCGCAATAAACGTATATAAAAACGGCGTGCCTACCAACCGCCTCGCTTCGTCAGGTTTGGTTGCCTGAATACCGCTCGGCGCTATCATGACGCCCGACGTAACCGGCCGCCATGCAGAGCACACCATGACTGAACAACCTAGCACCCTCTATGCCAAGCTGCTCGGAGAAACTGCACCAATTAGCTGGCAAGAGCTACAACCTTTTTTCGCCCGCGGCGCCTTGTTGCTGGTCGAAGGTTCCCAGGATTTGATCGCGGTGGCTCAAGCCGTAGCGGAAAACGACCAAGGCAAGGTCGGCGCCTGGTTGGCCTCCGGTCAATTAAAAAAAGTGGCCGATGAACAGGCCGAAGACTTGTTGGCGCGCGATCCGCAATTATGGGCGGTGGTGGTGGCGCCCTGGGTGCTGGTGCAGGAGCGTGCCGAAGCGCCGAAAGTGCACTGATCCGGGCACGCTTGGCCTCGGGCGAATCGGTCTAGACTGACTCCAGCCCCACACGGGTCCGCGGCATACGGCGTGGGGTGCAATCGCCCATAACCAATAGGAGCCATCATGTTCGAGCCCGGCCATCTACACCGTGCCAACAGCATCGGCACCGCCGAGCAGCCAGTGTTCAGCATCGACCTTTACTACGAGGTGCGCCAAGACCCCACCGAAGGCGCCATGTTGCATATGCGCATGGTCGGCGAGGTAGCGGGCAAGGCTTTCGAAGAAAGCTTCGAACTGCACCGCGATACCGCCTTCAACTTCGCCAGCGTCGCCTCACGCCTGGCGCAAAAACACGGCTTGCCGCCCGAACACAGCCTGATCATGCACCGCCATGGTGAGTACGACCTGATGTTCGAAGATATCCGCGCCAAACTGGGCAGCCACAGCGGCGACCCGGTCGACCTCGATCATCTTGAGAAGGACGGTTTGTAGGCGGGTATATATTAATATTAATCTGGCAATTAAATAGGGCATATAGAATAATCTGTCGCCATGAAAACAGATGCCCGCAAAGTCAGCCCTCAAGAACAGCGCGAAAAGCGCGCCACAGCCCTGCGCATGCGTGAGCAGGGTTACACCTATAAGGCCATTGGTGAGGCGGTTGATGTTCATCCCCGCACCGTCGCTCACTGGGCGCAGGTCGCAGAACATAAAGGTACGACGGCCGCCATTACGGGCGGCCAGCGTGGTGTGCGCGAAGGTGATCGGCGCAGCTTGAGCCTCAGCCAGGAAGTGCTGATTCGCACGCTGATGACCGACAAGATGCCCGACCAACTCAAGCTCGGATTTGCCCTCTGGACACGGGATGCCGTGCGAGAACTGATCCGCCAGCGTTGTGGTTTTCTCATGCCGGTTCGAACGGTTGGGGAATACCTCAAGCGCTGGGGCTACACCCCACAGCGCCCGCTGCATCGGGCTTACCAGCAAAAGCCAGAGGTGGTTCAGCACTGGCTGGAAAACGAATACCCGTGTATCGCGCAGCGGGCCAAGGCCGAGAACGCCGAGATTCAATGGGGTGACGAAACCGGTATGCGCAGCGACAGCCATGCCGGCCGCAGCTACGCCCCGATTGGCGAGACCCCGGTACGCCAGGTCAGCGGTGGTCGTTTCTCCACCAACATGATTTCCACCGTGACCAATCGAGGCAAGCTGCGCTTCATGTTGTATCGGGAAACACTGACAGCCCAAGTACTGATCCGTTTCCTGGCCCGACTGATTCGGGACGCCCAGGGGCGCAAGGTGTTCCTGATCCTCGACAACCTGCGCGTGCACCACAGTAAGAAGGTGAGCGCCTGGGTCGCTGAGCGCAAAGAGCGGATCGAACTGTTCTTCCTGCCGGCCTACGCCCCGGAACTGAATCCAGACGAATACTTGAACGGCGACTTGAAGCAACAAGTTCGTACCGGTCTGCCCGCACGCAATCAGAAAGAACTGGAGGGGCGTGTTCGCTCGGTCATGAAACGTCTGCAATTGCGCCCCCAAAGGATCAGTGCTTATTTCAGACATCCGCATATCGCTTATGCGGCTTGATTTGGTGTATTTGATTGCCGGGTTAATAATTATAGAGAAATAGGTTGATGGCATTGGGCTTTAGCCCGTCCCAGCGAACGAAGTGAGCGATTTGAATTATTAGCTATTTCCAAGCATATAAGCGCGAAGCTGCCGCTCTTCTCTCATTACGAAGAGGATGAAAACCTGTTTTCCATCTTCACGATAAAAAATTCGGCAGGGTGGTACCACTAGCTCCCTATAAACAGAATTGGGAAGTTCAGGAGGAGTTCGGCCTGATTGAGGAAAGTCTTCGAGACGCTTGGTTTCTTCGAAAACAGCACTGACCAAGTAGTTTGCTGCCGCGGGATTATCTAGGGCAATGTACTCAGCGATGGCCTCCAGTTCTTGGAGGGCTGGCTCCGTCCAAATTACTTCAGCCATTTGCTCATTTTCTCCTTGGCCTCACTTTGGCTGTATGTTCTTCCTTCAAGTACAGCGCGCTCTCCACGTGATAGCCCCTCAAGCAGGGCCAGTCGACGCTGCATGAACTCATAATCCTGAACATCGACGAGATATGCCGATGGCTGTCCATGCTCGGTGATCAGCACTGGCTCCTTTGAAATATGAAGGTCTGCCAGGATTTTCGTGGCTTGGCGCTTGAGATTGGTAACGAGCTCAACTTTCATGGGGCACCTCGAATCAAATGAAAGTGATACTATAGTATCACTTTTGAGATGGCGCAAGCAGAGCTAATGAGGCTGTAGAAAAACTAAATGGCAAATTTGCGGCTAGGATTCTGGCTGTTTTTTAGCCGAAAACCAGCGCCTTCCTTGAAATCTAACGTATTCAGCAACGCGGAACGGTTCTTGTTAATCTAAAATGGCAATTGATCATCCTTTCCTCCGTTTTGATAATTCTCTTCTTCCGAATACGTCAACGCGGCGCTTTCTTCGTCTTCCATATACTCCCACATTTCATTTTGATGCAACAAAATTGGGTCCGCCTTTCTTTGGATAAACTCATCAACGTCCATGCCACCAATAGTGGTAGGCCGCTTTACTCTAACCTGTTTGCCATTTATGAATATCCATTGATACTTCTTTTGCCGCTCGGCTTTCGCTACCCTCTTAGCCCTCTTCTGAGCTGTTGTAAGTTTCTTTTTAATTTTCGCCATACATGATATTTTTCAGCTGGTCCGGATTTCAAACAGTGTGGAATGAGGGGGCAAAAGGGTTTCTTCTATGTGCTGAGTTGAGCGCTAATCATATAATGTGTATAGGTGGGCTTTCTTAAGTTAATGACATTGGGCTTTAGCCGGTCCCGAGTGAGCGAAGCGAACGGTTTGAACCAATTGTTATACATGCAATAGAACTTTCCCAGCCCTTTTTGCCTCCCAGTACGATTCTCTGACCTCTTTTGCGAGATTCTTTCCAAGCACTGTGTTTGTACTGGCAATGAGTCCGTCGCAAATAAATTGGTTTGAGAAATAGAGTAGTGTCGTTTTGATAATGCTGTAATCATTCATTAGATTTTCTAAAGGCGAGGTCAGTGCGGAGGCTTGATAAAAAACGCCAGTGTCTAATTTTTTAAAGATATAGCCATTTTTATATTTTTTGAGAAAAACAAAGTCACCATGAATCGCAGAGTTTAGTGACTCTACAAAGCCGATATCTTTTGCTTTTTCTAAGGTGGCGCGGAAGCATGCCCTGTCATCATAAAGTTTTGTGCGTGCATCTACATATTCTTCAATATTTCCAGGAGGGATGCCTGAGTTTGCGTAAGTTAGAATGGTTTTGTATTTTAATAAGAACTCTGCGGCTAACTCTGGCTTCAGAAGCATGTAACACCTTTCTAACTTGTATGTATAACGTTTGGTTAAGGGGCGGGCTTTAGCCCGTCCCAGCGAGCGCAGCGAACGGTTTGAACCAATTGTTAGAAGCCAATTGCACGACTAACGACCGGCGGCCGAACCACCATTTCTTGAAAATTGCTCTTTCAATCCAATTTTTAGCCATAGTGCGCCACCTGATTGGATTGCGAGCTTTTTCATTTTCTGACTCTTCCGCTTGAGCGTGGACGGTTTTTCATAGTAACCAAATCGCCGTTTGTGCCAGCGACGATCCATTTCGCTTTTGACTTTTTTGCTTAGTTTTCTAAGCGCCAGATCAATTGACTCACCGTTTTCAACTTTTATTGTCACTGTCATTATTTGCGTTTTATGGACTGACGCCTGTCCTTCTTTGGCTTCTAACGTTTGGTTAAGGGGCCGGCTTTAGCCGGTCCCAAGTGAGCGAAGCGAGCGGCTTGAACCAGTTGTTAGGCATTGCCAGTGAAGAACACATTACTCGCTAAACCAAAACACTATACGGGAGCGAAGGCCACGCGCTTCGATACTAGCCATTAGCTCCATGATTACAGCTAGTTCCAGCGAGAGCTCAGTATGCTGTACAGATGCAACCTCCACCACCTCGCGAAGCTCAGAAAGACGAAGCCAGCTGGGCGAGATAAATTCTGGTGATGAAACTAAGCCCCACTTTAGTGGGCGGCTCGTGCCAAGATTGGCAGACTCAAGGGCCCACTTTCTTGATATGCAGGCTGTGCCCCAACTATCAACTTCATCGAGGTTATCGACTGCCGCTCGGCCGAAGTGGAAAACCGCGATTGACGAGGCCGTGTCTGGAAACCCCCGGGCAGGAAAACGACATGGTTCACCGCGAATTCCAGCCATGGCGAAGAACAGCTTCGTATTCCTCGGCGGCTCCGCGAAGACAATTCCGGAGGATTGGTGAAAGTCATCAAATTCGGATGCTTCAACCACAAGGTGAATATCTAACCCCATAGATGTTCCTCTTGAGGCCTAACGGTTGGCTAAGGGGCGGGCTTTAGCCCGTCCCAGTGAGCGCAGCGA
>NZ_CAMPHN010000108.1 GCF_946885885.1 uncultured Pseudomonas sp.
TACAGGTTGATGTCTTTGTTTGTTGATCAGGATGATCGGCGTTGCGGTGTCAGGTCACGCAGGCGGAAGCGACCGCCCGTCATGAAAAGAGACGGTGCGACGATCATTGGTCTAGGGTTAGCGAGCAGCGCGTAACAGCGCTACATGAGGGGTTAGCCGTGATGAAATTGGAAATCGTACGTGGGCTGTTCGTCGCCGCTGCGCTTAGCGTGGCGTCGATAGCGGCCGCCGCCTGGCATGAGCCTGGCACCCAAGTGGTGAGTCAGAGCGAATTGGGCCTCGAGCCATTATCGCCCAGAGCGCGAACGGTCGAAGTGGTTCGGCCCGACCAGGATTTGCTGCTGTTTATGTTCAGCTTGTCCCAGGGTATGGGCCCACAGGGTTGAAAGAATCGCAGTTTAAAAAGCCCTGATCTTCAGGGCTTTTTTGTGCGCGCTGATCCGTTCCGAATGGCTCCGTCCTGAATGGCCCGCTCTACCGCTCCCATTGCGAATTTCCGAGAGCCAGATGGCGCAGGTATTCGTCGTCCGCCGGGACCGGCGTGTCTCCCTCCGAGTTCGGCGTGGCCGCGGTCCAGGCGAATCGCAGGTGAAAAAAACGTCAAAAACGGGCACTGTGCCGGGGCGCCGTGCAATCATTTCCCGGTTGCCAATAAGGGGGGGGCGTGATGCGCATTCTGCTGGTCGAAGACAATCGCGACATCCTCGCCAATATGCTCGACTACCTGAGCATCAAGGGCTACAGCGTCGACTGTGCCCAGGATGGCCTCAGCGGCCTGCATTTGGCGGCCACCGAGCACTACGACTTGATCGTCCTGGATATCATGCTGCCCGGATTGGACGGCTATACCCTGTGTCAGCGTCTACGCGAGGACGCGCGGCGCGATGTGCCGGTGATCATGTTGACCGCACGCGACCAGTTGGACGATCGCTTGCAGGGGTTTCGCGCCGGCGCCGACGATTACCTGGTCAAGCCGTTCGCCCTTTCCGAGCTGGCCGCGCGTATCGAGGCGGTGCTGCGTCGCGCCCAGGGTGGCGGGCGGCGCTGTCTGCAGGTCGCCGACCTGAACTACGACCTCGATACCCTGGAGGTCGGGCGCGACGGTCGGGCGCTCAAGCTCAACCCCATCGGTCTCAAACTGCTCGCGGTGCTGATGCAGAAAAGCCCCCATGTGGTGCGCCGCGAAGTATTGGAGGCGGCGCTGTGGGGCGACGACTGCCCGGACAGCGACAGCCTGCGCAGCCATATCCACCAGTTGCGCCAGGTGATCGACAAACCTTTCGCCGTGCCGCTGCTACATACCGTGCATGGCGTCGGTTACCGCCTTACCGAGAGTGGCGATGGAATATAGACAGAGCCTGTCGCAGCGTATCGTCATCGCTTTCGTGTTGATGACCGTGCTGGTGGCGGGGACCTTCGGCCTGGGCATCGTCGAGATCGTCCACATGGTCGAGGAAAAGCTGATGTCCAGCGGCATGGGCAGCGACCTGGACCGGCTGCTGCAGATGGAAAGCTTCGACGAATGGCGCCACCGCCCCGAGCCGCAGCAGCTGTTCTACTTCAGCGACGGTTGGGGCGATTTCGCTCTGCCCGAGGATTTGCGCGGGCTGCAGCCGGGCTTTCACGAAGTATTCCGCGGCGAACAGACCTTCCATGCGATCGTCCGCGAGGTGGGCAACCGGCGCTACGTCCTGCTCGAGGATCAGAGCGAATTCGAGGAGCGCGAACAGGCATTGTTTGCGGTGGTGTTGATCGGTTTTCTGTTCAGCGTGGCCTTATCCGGAG
Organism: uncultured Pseudomonas sp.; assembly: GCF_946885885.1. The sequence continues at coordinate 1,786 of NZ_CAMPHN010000108.1, forward strand.
TGCTGGGCTGGCTGCTGGCCCGCCGGGTGATGGCGCCGGTAATTCGCCTGGCCGGCCAGGTGCGCCATCGTGATCAACTGCTGGCGCTGGCGCCGCCCCTGGCGCCGGATTATGCCCAGGACGAAGTGGGCCAGCTCGCCGCCGCCTTCGACGATACGCTCGGGCGTCTGCGTCAGGTGCTCGAACGCGAGCGCTTGTTCACCAGCGATGTCAGCCATGAACTGCGCACGCCGCTGATGGTGTTGCTCAGCTCCTGCGAATTGCTGCTGGACAATCCCCACCTCGACCCGCGCGGGCGTTCTCAGGTGCAACGCATGGCGCGTGCCTGCGAGGAAATGAGCGAGCTGGTGAAGACCTTTCTGCTGCTGGCCCGCACCCAGCGCAAGGAGGTCGACATGGAGCCGCAGGCGACCTTGGCGGAGGTCGCCGACGAGCTGGTGGCGCAATGGCGACCCGCTGTCGAGGCTAAAGGCTTGCGTCTCGATTACCGGCGCGGCGTGGCGGACGAGCAGCGTTATAACGCGCCCTTTTTACGCACGGTGCTGGGTAACCTGCTGCGTAACGCCTGGCATTACACCGAGCAGGGGCATATCGACCTTGCGCTGCATGGCGATGGTTTTCAGGTGCAAGACAGCGGCGCCGGCATTCCGCCGGGTGAGCGCGAGGCGGTATTCCAGCCCTTCGTGCGCGGCACGGGCGAGCGCGGCGATGGGCTGGGCCTGGGGCTGTCGCTGGTACGGCGGATCTGCGAGTTGCAGGGCTGGGCGGTAACGCTGAGCCCGGTTGAGCCGCATGGTTGCCGTTTCACCGTGCGACTGACGGTACAGCCTTGACGTAATTTTCACAGACCTTTGACCGGGCGTTGACGTACCAGGCCCTAGGGTGTTGGCAATCTTAAAGGAGAGCCCGCTCATGACCATGCCCGGCCCCGTCGATCTGGAGTTTTCCCACAAATACGATGCCGCCCATGCGCAGCAGTATCTGCACAAGCACCGGGACGGCTTCTGGCGCAACCTTTCCCACTGGCGCGACGAGCAATTGGCGCGTCGTGCCCTGGCCCTGGCCGACGACCCCGGGCTAGTGCTCGATCTGCCCTGCGGTGCCGGGCGCTTCTGGCCGTTACTGGCGGAAAAAGCCAATCGGGCGATCATCGCTGCGGACAACTCCGCCGACATGTTGAAGGTCGCTTGTGCCGCCCAACCGGCCGACATCGTGAAACGGGTACGAACCTTGCAGTCGTCAGCGTTCGCAATCGCGTTGCCGAACGGTTCGGTGGACAGTATTTTCTGCATGCGCCTGCTCCACCATATCGGCGGCGGTGCCCACCGCCTGGCGCTATTGCGCGAATGTCAGCGGGTTACGCGGGACAGTTTTATCGTCTCGCTGTGGGTGGATGGCAACTTCAAAGCGTGGAAACGCAAGCGCGCCGAGCAGCGCCGGCGTTTGCAAAATGGGCAGGAAGGTTACCAGAACCGCTTTGTGTTACCCGCGGCAACCGTCGAAACGGAGTTTCGCCAAGCGGGTTTCAAGATTCAGGAACGCCTGGATTTTTTGCCCTTTTACGCCATGTGGCGGGTTTATGTGCTACGCAAAAACGGAGCGTGAAATCAGTGTCGTATTCGGCTCAAGCAGCGGAAAAATTTGCTTACTGGTGGCAGCGACAGGGCGATTGGGTCGAGGAACCCAACGTGCGTCGCGGTGGCCAGAGCGGTGTGCAGCGGTTACACGAAGAGGGCGGTGGCCTGCTGTACGCCAAACGCCAGATCGGCCATATCCACCGCACGCTGCTGCATCCCTTCGGTCGGCCCACGGTACTGCGTGAGCGCGATGCCTTGCTGAGCCTGCGTAAACTCGGGGTCAAAGTGCCGGAAGTGCTGTATTGCGGTGTACAGCGCGACCCGCAGCAAGGCTGGCTAGCGCTATTGATCACCGCCGACCTGAGCGGCTTCGAAGAAATCAATCGCTGGTACGCCGAAGGCGGCCGCGAGCGTTGCGGTGAAGAGGCGCATCAGCGCCTGCTACAACAGATCGGCGTGACGTTGGCACGCATGCACCTGGGCGGTTGGCAGCATGGCTGCATCTACTCCAAGCATATTTTCGTGCGCGTCAATGGCGAAGGCGAGACGGCCGAACTGGAGGTGGCGCTACTGGATCTGGAGAAAAGCCGGCGCCGCTTCAGTAAACAACGCGCTGCGCGTCACGACATGCGGCAATTGCGTCGCCATTCGTCATGGGATGAAGCGGATTGGCAACAACTGATCTACGGTTATCAAAGGGTGTTTGGTAGCTCTATCAAGGGGTTGTGATATGAAGCTTGAAATCGCTCGAGGATTGTTTCTCGTCGGTGCCCTCGGCGTGGCGTCACTGGCCGCCGCCGCTTGGAACGAACCCGAGTTCGGCGTGATCCATGGCTCGGAAGGCCTGAGCCATTGTCCCGCACCGCTGAAAGCACGAGCGAAACTGCATAGCCAATTGCAACCGGATCAGGACCTGCTGCTATTGATGTTCGGCTTATCCCAGGGCCTGCGCTCAAGGGGTTGAACTGGCCAAGCCGGTCCGAGCCCCTGACATCCTCGTAACCCGGATGCAAGCCGGGGCAATCCATCGCTTGCCAACCCGTTCTCGGATTGCATCCAGGCTCCGTCTGAACACCTGACAACCACATTCATACGCCGCGCGTAGGGCGGACATGCCGAAGGCTTGTCCGCCATCTCGGCGCCCGCGGTGGACAAGGCTTCGCCATGTCTACCCTACAAAAGCGCGCTTTCCAATTCGTAGGGTGGGTGCAACCCGCCTCGCTTGCGGCAAGCGACCTTTGTCTGCGACCTCAATGCGCCGGCGCGGGCTGCGCCACCGTTTCCCGATCCGGCTTGGCCAGCAGGGTATAGACACAGGGCAGCACGAACAGGGTGAACAGGGTGCCGACGGTCATGCCTGTGGCGATCACCAGGCCGATATCGAAGCGGCTCACTGCGCCGGCGCCGGTAGCGAGGATCAACGGGATCATGGCGAAGACCATCGAGGCGGTGGTCATCAATACCGGCCGTAGGCGGATCGCCGCGGCTTCCTCCACGGCCTCGCGGATGCCCAGCCCTTTTTCGCGGTGCAGCTGATTAGCGAACTCGACGACCAGGATGCCGTGCTTGGTGACCAGGCCAATCAGCGTCACCAGGCCGACTTGGGTGTAGATATTCATGCTGGAGAAACCGAGGAACAGCGGCACCAGCGCGCCGCAGATCGACAGTGGCACCGTCACCATGATCACTAATGGGTCGCGGAAGCTCTCGAACTGCGCGGCCAGCACCAGGAAGATGATCGCCAGCGCCAGGCCGAAGGTGGCGTACAACGCGCTGCCTTCCTGCTGGTATTGGCGGGCCATGCCGGCATAGTCGAAGCCGTAGCCGCGCGGCGCTTCCTCTTCGGCGATCTGCCGTACGGTGTCGATGGCTTCGCCCATGCTGACCATCGGCATACCCTGGATCACCGCCGAGTTGAGCTGCTGGAACTGGTTCAGCTGGGTCGGCCGCGCACGCTCGTGCACGCTGATCAGGGTCGACAGCGGCAACATTTGCCCGCTCTCGCTCTTCACGTAGTAACTGCCGAGCCAGTCCGGGTTATCCCGGTAGGCGCGTTCCACCTGGGCGATCACCTTGTAACTGCGGCCGTCGATGGTGAAACGGTTGATCTCGCCCTCGCCGAGCAGAGTGGCCAGGGTCAGGCCCAGGTCTTCCATGGACACGTCCATCTGCGCGGCTTTTTCGCGGTCGATCTCGACCACCAGTTCCGGCTTGTCGAAGGCCAGGTCGATGTCTAGGAAAGCGAACTTGCCGGATTCCACCGCGCGCTGTTTGATCCGCTCGGTCACCTGCAGCAGCGACTCGTAGTCGTTCGGTGTGTTGACCACGAACTGGAACGGCAACCCTTCCGGGGCGCCGGGCAGCGACGGCAGGTTGAAACCGAAGATCTGCAGGCCGGCGATCTTGTCGAGGCGCTGTTGCACCTCGGGGAGAATCTCCATCTGCGTGCGTTCGCGTTCGTCCCAGGGTTTCAGCAGGAAGCCGCCGATACCCGACTGCACGCCGTTGAAGCCGTTGATCTGGAACGAGGAGTAGTACTCGGGGAACTCCTTGAAAATCTCGACGAACTGCTCGGTGTAGGCGTTCAGATAGTCCAGGTTGGTCGGCTGCGGCGCGCTGGCCATCATAAAGATGATGCCCTGGTCCTCATCCGGGGCCAGCTCCTTTTCGCTGAACATCAGCAGCGGCGGGATCAACAGCAGCACGATCAGACCGAACACCACCACCACCGGACGGGTGTTCAGGGTGCCGTGCAGGGCGCGTTGGTAGCGCCCCTTGAGGCGCTCGAAAATCACATCCAGGCGATGCGCCAGGCCGGTGGGGTTCTCATCGTGGCGCAACAGCTTGGAGCACATCATCGGCGACAGCGTCAGCGCGACTATGCCGGAGATGATCACCGCGCCGGCCAGGGTGAAGGCGAATTCCTTGAACAATGCGCCGGTCAGGCCGCCGAGGAAACCGATGGGCGCATAGACCGCGGCCAGGGTAATGGTCATCGAGATCACCGGTACGGCGATCTCCCGTGCGCCGTCGATGGCGGCGCCGAAGGGCGTTTTGCCTTCTTCGATATGCCGGTGGATGTTTTCCACCACGACGATGGCGTCGTCCACCACCAGGCCGATCGCCAACACCATGGCCAGCAGCGTCAGCAGATTGATCGAGTAACCCATCAGCTGCATCAGGAACAGCACGCCGATCATCGACAACGGAATGGTGATCACCGGGATCAGCACCGAGCGGAACGCGCCGAGGAACAGGAACACCACCACGATGACGATCAGTATCGCCTCGCCGAGGGTTTTCAAAACCTCGTCGATCGACGCTTGGATAAACAGCGTGGCGTCGTAGGCGATCGAGACCTTGAGGTTCGGTGGCAGTTGCGCTTCGATCTCCGGCATAAGCGCGCGGACTTCCTTGATCACATCCAGCGGGTTGGCGCTGGGCGTGCCCTGGATGCCGATATACACCGAGGGAATGCCGTCGAAGGAGCTGATCGAGTCGTAGTTCTCGGCGCCCATTTCCACCCGCGCCACGTCGCGCACCAGCACCCGGGTATCGCCGATGGTCTTCAGCGGAATGGCGGCGAAGGCGTCGGCGGATTTCAGGTCGGTGGTGGCGTTGATGCTGGTCACCACGTATTCGCCCTTCACCTCGCCAGCGGCGGCGAGGAAGTTGTAGCGCCGCACCGCGTCGGTCACGTCGGCGGCGCTCAGGCCATAGGCGGCGAGCTTCACCGGGTCCAGCCACAGGCGCATGGCGAACACCTGGTTGCCGAGGATCTCCGCCTCGGCCATGCCCGGCAGGGTGGCCAGCTTGGGCTGGATCACCCGTGACAGGTAGTCGGTGATCTGCGGGTTGGACAGCTCGTCGCTGTAGAAACTCAGGTACATCAGCGCGGTGCCGGTGGCTTCCTTGGACAGCACCGGGTCTTCGGCATTTTGCGGCAGGCGGTTCTTCACCTCGCTGGCCTTGGCCAGCAGCTCGGTGAACAGGCGATTGGTGTCGGTGCCGATGCGCGCGAAGATGGTGATCACCGAGACGTTCTGCCGGCTTACCGAGGTCATGTAGTCGATGCCCTCGGCGCTGGCCAGACTCTGCTGCAGCGGCTGGGTGATATAGCCCTGGATGGTTTCCGCGTTGGCCCCCGGGTAGGCGGTGGTCACGGTGATCTGCGCGTTCTCCATCTGCGGATACTGGCGGATGGTCAGCTGATTGAACGCCTGGAAGCCCAGCAGCACGATCAGCAGGCTGATCACGGTAGCCAGCACCGGGCGGCGGATAAAGGGGTCGGTAAACGCCATGATCTCTGTCCTTAGAACCGGGGCTCTATTGGGCCGCGCCGGTTTGGTTTTGCGGTTCGCCTTCGGCCAACTGCGGGTCGGCGACTATCGCCACGTGGGTGCCGTTATCCAGTTTCAGTTGGCCGGCGGTGACCACCTGTTCGCCGGCTTGCAGGCCCTTGTTCACCACCACCAGGCCTTCGCGGCGCTCGCCGGTGTCGACGAAACGGCGCTGCACGGCGAGTACCGGCTGGCCCTTGTCGTCCTGCTGGATCTGACCGTCTTCGTTTTTCTGCTGTTCGATCACATACACCGAATTGCCGTACAGGGTGTAGGTGATGGCGGTTTCCGGCACCACCACCTGAGGGGCTTCGCTCGGCAATAGCACCGCCAGGTCGGCGAACATGCCCGGCAGCAGCCGGCCTTCCGGATTATCCAGGGCGGCACGGAGCAGCAGGTTGCGGGTGGCGTCTTCGACCTTGGGGTTGATCGCATCGATCTCGCCTTCGAACACTTCCTCCGGGTAAGCCGCGACCTTGATCCGCACCCGCTCGCCGAGCGCCAGTTGCGGCGCGTTTTGCTCGGGCAGATAGAAGTCGACGTGCAGCCGCGACAGGTCTTGCAGGGTGGCGATGGTGGTGCCGGTGGCGACGTAATCGCCGACATCGACCTGGCGGATACCGATGGTGCCGGCGAAGGGCGCGAGGATGCGCTTCTTGTCCAGGGTCGCCTTGAGCTGGGCGACGCTGGCGTTGGCCTTCTGCAATTGGGCGGAAAGTCGATCGAACTCGCTCTTGGAAATCGCCTGGCGGTTGACCAAGCTGCGACCACGCTCGAACTCGACGCGGGCCAGGCCCAGTTCGGCTTCTGCGGTGGCCAGGCTGGCCTGCTCCACGGCGCTGTCCAATTGCAGCAGCGGCTGGTTCAGCGCGACCTTCTCGCCCGAGCGGAACAGCAGCTCCTTGACCGTGCCGCCGACCTCGACGGTCAGGTCCACGCCCTGGAATGCGCGCAATGTGCCGATGGCCGGTAGGCGGTTTTGCCAGTTCATCCGCTCGGCCTCGGCGGCGGCCACACTGATCGGTGGTGGCGGCGCGGAGAAGGCTTTGCCCATCTGCATGAAAGCATTGATTTTGAAGGCGGCGAGGGCGGCAACTACGACGAGTACGGCAGCCAGCATGATCAGCATGCGACGGAGCAACATATTCCGAATCCTTGGCGAGGCGCCATGCAAGCGCCGGGGGAGGAGATGAGCAAGCGAACATAGTGCCAGTTGACGGATCAGTCAGAAAGGGTCCAATTGCAAAAGATTGCGATTCACCTGCCACCTCCTGCCAGCCCTGCCGCACGAGGCATTGCACCGCCTCAATCGCTGCCGTGCAGGCGGTAAAGGTAAGCCGCCATATCCAGCGCCGCCTGTTCGCCGATGCCGAGGTCGGGCATCGCCGACTGCGGCGCTATCGCCTGTGTCTGGCGTATCCAGCTCACCAGATTGGTCGGGCTATTGGGTAGCACGCCGGCCAGGTATTTGCGCTCGGCGAAGAACACCGTGATCGCTACCTTCGCCGGTTTATCGTCGGCATTCAGCAGGCAGGCGGTTTCATGGCTGGTCAGTTGGCGAGTACCGCCGCTGATGGATGGCGGGATATAGCCCTCGGCGATGGCCCGGCGGGTTTTGCCGGCTTAGGCATTTCGCCGGGAAACGGCGGCGGGAACCCCTCTCCCGGCAGGAGAGGGGCGGGTGGTCGTCAGGCGCTGAAGCGTTGGGTGGCGCTGCTGAGCTCTACGGCAAGCGTTTGCAGGTCCTGGCTGGCGGCCTGGGTGCGCTTGACGTTTTCCTGGGTGCTGCTGGCGATGGCGGTGATTTCGGTGAGGTTGCGCGAGATATCCTCGGCCACCGAGGTCTGCTCCTCTGCGGCAGTGGCGATTTGTCGGTTCATGTCGCGGATCGCTTCCACCGCGCTGGTGATGCGCTGCAGCATCTCGCCGGCCTGGGTCACCTGTTCGACGCCGGCCTCGCTACGCGTCTGGCCGCTCTCGATGGCGCGCACCGCATTGAGCGCGCCGGTTTGCACGGTGTCGATGATCTGGTGGATTTCCGCGGTGGATTCGGCGGTGCGCTGGGCCAGGGTGCGCACCTCGTCGGCGACCACGGCGAAACCGCGCCCGGCATCGCCGGCCCGGGCTGCTTCGATGGCCGCATTGAGCGCCAGCAGGTTGGTCTGCTCGGCGATGCCGCGAATCACCTCCAGCACCTTGCCGATGCGCCCGCTGTCGCTTTCCAGACGGCGGATCACCTCGGCGGTGGTGGCGATTTCGCCACGGATGCCGGTGATGGTTTCAATAGTCGCGCGCATCACCGTGCCGCCCTGTTGCGCCGAGTTGTCCGCATCGTCCGCGGCGTGCGCCGCTTCGGCGGCATGGCGGGCGACTTCCTGGGCGGTGGCGGACATTTCATGCATGGCCGTGGCGACCTGGTCGGTGCGATTGAACTGCTCGTTGCTGCCCTGGGCCATCAGGCTGGCGATGGCGTTCAGCTCCTGGTTGACGTGGTCCAGTTCGCCAGTGCTGCTCTTCAAGTGGCTGAAGATATCGACGAGGAAATCGCGCAAGGTATTGGCCGCGACCGCCAGCCGGCCCAGTTCGTCGCGGCGGCTGACATCCACTCGCTCGCCGAAGTTGCCGCGGGCGAGCTGGGCAATATGTTCGATCAGGCTGACGATAGGTGCGATCAGGTTGCGGTTGAGCAGCCACAGGCTGAGCAGGCCGACCAGCAGGCTGGAACCCAGCATCACCAGGGTGCCGAGCAGGGCCATGCGATCGGCCTCTTCGTCGATGGCCTTGGCCTGCTCGCGGCTTCGCTCGCGCAGCAGATTGACCAGTTCGCTCATCTGCTCGCCAGTGGCGCGGTCGATGCCTTTGACCGCGGCATCGCCGGCCTTGGCGTCGGCCCCGGCGGCGACGAAGGTGTCGCGACCTTTGCGGTAGGCGCCGCCGAGGGTCTGGTGTTCGCTGCGCAGGCGCTGCACCTGGTTCTTGATCGCTGGATCGAGATCGTTCAGCGCCAGCAGCTTGTCGAGCTTGTCCTGGACCTCGCGTTCCTTGGCTTCGAACTGGCCCCAGTATTTGCTCAGGCTGGCCGGGTCCGCGCCGCGCAACAGTACGTTTTTCCATTCCTGGACCTGGATCTTGAATTCCACGTTGGCTTCGTCGATCAGTTGCGAGGCGGCGATGGGGCCGTCGAGCAGGTCGCGGTAGGCATGGACATCCTTGGTCAGGACGTTGAAGCAGGCCAGGGCGATCACCAGGATCAGCGCCAGACTCCCGCCCAGAAGGGTTAGGATCTGCGCACGCAAGGAATTTTGGAACATGAATCGATGCCTCGTATTGAAGAGTTTTCCACTGGCTCGCGCGATGTAATACGAGGTTTTTCGCTGACTTCCTTGTGGGCCGACGCGCTGCAGGTAGCTGCGCCGCCGACCGACCTTTGGTTTCCGGCGCGCGGGTGGTGGTTCAGTATAGGTCGGCCGCTACGCGTTACTCTTGAGCGGCACGTTAGACTTTCGCCTAAATCGCTTCAGGCCAGACGCAAATGGTTGTCCCAGAGTCCCGCCGGTAATTTCAGCGGTTGGCTGACGATGCGCGCGGCGCGGCAGTCGTAAAGTCGGCAGCGACCGACGCCTGCGCTGACCACGAAGCCCACGGCGACCGCGCCGACGCCGGCGCAGTCGGCCAGCGCGGTGTCCAGGCGCAGCTCGCCGCTGTCCAGATCCCAGACGAAGAAGCGTCCGCCGCGTGGCGCGGTCAGCGCCAGCAAACGCAGCTCGTCGTGGATCGCCAAACTGGCGGTGTACTGGTTCATTGCCAGGCGCTGGGCCTCGCCGATGGGGAACGCCTGGAACGCCTGACCGGGGCGCTTGATCGCCAGTAGCGGTACGGCGTCGCTCGGGTCGCCCTGGTATTGCTGGCCGGCTACCACGGTGCCGTCGGCGGCCACCGCGAGGTGACGCACGCTGTTCATCGGCTCGGGCAACTGCTCCTTGCTCAATAGCTGGCCGTCGCGCTTCATCAGCACCAGACTGGGCTGCATGTCGTCGAGATTGAGCATCTCGCGGCTGTCGGCCTCGGTGCGGATGCCGCCGTTGGCCACCGCCAGGGTTTCGCCGTCGGGTAGCCACAGCAACTGGTGCGGGCCGATGCCGTGACTGGCGTGCTCGCCGACACGCAGCAACTGCGTACCTTGCAAGCGATAGACGCCGAGTACGCCGCGCCCCGGCTCGTCGGTGTCGTTCTCGGTGGCATACAGCCATTCGCCGCCTTTGTGGAACACCGCATGGCCATAAAAATGCCGGTTGGCCGGTGTCGTCAGCGTTTGCAGCAGGCGGCCGTCGCGGGTGTCGATCAGGTAGCTCTCGCGGCTCGGCCGGCGCCCGACGAACAGCGCCAGCGGCAGGCTCGGGTGCGCCACCACGTCGTGGCAGCGCTCGGCGACGCGGGTGGCGAAGGCCTGCTCGCCATCGAGGCGATAACCGACCGCGTAGTGCCGACCGTCGTCATCGTCACGGGCCGAGAGCAGCAGCGGTTGCGGGCCGTGGCCGAGCAACGTCCAGCCGCCCAGCGCTCCGCTAGCGGCGGCAGCGGTCAGGCCTGCGCCGGCCAGGCCGATAAAGGTTCTGCGCTTCATACGATCAGTCGCCGTCGTGGGCATTGAAGCCGAGCTGGATGCCGAGGGTTTTCGCCAGCTCGCCTTCTTGCAGGCGGTGCAGCGTGTCGAGGCTGTCGTATACGGCATTCAGCTCGGCGCGGCCGGCTTCGTCGCCGAGCAATTCGCCCAGCGGGCGTTGCAGGTCGGCGAGACGTTTGCGGGTGTCGCTGTAAGCCGCGTCGATACGTTGCTTGAGATCGCTTTGTTCGGCGCTTAGCAGCGTTTGTATGCCGTCTTGCGCCGCACCGTGCCAGATGCGCTCGGCACTGGCCAAGCCGGCGGCCAGGTTGGCCAGGCTGGCGTTGCTGCGCCAGGCTTCGGCCTGATAAGGCTGCGGGTGGCCTTTGCTCTGACGGCCGAGCGGCGTGCCGAGCTTCTTTTTCAGGCCGTCGAGGGCGCTGACCTGGGCGCGCAGCAGTTCGGCGACCGCTTCCGGCGCTTCGGCGTAACGCTCGTTGGGGAAGCTTTTCAATTGCTGCGCCATACCGCCTTCGGCTTGCCACTGTTGCAGCACATCGCCGGCGAGGTGTTCCTGGTGTGCGCCTATGGCGACCACCAGCGGACAATAGCGGGCTTTGCTGGCCGGCTCGGCGAGGTCGATTTTTGGGTCGAACAAGACATATTCGTAAGCGCTCAGGCCCTGCACCACCACGCTGGATTTATCCAGCAGTGCGGGGGGGATCTCGGGCGTGCCCTTGAGCAGGCCTTCGACCTGGCGCGCGACCAAATTCTTCTTGTCGGGCCAGAATTGCACCTGCCAGGCGCGGTTGCTTTCGGCCATCGGGCCGATCAGCAGCGGTTGCAGGGCGGCCCAGGCGCTCTGGGCGGCGAGGAAGGCCTGACGCGCCTCCGGCAGTTCCTGCTGGTTGGCGCAGAAAGCCTGGGCGCTGGTCGCCAACTGGCGATTGGCCTCATACCAGCTGTTATAGGCCGGCAGCAACACGCCATCGGCGAGTGCGCCGCTGAGTTTCTGTTGCGGGTCGGCGGGGGTGCAGCCGATCAGTGCCAGGGCGAGCAGGGCGAGGGAGAAAGGCGAGCGGATCATGCGGGCTCCTTTACAGCGAATTCAGAAAGGCCAGGAGCGCGGCGCGCTCGTCGGCGGAAAAAGTCAGCACCCGTTGCTTGGCCGCATCCGCCTCGCCGCCGTGCCAGAGAATGGCTTCCAGCGGATTGCGTGCGCGGCCGTCGTGCAGCAGTTGGGTATGACCGTTGACGGCTTCGCTCAGGCCCAGGCCCCACAAGGGCGGGGTGCGCCATTCGCGGCCGCTGGCGAGAAATTCGCTGCGATTATCGGCCAGCTCTTCGCCCATGTCGTGCAGCAGCAGGTCGCTATAAGGACGGATTTTCTGGTTGGCGAGTTCCGGCTCGGCGGCATCGGCGGCGGTGGTGAACTGCGGGGTATGGCAGCCCTGGCAGCCAGCGGCATGGAACAGGTTCTTGCCGGCGATCACCTGCGCCTCGTCGACGCCGCGCCGTGCCGGCACGCCGAGGTTGCGGGTGTAGAACAGGATGCTTGCGAGGATGTTGTCGCTGACCTCGGTAACGCCACCGTTTGGCGCCGCAAGACAGGCGCTTTGGCTGGCGCTGCAATTGTCCTGGGGAACCAGGGCGCTGGTCAGGCCCATGTCGTTGGCGAAGGCTTCGGCGTTCTGTTGGTTGAGGGTCGGTTGCCCGGCTTTCCAGCCGAAGCGGCCGAGTACGGCGCGCTCCTGGGCACGGTCCCAGACGCGATTGGCGCGTCCGGATATGCCATCGGCGTTGCTGTCGTCCGGGTCGGCATTGGCCAGGATCGCCGCCTCGGGAATGGCTTCGAGCAGGCCCAGGCCGATCATCGGCGGCGCTATGCGCGCGGAAAAACGCGTGTCCGGGTGCATCGCGCCATAGCCCAACTGGCTGATCTCCAGGGTCGGCCGGCGCAGTTCGACGCTATAGCCGTCGGCGAATTTCACGACCTGCGGGCGATAGCTGACGCGCACCTTGCCTTCGGGGGCGACGCCGGGGTTGGCCATGTCCTGCAATTGCCCGCCGTAAGTGGGTTCCGGCAGTACGCCGAGGCGTTCGATGATTTCTGCATGCTCAGGGCCAGCGGGCAGCGACAGGCGCACCAGCATGGATGCCGCGCTGAGCGCATCCGGCTCTGGCGGATGGCCGCGACCGTCCTTGATATGGCAGTTCTGGCAGGCGTTGGTGTTGAACAGCGGGCCCAGGCCGTCGCGCGCGGTGGTGGTCGCCGGCGCCATTA
>NZ_CAMPHN010000109.1 GCF_946885885.1 uncultured Pseudomonas sp.
GCTCATGGGCCGGCGCCATGGGGCAAACCCAATTCATGCCCACCACCTATAACGAGCACGCGGTGGATTTCGACGGCGACGGCAAACGCGACCTGTGGAACTCCCCGGCCGACGCACTGGCCTCGGCCGCGCACTACCTGCAAGCCTCGGGCTGGCAAAAAGGTCAGCCGTGGGGCTTCGAGGTTCAGCTGCCGCCGGGCTTCGACTACACCCTGGCCGACCCGGAAGTCCGCCGCGGCCTGGTCGACTGGATGGCGCTGGGGCTCAAGCCACTCAACCCGGAAATCCGCGAAGACGCCGACGACGAGACCCTGGCCACCCTGTTGCTGCCCGCCGGCCACCGTGGCCCGGCGTTTCTGCTGTTGAGCAACTTCCGCAGCATCCTCAAGTACAACAACTCGACCTCCTATGCCCTGGCCATCGGCTTGCTCTCCGATGCCCTGCGCGGTCGCGATGGGGTGCAAAGCGCCTGGCCCCGCGAAGATCGCCAACTGAGCCGTAGCGAGCGTATCGAACTGCAGGAACTGCTGGCGCGCAATGGCCTGGAACCCGGCCCCGCCGACGGCATCATCGGCGCCAACACGCGCAAGGCGGTGCGCGCCTTTCAGCTGAAACAAGGCTGGCCGGCCGACGGCTATCCGCACTACCGCCTGCTCGAGCAGTTGCGGCAGAACTAGGCACGAAGGCGACCCGCAGGTCGCCTTTTTTATGAGCGGATTTTCGTCCCGGCGGTAACCATGCACTTGCCGTCGGCTCGGACCGCACGGCGCTCGACGGACTGAACGGTCAGCTTCTGTGGTAGACTGCGCGGCGGCCACAAGCCGCCTCGTCCCCGGAGCCTCTAGCGGAGCCCAGAAAGCCGATGTCCGATACCTCCCAGCCAAACACCGTTGCCAGCGGCGAAAAATTCCGTACCACCCAGGGCATCACCGCGATCAAGGACGGGCAGAAGCGCCGCCCCTCCAGCGAACCCCAGGTGTTCGAACCCAAACCCAAGTGGTTGCGGGTCAAGGCGCCCGGCGGCAGTCGCTTCGAAGCGGTCAAGCGTAATGTCGGCGAACACCGCCTGAGCACCGTGTGCCAGGAATCCCACTGCCCGAACATGGGCGAATGCTGGTCCAACGGCACCGCCACCATCATGCTGATGGGCTCGGTGTGCACCCGCGCCTGCCGCTTCTGCGCGGTGGATACCGGCAACCCCAACGGCTGGCTGGATAAGGAAGAGCCGCAGAACACCGCCAAGTCGGTGGAACTGATGGCGCTACGCTATATCGTGCTGACCTCGGTGGACCGCGACGACCTCGACGACGGCGGTGCCGCGCACTATGCCGCCTGCGTACGGGCGATCAAGGAACGCACCCCGCAGGTGGTGGTGGAAGCCCTGACCCCGGACTTCGACGGCGACCTGCAAGCCATCGAACGGGTGGTCGACTCCGGCCTCGAGGTGTTCGCTCAGAACGTCGAGACGGTCAAGCGCCTGACCCGTGAAGTGCGCGACCCGCGCGCCGGCTACGAGAAGACCCTGCGCGTACTGGAACACGCCAAGCGCCATCGTCCACAGATGCTGACCAAGACCAGCCTGATGCTGGGGCTGGGCGAGACCGACGAGGAAATTCTCGAAACCATGGATGATCTGCGCGCCATTGGTGTGGACATCCTCACCCTCGGCCAGTATCTGCAACCCACGCGCAACCACTTGAAGGTTCAGCGCTGGGTCAGCCCGGAAGAGTTCAATCGCTTCCGTGACATCGGTCTGGAAAAGGGTTTTATGGAAGTCGCCGCCGGCCCGTTGGTACGCTCCAGCTACCGCGCCGACCGGGTGTTCGAGAAGAACAACCTGGGCCTGGCCGCCCCGGCGCCGGTTCCTGGCCAGCAGCTCGACAGCAGCCTGATTCCGACGCTCAACCTGAGCTAAGCCCCCGGGTTACGCCTTCGGCTAACCCAGGCTACGACCCTGCGCACGGCGGATAAGCCAAGGCTTAGCCGGCTATTTCGCCCGCCAGGGTCTGCTGCTGCGCGTAGTCGAGGTGCTTGACCAACTGCTCGCGCAAGCGGGCGCTGACCTCGGAAATCTCCACCGGCCCAGCCACCAAGTCGGCCAACTGGGTCATGGCCATGCCGGCATAACCGCAAGGGTTAATGCGCTGGAACGGCTGCAAATCCATATCCACGTTCAACGCCAGACCATGGAAGCTGCGACCGTTGCGGATGCGCAAGCCGAGGGAGGCGATCTTTGCACCGTCGACGTAGACCCCCGGGGCATCGGGCTTGGCATTGGCGATCACGCCGTAGCTGGCCAGGGTGTCGATCAGGCTGCGCTCGATGCGGCTGACCAATTCGCGCACGCCGATGCCGCTGCGGCGCACATCGAGCAAAAGGTAGGCGACCAGTTGGCCGGGGCCGTGGTAGGTCACCTGGCCGCCACGGTCGACCTGCACCACCGGAATATCGCCAGGGAACAACAGGTGCTCGGCCTTACCGGCCTGGCCCTGGGTGAACACGGGCGGGTGCTGGAGCAACCAGATTTCATCCGCGGTGTTCGCGTCGCGCTCGTTGGTGAAGCGCTGCATGGCTTGCCAGGTCGGTTCGTAAGAAACCTGGCCCAGCTCGCGAAAGCCGAGCGGCAGACTCATCAGAGAACCATTTGCACGCGCCCGGTGGCGCGCAGGTCGACGTGAATCGCCTGTAGCTGCTCGACGCCGGTAGCGGTGATCAGTACCTGCACGGAGAGAAAACGGCCGTTGCGGCTATCGCGCACCACCAGGCTGCTGGCGTCGAAATCCGGCGCGTGACGCTGCATCACCTCGATCACCAGCTCGGTGAAGCCTTCGCCGGCCTCGCCGATCACCTTGATCGGGTAACGCTCGCAGGGGAATTCGATTTTTGGAGCTTGAACATCGGTATCGGTCATGGCGTCAGCAGGCTGTTGGCCTGTCCAAAACGGGGCGCCGCGAATAGCGGCGCCCATGGGCGAAATCAGTTGAACAACCCGTAGAAGAACAGGCGAATGCTATCCCACACGCGGCGGAAGAAACTACCTTGCTCAACGTTTTCCAGGGCAATCAGATCGGCGCTGTGCACCAGCTCTTCGCCCAGTTTCACTTCGACCTTGCCGATCACATCGCCCTGGGCGATCGGAGCGGTGAGCTGCGGGTTGAGGGTCATGCCGGCTTGCAGTTTTTCCAGCTGGCCCTTTGGTAGGGTCAGGCTCAGGTCGGTCGCCAGGCCTGCTTTAACCTGGGCGGCGGCGCCTTTCCACACTTGCGCCTGGGCCAGTTCCTGGCCTTGTTTGTAGAAGGTGCGCGTTTCGAAGAAGCGGAAACCGTAGGTCAGCAGCTTCTGGGTTTCCGCAGCCCGGGCCTGCTCGCTAACGGTGCCGAACACCGAGGTGATCATCCGTGCGCCATCACGCGCAGCAGAGGCCACCAGGCAATAGCCGGCTTCCTCGGTGTGACCGGTTTTCAGACCGTCGACGGTGCTGTCACGCCACAACAGCAGGTTGCGGTTGCCCTGCTTGATGTTGTTCCAGAAGAACTCCTTCTGCGCGTAGATCGCGTAATGCTCCTGGTCTTCATTGATGATCGCGCGGGCCAGAATGGCCATATCGTGAGCGCTGGAGTAGTGCTCCGGATGCGGCAGGCCGGTGGCGTTCATAAAGTGGCTATTGTTCATGCCCAGACGCTTGGCGGTATCGTTCATCATGTCGGCGAAAGCGTCTTCGCTGCCGGCGATGTACTCGGCCAGGGCAATGCTGGCGTCGTTGCCGGATTGGATGATGATGCCGTGCAGCAGGTCGTCCACGGTCACCTGGCTGTTGATCGGCAGGAACATGGTGGAACCGCCGGAAGCGGCGCCGCCGGTGCGCCAGGCGTGCTCGCTGACGGTGACCAGATCCTTCTCGCCGATCTTACCTTTGCGGATTTCCAGCGTAGCGATGTAGGCGGTCATCAGCTTGGTCAGGCTGGCCGGGGGCAGACGCTGGTCGCTGTTGTTCTCCACCAGCACCTTGCCGCTGGCGGCCTCCATCAGCACATAGGATTTGGCGGCCAACTGCGGCGGTGCCGGTACGGCCACCTGGCTGGCCCAGGTGACTGGCGCGACGAGCAAAACGATTGAAAAGACGAGGCGTTGCGTAAAGCTGGTGATATTCATCCGTATCTCTGGGGTGCTGAGGGTCGAACAGAGCCCTGGCGGGCCAATGGATTGCTGCGAGCGGGCAGGTCGCCGCTTGTGTTTAGTCCTGTCGCGGGTCGATAAGTTGCCGCCTCAATCCGGCCTGATCAGGGTCGATGGACCGAGATTGGCCAGACGCAGGCTGTCCTGCAACTGCTCAGCCTCGCCCTGGCTGCTCAACGGGCCGAGGCGCACGCGGTGCAGAATCTGCTGGTTGCGCACCACTGAGCTGATGAATACCGGGGCAGTCACCGTATCGCTCAATTTGGCCTTCAGCAGCTCCGCAGCGTCCGGGTTGGCGAAGGCGCCGACCTGGAGATACAGGCCAGAGGCTGCGACTGAAGCGTTTTTTTTTGCGTCGATCTGCACGGGGAGCACCGCGGCGGCATGCTGTTGCGGGGGCGGCGAATACTGCTCGAGCGGCTGACTGACGGGTTGGACGATGGCCTGGACCGGCTCGGCCTGACGCGGCTGCGCCAGCACCATGGGCACCGGGCGACCCTGCTGGGCCCACCACTCGTGCGGATCGATACCCTCGACCTTGACCCGCGCCGTGCCCTTTTCCGCATAGCCGAGTTTCTTCGCCGCGGCGAAGGACAGATCGATGATCCGATCCGAATAGAAGGGCCCGCGGTCGTTGACCCGCAGAATCGCGCTCTTGCCGTTCTCCAGGTTGGTCACCCGCACGTAGCTGGGCAGCGGCAGGGTCTTGTGCGCGGCGGTCATGCCATAGAGGTCGTAGGTTTCGCCGTTGGCGGTGGCCTGGCCGTGGAACTTGGTGCCGTACCAGGAGGCCGGACCCTCGGCGCGATAGCGGCGGGCATCGGCGATCGGGTAGTACTGCTTGCCGAACACCGTATAGGGGCTGGATTTGACCCGCCCGTAATGGGGCATGGGCACGGCGTCGGGAATCCGCGAGACATCGACGTCCCACCAGGGTGCTCCATCGCGATGCGGGGGCGTGTAATCGCCTGGCCCGGAAATCGCCGAGCCCGGCTGCACAGGCGCGACCGGTTGCGGCGCACGGTTCGAAGAACAGCTCGCCAGCAATACGGCCAGGGCGCCGCAGGCGGCGAGCTTGTATGGCAAACCCGTCATGGTTGAGTACCTCGCGCTTCGACCATCAGTTCGGCCAATTGATTGACCGCCATGGCGTACATCACGCTGCGGTTGTAGCGGGTAATGACAAAGAAGTTAGGTAAGCCTAGCCAATATTCCGCGCCTTCGGCACCTTCGAGGCGAAAGGCGGTGACCGGCAACAGGTCGTCCAGCGGATCGGTGCTGGTCCAGCCGAGGCCACGCAGCTCGGCGACGTTCTTCACCGGGTCGAGGCCGACAGTCAGGCCCTGCTCGGCCGCATCGCCCTCGATGCTGGCGGCGCTGACCACCGGTTCGCCCGGCTGCCAGCCATGGCGCTTGAAGTAACTGGCGACACTGCCGATGGCATCCACCGGATTGCTCCAGATATCGATCCGGCCGTCGCCGTCGAAATCCACCGCGTAGGCGCGGAAGCTGCTCGGCATGAACTGCGGCAGGCCCATGGCGCCGGCGTAGGAGCCGGTCAGGGTCAGCGGATCGACCTGCTCTTCGCGGGTCAACAGCAGAAACTCGCGCAGCTCCTTGCGGAAGAACGGCGCACGCGGCGGGTAATCGAACGCCAAGGTCGACAAGGCATCGATCACCCGGTAACCGCCGGTATTGCCGCCGTAAAAGGTCTCCACGCCGATGATCGCCACTATCACCTGCGGCGGCACGCCGTATTCCGCCTCGGCGCGCTTGAGCGCGTCCTCGTGTTCGCGCCAGAACTCCACGCCGCGGGCGATCCGCGAATCGGTGATGAAGATCGGCCGGTAGTCCTTCCAGGGTTTGACCTTTTCCGCCGGCCGCGAGATGGCGTCGATGATGTTCTGCTTGCGCTCGGCGGCGGCGAACAGGCTGACCAATTGCTCGCTGGCGAAGCCGTAATCGCGGGTCATCTCCGTGACGAACTCGGCGACCTGCGGCGAATTTTCGTATTCGCCGGCAAGGCTCGCTTGCGCCCACCCCAACACCCCGGCCAAAGCCAGCCAAGGTGCATGCCGTGCAGCCCTGCCGCGCAGTACTCGCATTGAACTCATAACCCCGATTAACCCTTTGCCATCCACTTACGGTGCGTGTGGATGGACATCAAAATGCCGAACCCTGCCAGCAGGGTGATCAGCGAAGTTCCGCCGTAACTGATGAACGGCAATGGCACCCCCACCACCGGCAGGAGCCCGCTGACCATACCGATATTGACGAAGACGTAAACGAAGAAAGTCATCGTCAGGGCGCCGGCGAGCAGCTTACCGAACAGCGTCTGCGCTTGCACGGTAATCACCAGGCCGCGTGCGATCAACAGCAGGTAAATCAGCAATAACAGGCACACCCCGACCAGGCCGAACTCCTCGGCCAGCACCGCGATGATGAAGTCGGTGTGGCTTTCCGGCAAAAAGTCCAGGTGCGACTGGGTACCGAGCAACCACCCCTTGCCCAGCACGCCGCCGGAGCCGATGGCGGCCTTCGATTGAATGATGTTCCAGCCGCTGCCCAGGGGATCGCTTTCCGGGTTGAGGAAGGTCAGCACGCGCTGCTTCTGGTATTCGCGCAGCACGAAGAACCACATGGCCACCGCGATAGGCACCAGCGCCGCGACCGCGCCGCCGATCCAGCGCCACTGCAAGCCGGCGATGAACAGCACGAAGACGCCCGAGGTGATGATCAGCAGCGAGGTGCCGAGATCCGGTTGCAGCAGAATCAGCACGAAGGGCACGCCGATCAGCATCATGCTGATGCAGATATGCTTGAGGCGCGGCGGCAGACTGCGTTTCGACAGGTACCAGGCGATGGTCGCCGGCATGATGATCTTCATGAACTCCGACGGCTGGAAGCGAATCACCCCGGGGATATTGATCCAGCGCGTGGCGCCCATGGCGTTGTGGCCCATGACATCCACCGCGATCAACAAGCCCACCCCGGCGAGATAGCCCAGCGGCACCCAGCGCGCCATGAAACGCGGGTCGAACTGGGCGATGATCAGCATGCCGACCAGGCCGATGGCGAAGGAGCTGGCCTGTTTGGTCACCAGATCGACGTTCTTGCCGCTGGCCGAGTAGAGGATGAACAGACTGCCGGCGGCCAGCAGCAACAGCAACACCATGAGGATGCCGTCGATATGCACGCGCTGTAGCAGGCTGGCGCGCCGGCGCAACAGGTCGTCGGTGGACAGGGTGCGGTCGAAATTACTGTTCATCGCTATTCACCACGGGGGCGCCTTCGGCCAGGGGCGGCGCGAACTCGGCTTTGAGCTGACCGTTCTCATCGAGCAACCAGGCATCCATGACCTGCTTGACCACCGGCGCGGCCACGCCCGAACCGGACTCGCCGTTCTCCACCATCACCGCCACGGCGATCTGCGGCCTTTCGGCGGGGGCGAACGCGACGAACAGGGCGTGGTCGCGATGCCGCTCCTGAACCTTGTTGCGGTCGTATTTCTCGCCCTGCTTGATCGCCACCACCTGAGCGGTGCCGCTTTTCCCGGCGATCCGGTAGACCGAGGTATCGCCGACCTTACGCGCGGTACCGCGCGCACCGTGCATCACCTGTTCCATGCCGTTGCGGCTGTAATCCCAGAACTTGGGATCGCGCAGGACGATATCGGCTTTCGGGTTTTCATCAACCGGCCGCAACCCGCCGACGCTTTTGGCCAGGCGCGGGCGGATCCATTTGCCCTTGCTGGCCATCAGTGCGGTGGCCTGGGCCAATTGCAGCGGCGAGACCTGCATATAGCCCTGCCCGATACCGAGGATCACGGTCTCCCCCGGATACCAGGGCTGGCGATAACGCGCGCGCTTCCAATCGCGCGACGGCATCAACCCGGAAGACTCTTCGAACATGTCCAGCGATACCCGCTCGCCGAGACCGAAGGCGGTCATGTACTCATGCATGCGGTCGATGCCCAGCTTATGCGCCAGGTCATAGAAATAGGTGTCGTTGGAACGGGCGATCGCCAGCTCCAGGCTGACCCAGCCGTCGCCGTTGCGGTTCCAGTTGCGGTATTTGTGGCTGTGGTTGGCCAACTGGTAGAAACCGGGATCGAACACCCGACTGCTCGGGGTGACGACCCCGGCATCCAGGCCCGCCACTGCCATCATCGGTTTGATCGTCGAGCCCGGCGGGTAGAGGCCACGCAATACCCGGTTGAACAGCGGCCGGTCGATGGAATCGCGCAGCTCGGCATAGGCCTGGAAACCGATGCCGGTGACGAAGGGGTTGGGATCGAAACTCGGCTGGCTGACCATCGCCAACACCTCGCCGGTCTGCGGCTGGATCGCCACGATGGCGCCGCGCCGGCCGGCCAGCGCCTGTTCGGCGGCCTGTTGCAGGCGCACATCGAGGCTCAGCACGATGTCCTGGCCAGGCAAGGGATCGGTGCGTTTGAGTACGCGCAACACGCGCCCACGGGCATTGGTTTCGACTTCCTCGTAGCCGACTTCGCCGTGCAATTGCTCCTCGTAGAAGCGTTCGATACCGGTCTTGCCGATATGGTGGGTGCCGCTGTAAGCCACCGGGTCGAGCGCTTTCAGCTCTTTTTCGTTGATCCGCCCGACATAGCCCACCGAATGGGCGAAATGCTCGCCGAGCGGATAGTGCCGCACCAATTGCGCCACCACCTCAACGCCGGGCAGGCGGAACTGGTTGATGGCGATGCGGGCGATCTGCTCCTCGGTGAGTTCGAACAGTACCGGCACCGGCTCGAAGGGCCGGCGCCCCTGGCGCACGCGCTTTTCGAACAGGGCGCGGTCGTCGGCGCTCAATTCCAGCACCTCGACTATCGAGTCGAGCACCTGCGGCCAGTCGCCAGCACGCTCGCGGGTCAGGGTCAGGCTGAAGCTCGGCCGGTTATCGGCGACTATCACCCCGTTGCGGTCGAAGATCAGCCCGCGGTTCGGCGGGATCGGTTGCACATGGACCCGGTTGTTTTCCGACAGCGTCGAGTGGTACTCGAACTGCACCACCTGCAGGTAGTACATGCGCGCGATCAACACCAGGGTCAGCAGTACAAAGAGCGCAGCGCCGACCAAGACCCGCCTGCGAATCAGGCGGGAGTCCTTTTCATGGTCTTTCAGTTGGATCGGCTGCGGCATCGGCGACTGCTGGCTACTTGTGGGGAATCATTTGTGATAGGGGTGGCCGGACAATACCGTCCAGGCACGATACATCTGCTCGCCGATCAGGATGCGCACCAGCGGGTGCGGCAAGGTCAGGGGCGACAACGACCAGCGCTGCTCGCTGCGCGCCTGGACTTCCGGGGCCAGGCCTTCGGGACCGCCGACCATCAGGTTGACGGTGCGCGCATCCAGGCGCCATTTGTCCAATTCGACCGCCAACTGCTCGGTGCTCCACGGCCGCCCTTCGACCTCCAGGGTGACGATGCGTTCGCCCGGCTGCACCTTGGCCAGCATGGCTTCGCCTTCCTGGCGGATCATCCGCGCCACATCGGCGTTCTTGCCGCGGGTGGTCAGCGGAATCTCGACCAGTTCCAGGCTCAACTCGGAGGGCATGCGCTTGGCGTATTCCTGCCAGCCTTCCTCGACCCAGCGCGGCATCCGCGAGCCGACTGCGATCAATTTGATGCGCACGACGATCCGCCCTTATTCCTGGCCCGGCTCCGGGCTGAACTGCGCGCGGCTCTGTTCGGCGCCCTGCCACAGGCGCTCCAGGTCGTAGAACTGGCGGGCGGTCGGCAGCATCACGTGAACGACGATATCGCCCAGGTCGAGCAGCGCCCATTCGCCGGAGTCCAGGCCTTCGCTGCCCAGCGGGCGTACGCCCTGTTCCTTGACCTTTTCCAGCACGTTGTCGACCAGCGACTTGACGTGACGGCTGGAGGTGCCGCTGGCGATCACCATGAAATCGGTGATGCTGGTCTTGTCGCGCACATCGATGGTGGTGATGTCTTGCGCCTTGATGTCTTCCAGGGCAGCGATGGCCAGCTTGACCAAATCTTCGCTGAGCATTTTTTGCGTCGTCATAAGTAACTCGTTTGCCTCGTGTTCAATTCGCCGCACGGTACAGCCCGTGCGCGTTGATATAGGCCAGAACCGCGTCGGGCAGCAGAAAGCGTACCGACTTTCCGCTCGCCAGCAGCGCGCGGATCTGGGTGGCGGACACCGCGAGCGGGGTCTGCCAGATAAATGAAATCTGCCCCGCCGGCCCTTGCAGGGTCAGTGGGTCGCTGATGCTGCGCGCCGCCAGCAGGTTGCGCAGTGCTTCCGGCGCTTCGCTGTCGGCATCCGGGCGTTGCAGTACCAGGATGTGGCAGTGCCGCAGCAACTCGTCCCAACGGTGCCAGCCCGGCAGGCCGCAAAAAGCGTCCCAACCCAGCAACAGAAACAGCTGATCGTCCGCGGCCAACTCGCTGCGCAGCGACTCCAGGGTGTCGATGCTGTAGGACGGCCGTTCGCGCTTGAGCTCGCGGTCGTCCACCCGCAACAAGGGCTCCCCCGCCACCGCCAGCTCGACCAGCGCCAAGCGGTCGGCGGCGCTGACCTGCGGCGTGGAGCGATGGGGCGGCCGCGCGGCGGGGATCAGGCGTAACTCGTCGAGCTGCATGAACTCGGCGACTTCCAGGGCGCTACGCAAATGGCCGATATGCACCGGATCGAAGGTGCCGCCGAGGATGCCGATCTTTTTAGCCATTCTGCCCGCGCAGCTGACCGTCGCCGATCACCACATATTTCTCGCAGGTCAGGCCTTCCAAACCGACCGGGCCACGGGCGTGCAGCTTGTCCGTGGAGATGCCGATCTCGGCGCCCAGGCCATATTCGAAGCCGTCGGCGAAGCAGGTCGGGGTATTGAGCATCACCGAGCTGGAGTCGACCTCGGCGAGGAAACGCCGGGCATGGCCCTGATGCTCGGTGACGATCGAGTCGGTGTGGTGCGAACCGTACCGGTTGATGTGCTCGATCGCCTGATCCAGGCCATCGACCACGCGGATCGACAGAATCGGCGCCAGGTACTCGGTGCTCCAATCCTCTTCGCTCGCGGGCGCTGCCTGGATCAGCGCCCGGGTGCGTTCGCAGCCGCGCAGTTCGACGCCCTTTTCCACGAACATCTGCGCCAGGCCCGGCAGGAAGGCCGCGGCCACCGCCTGATCGACCAGCAGGGTTTCCATCGCCCCGCAGATGCCATAGCGGTAGGTCTTGGCGTTGAAGGCGATGCCGCGCGCCTTGTCCAGGTCCGCCAGGGCATCGACATAGACATGGCAGATGCCGTCCAGGTGCTTGATCACCGGCACCCGCGCGTCGCGACTGATGCGCTCGATCAAACCCTTGCCGCCGCGCGGCACTATCACGTCGACGAATTCGGGCATGGTTATCAACGCACCGACGGCGGCGCGGTCGGTGGTTTCCACCACCTGCACCACGGCCGCGGGCAGACCGGCAACGGCCAGGCCGCGCTGGATGCAGGCGGCGATGGCGCGATTGGAATGAATGGCTTCCGAACCGCCGCGCAGAATGGTCGCGTTACCGGATTTCAGGCACAGGCTGGCGGCATCGATGGTCACATTGGGGCGCGACTCGTAGATGATGCCGATCACGCCCAGGGGCACGCGCATCTTGCCGACCTGAATACCCGACGGGCGGTAGCTCATATCGCGAATCGCACCGACCGGATCGGGCAGGCTGGCGACCTGGCGCAGGCCTTCGATCATGCCGTCGATACGCGCCGGAGTCAGGGCCAGGCGGTCGAGCAGCGCGGCGTCCAAACCGTTCGCCCGGCCGGCGGCCAGGTCCAGTTCGTTGGCCGCGCTCAGTTCGGCGCGAGCGCCATCCAGAGCGGCGGCGGCGGCTTGCAGGGCCTGGTTCTTCTGCGCGGTGCTGGCACCGGCGATCACCCGGGAAGCCTGGCGGGCGGCCTGCCCCAGGCGGGTCATATAGTCGAGCACGGACTCAGTCATGGTCTACCAAGGTCTGGCGGCTGGAAAAAGTCGCTGAGTATAGCCGGCGCGCAGCCCTACGCCCAGCGGCGCCGGGCGGATGGTCGCCAAGGTTTTTTTTCGGTCGGCCAACGCAGCCGCTCCCGCTGAAACCTCTACTGGGGCATTGAGCTACTGTTTCTATGAGCTTCTATGAGCGGTCGAGCCGGCACCCCGACCTAAAGTTGCTCCACGATCTGCCGATTCCCGAGAACAAGCCACCTGAAGTGGCGAGGAGTTACCGTGCAGCTGTTCCTATCCTGGAAACAAAAATTTCGCCTGCTGATCGCCATCACCCTGCTCAGCCTGGCAGCGATGACGGCTTCGTCCTATTGGGCCGGCCAACGCCTGAACGACGCCCAGCACGCGCGGGAAAACGCCACGGCCTACTCCGCCGCCGCCATCACCTTGATGAACCACTGGCTGAAGCTCGGTGTTGCGCGAAAAGCCCTCACCCCGGAGACCGAAGCGGACTTTCAAAGCGGATTGACCGCATTGCAGGAGCGTTCGCAACGCTTCGCCGCCCAGGCGCAAGGCTTGGGAGATACGGCGATCGAGCAAAGCGCAGCGCAGATCGATCAATTGATCCAGGACGAAATCGCCCTGGAGAAGAAATGGCTGGAGTTGTCGCGACAGCTCGGCCTCACCCCCTTTCAGGGCCAGCGCGCCAGCATGGCCGCCAGTTCGACGGAACTGGAAGGTATCAACCTGGGCTTGATCCGCGACTACATCGCCGCGGCGGTGAGCAACCAGCGCGATTATCTCGCCACCTTCAATGTCGCCTTCGCGCAAAAGGTGCATGCCGCCATCAAGGAAATGGACGCCAAGATCGAAGAGCTGGATTGGCGGGAAAACAAGGTCGGCCAGGCGGTGGCGACCTTCGCCCAGGAATTCGCCAAAACCGATGCGCTGATCCTGCAGGTCTACGAGATCGAGCAACAACTCGAGCGCCTGGGCCAGCAAATCGAACAACGCATCGACGAGCAGAACCTGATGCTCGAAGAGGGCATTCTCGTCAGCACCGCGCAGCAGGCCGAACAGGCGCGCGGCACGGCGCGGTGGATGATGGGCTTGACCTTCGTCGGCGTCTCGCTGTTCATGTTGATCACCCTGAGCCAGGCGTCGCGCACCCTGATGGCGCAGCTGCACGATGTGATCGAGCTGCTCTCCAAGGTCGCCACCGGCAACCTCACCGCCAAACTGGCGATCGGCCGCAACCCCAACGACGAGTTCAATCAGCTCGGCGCCGCGTCGAACCAGATGACCGACGGCATCGCCAATGTGATTCGCCAGGTGGTCGACGGCAATCATCATCTGACCGAGTTACACACCTACCTGTGCGAAGCGATGACGCGCATGGGCGAGAACAGCAACCAGGTGGAAATGCAGACCGAGCAGGCGGCCTCCGCCTCGCAGCAGATCTCGGCGACGGTCAACGAGATGGCACGGCAGACCACCGAGGTCGGCAACTCCACGCAAACCGCCTGCAACTCCGCGCGCACCGGTGCCAAGGTGATCGGCGACAGCGTCGCCAGCATGCGCAACCTGTCGCAGCTGATCCAGACCACCCATGCCCAGGTCACCCTGCTCACCCAATCGAGCACCAAGGTCACCGGCATCATCGACGTGATCAACAGCCTGGCCGCACAGACCAACCTGCTCGCGCTGAATGCCGCCATCGAAGCGGCGCGCGCCGGCGAAGCGGGCCGCGGCTTCTCGGTGGTGGCCGACGAGGTGCGCTCCCTGGCGCAGAAAACCGTCACCGCCACCACCGATATCGCGAGCATCGTCGACGACCTGAGAAACCAGACCGAACGCATGGATCAACTGATGCTCAGCGGCCTGACACTGGCGTCGGAAGGCGAACGCCATGCCGGCGAGGCGGCCGTGGCGATCGACGACATCACCCAGTCGATGGAACACCTGACCGCGGAAATGCATCAGGTGGTGGTGGCGATAGAAGAAATCTCCGCGACCACCGAAGACATCGCACGAAAAATCGAGGACATCAACGTCCATACCGGCGAAACCAAAAGCCTGCGCATGACCCTGGAGGAGCACACCAAGGGCTTGTCCGTGCAAGTCCAGGCGCTGAATCACAGCGCCGAGCAATTCCGCATCGCTTGAGCCTCGATGCGCTTGTAGGCCCCATGTTTATTCGCAATGCCTGCGAACTCGTAGGGCGGGTGAAACCCGCCAGGGCACAGGCAAGGCACGGCGGGTTGCACCCGCCCTACGTCGACTAGCATCGCTCAGGTAGCCCGTATATGGACTCCTCCTCTAGCGCAAGTAGCAAGATGATGATCAAC
>NZ_CAMPHN010000110.1 GCF_946885885.1 uncultured Pseudomonas sp.
AGGGGCGTATCGGGCGCAGCCTGGGATGCCCGGCGGTGCGTCCGGAAGTGGCGCGGATGGTGGTCGACCAACTCAAGGGCGGGCAATTTCTCTTCGCCTGGCATTCCGACCGGCGCTGGATGCAGGGCTCGGCTTATTTGGATTGCCAGCCACAACAGATGGCGACGCTGGCGGCCCGCGGTTAGGGGTCGAAGCGCAATCGCGGGAGCGCCCGCTCGCTATTTCTGCTCGCTCTGCGGAGTCACCCGCAGCACTTCCTCGATTGTGGTCAGGCCGGCGGCGACTTTTTGCGCGCCGGACAGGCGCAGGCTGCGCATGCCGTCTTTAAACGCATGGCGGCGCAGGGCGATCAAGTCGGTGTCGGCGCTGATCAGCGGCTTCATCGCATCGTTGATCAGCATGATTTCGTAAACCCCGGCGCGGCCGCGGTAGCCGGTGTCGCGGCATTCCAGGCAACCCACGGCGCGCTGCGCGCCGGTCGGCAGCGGTGCGTTCCAGGGCTTGGTCAGGCTTTGCCAGTCGTCTTCGCTCAGTTCATGCGGCGCTTTGCAGTGCGGGCACAGGGTGCGCACCAGGCGCTGAGCCATGACCCCGAGCAACGTGGCCTTGAGCAGGTAATGCGGTACGCCGAGTTCCAGCAGACGGGTGATGGCGCTGGGCGCGTCGTTGGTGTGCAGGGTGGATAGCACCAAGTGGCCGGTCAGTGCGGCCTGGATCGCCATCTCGGCGGTTTCCAGATCGCGGATCTCGCCGACCATGATGATGTCCGGGTCCTGGCGCATCAGGGCGCGCACGCCGCTGGCGAAGGTCAGGTCGATATTGCTCTGTACCTGCATCTGGTTGAAGGCGCCTTCGATCATTTCGATCGGGTCCTCGATGGTGCAGACGTTGACCTCGTCGGTGGCCAGCTGTTTGAGCGTGGTGTAAAGCGTGGTGGTCTTGCCCGAACCGGTCGGCCCGGTCACCAGGATGATGCCGTTGGGCTGGCCGGTCATGCTTTGCCAGCGTTTCAAGTCGTCCGGTGAGAAGCCTAGTTGGTCGAAGCTTTTCAGCAGCACTTCCGGGTCGAAGATCCGCATCACCATCTTCTCGCCGAAGGCGGTGGGCAAGGTCGACAGGCGCAACTCGACCTCGCCGCCGTCCGGGGTCTTGGTCTTGACCCGGCCGTCCTGGGGTTTGCGTTTTTCCGCGACGTTCATCCGTCCCAGGCTCTTCAGGCGGCTGACCACGGCCATGGTCACTTGCGGTGGGAACTGGTAGACGGTGTGCAGCACGCCGTCGATACGAAAGCGCACGCTGCCCTGCTCGCGGCGTGGTTCGATATGGATATCGCTGGCGCGCTGCTGGAAGGCGTACTGAAACAACCAGTCGACGATATTGACGATATGCGCGTCGTTGGCGTCCGGTTCCTGGTCCTGGGCGCCCAGGCTGAGCAATTGCTCGAAGTTGCCGACCCCGCTGATCTTGCCATCGCCGGCACTGGCGCCGCTGACCGATTTGGCCAGGCGATAGAACTCTACGGTGAAACGCTGGATGTCCAGCGGGTTGGCCACCACACGCTTGATCGGGCGCTTGAGCACGTGGGTCAGGTTGGCTTCCCAGCTGCGCATCAGCGGCTGCGCGCTGGCGATGGTGACGCTGTCGCTGTCCACCGCCACGGCGAGAATCTTGTGGCGTTGGGCGAAGGCGTAGGACATCAGCGGGGTGACGGCGGCGACGTCGATCTTCAGCGGGTCGATACGCAGGTACGGTTGGCCGGCGAACTCCGCGAGCCAGGTGGTGAGGTATTCCAAATCGAGGGTTTTGCCGGGACGGCTGAGGTCGTCCAGGTGCTGCGCGGCGAGAAACTCCAACGGGTGCTGCTGGTTGTTCACCGCACTACGGCGGATGGTCAGGCATTGCTCGGCGCTGTCCTGGGCGACCTTGCCCTGGGCGATCAGCTCGCGCAGCAGGTCGTTGAGATCCAACAGGCGATCAGGGGCGTTCGCGGCTAATGCAGACATGGGGCTCCTCGCAGGCAGGGCAGTAGACGCCAAGTTTAAAGCGCTGGCGCAAAGACTGTTGCGCGCCAACGCATAAACGCCACATTGGCTTGCGGCTTACTTCACCAATGCACGCCAGGCTTTCAACGTTGCCACAGTATGGGCCTGGGCTTGCCGTGCGGCCAATGTCTCGGGATCGATGGCCTGTTGCGCCAGCTCGCTCAGCTTGCTCAATTCGCCATACAGGCGGTCGACCTCCGGCACCTCCAGAATGCTCCGCGCCAGACGCAGCCAGACCAGCAGGCGCTCGATGCGCGGCAACTGCTCGGCGAGGTCTTCCGGTTGCTGCTGATAGCGCTTGAGTTGCAGCTCCTGGCCTTCTGTGGCGATCGAGGTCGGCAGCCAGCTGCCCAGCGGCGCCGCGCCTTGGCGATTGCCGCGGTTGTTACGGGCGACGGTCCAGCCGCGGGCGAGCAGCCAGCGCGAACTGTTCAGCGAGAACTGGCCCCAGCGGGTTCCCTGCAGTTCGGCGGCGAACAGCGCCGGTGCGGCCTTGCGTACGGCATCGTCGAGCTGGCCGGCGTGTAGCCGCGGGCGCCAATCGGCGAGCAGGGCATCGAGCGTCTGGCGCAGTTCGCTACTGCTGCTGCGCGGCGCCGCCTGGCCGAGGCTGGCGATCAATGCGCGCAAGCCAATCAACTGTTCCAGCCACTCGACCAGCAGGCGCCAGTGGCCATTGAAGCGGTATTGTTCGGCCAGACGCTGGCTGCTGCCGAGCAGATGCCAGGCCAGGGCGGCGACGCTGTCGTCCAGACTCAGTTCGGCGCTGAGCTGTGGTGCGGACAGGCTGAGGCTATAGCTGCCTGAATCGAACAGGCGATAACCGCGTTCGGCCTTGCTGATATCGCAGGGCATCAGCGGCAGATCGGCGGCCAGCTCGGCGGCCAGTTCGAGCAACGCTTCGGGCTCGCCCTGGCGCAGCTCCAGCTCCAGTTCGCAGATTTCTTCTTCGCCTTCGCCGGCGATGACCTTGCCCAGGTCCAGGGCGGCTTCGATCTGCACCTTGGCTTTACCGCGGCCCCAGGCGATATCGGCACGCTGGCGGACGAAGTCGGTGGTGAAGATCGGCTGCAACAGGCTTTTGTCGAGGTCCGCCAGCGCCGCCGGCCAGCAGCTGTCGTCGAGCTTGCCGAGGTCCAGCTCGGCGCTTTCCAGATACCAGTCCCACTCGTTGCGTTCGGACAGGCCGGCGACGCTTTGCCCACGGGTTTTCAAGGTCTGGATAACGGCATCGCCATCGCGGCGCAAACGCAGTGCGACCTTGGCCCTGGCCAGGTCGCGCGCCGGCGTATCGAAGTACTGGTTGAACAGATCGCGCTGTTCCCAGCCGCTCTTGTTGCGCTTTTTCAGCAAGGGGTGATCGCGCAGGGCTGCCAGGGTTTCGCGGCTGGCCCGCAGTTTGATTTCGGTTTCTTTGTTCATGATGGTGGGGTTCATGATGGTGAGCTTGAGCGCCTACTATGAGATTGTGACAGTCCGATTACCTGAGCTGGCGAGTCGCGGGAGCGAGCCGTATACTTGGCGCCTTCTCAAAACTGGGGTTCACCCTGATGCCAATCAATCCGTTTGCCAGCCTGTTCGGCCGCTCGCCCATCGGGCCGATGCAGAAGCACTTCGCCAAAGCCCATGAGTGCGCAGCGAATCTGCTGCCGTTTTTCGAAGCCGTGATGGCCGAGGATTGGGCCAAAGTGCAGCAGGTGCAACAGGATATGGCGCGGCTGGAGGATGAGGCCGATAAGCTCAAGAAGAGCGTGCGCTTGCACCTGCCCAAGAGTTTGTTTTTACCAGTACCGCGTTCGGATCTGCTTGAGCTGCTGAGTGTACAGGACAAAGTGGCCAATCGCGCCAAGGACATCGCCGGCTTGATGCTCGGCCGCGAAATGGCCATCCCGCTGGCGCTGCAGCCGCTGATGCGCGCCTTCGTGCAGCGCACCGTGGATGCCAGCGCCCAGGCGCTGAAGGCGATGAACGAACTGGACGAATTGCTGGAAACCGGCTTCGGCGGCCGCGAGGCGGCGCTGGTCGAGTCCATGGTCGAAGAGTTGGAGCAAATCGAACGCGACACCGACGTCATGCAAATCGATGTGCGTCGGGCGCTGTTCAAGCTGGAAAAGGACCTTCCTGCGGTCGACGTGATGTTCCTCTATAAAATCATCGAGTGGATTGGTGATGTAGCCGATCGCGCCGAGCGCGTCGGTAACCGACTGGAGCAACTGCTGGCGCGCTAAGCGCCAGTGTTCTTTCTGGAATCTACGGATTAATTACTTATGTCTTTGATTGCGGACTACGGCCTCGTACTTCTGCTGCTCGCCTGCCTCTTCGGTTTTTTCATGGCCTGGGGCGTGGGCGCCAACGATGTGGCCAACGCCATGGGCACCTCGGTCGGCTCGCGCGCGCTGACCATCAAACAGGCGATTCTGATCGCCATGGTCTTCGAATTCGCCGGTGCTTACCTGGCCGGCGGCGAGGTCACCGAGACCATCAAGAGTGGCATCGTCGATGCCTCGATGATCACCCCGGACCTGATGGTCCTGGGCATGATGTCAGCCTTGCTGGCGGCCGGCACCTGGCTGTTGATCGCCTCGACCAAGGGCTGGCCGGTCTCGACCACCCACTCGATCGTCGGCGCGGTGATCGGCTTCGCCGCGGTCGGCGTCTCGATGGATGCCGTGCATTGGGCGGGTGTCGGCCCCATCGTCGCCAGTTGGGTGATCTCGCCGCTGCTCTCCGGGATCGTCGCCTTCGGCCTGTTCATCAGCGTGCAGAAGCTGATCATCGATACCGATCAGCCCTTCCAGAACGCCAAGCGTTTCGTGCCGCTGTATATGTTCGCCACCGGCTTTATGGTCAGCATCATGACCATGACCAAGGGACTTAAGCATATCGGTCTGAATCTCTCCGGCAGTGAAAGCTTCTTCCTTGCGGCAGGGGTCGGCATCTTGGTCATGCTGTTGGGTATCGCTTTGCTCAGCCGGATCAAGATCGACATCGAAGCGGATAAGGACTTCCACTACGCCAGTGTGGAAAAAGTGTTCGCCGTGCTGATGATCTTCACCGCCTGCTCCATGGCCTTCGCCCACGGTTCCAACGACGTGGCCAACGCGGTCGGCCCGCTGGCGGCCATCGTCGGGGTGATCCAGTCCGGCGGCGAAGCCGTTGGCGCCAAGGCGGCGTTGCCGAACTGGGTGCTGCTGCTCGGCGCCGTGGGTATCGTCATCGGTCTGGCCACCTACGGCTACAAGGTGATCGCCACCATCGGCAAGCAGATCACCGAGTTGACTCCGAGTCGTGGTTTCGCCGCCGAACTGGCCACCGCCACCACCGTGGTCGGCGCCTCGGCCATCGGCTTGCCGGTCTCCACCACCCACACCCTGGTGGGGGCGGTATTGGGCATCGGTCTGGCGCGCGGTATCGGCGCCTTGAACCTGGGCGTGATCGGCAAGATCTTCATGTCCTGGTTGATCACCCTGCCGGTCGGTGCGGTTTTGGCGATCCTGTTCTTCTTCGTGTTGCGCGGTATTTTCCTCTGAGTTAACAGGCCGTTGAAAATGTAGGCGAGGCAGCCGAGACAAGGCAAAAACAGGCGAGGAAGCGGACTGGGCTCGCACTCGAGTTTACGAGCTGTAAATGAGCATTACTCGCTTCGCTCACCCTACGGGCTGCGCTGAAGCGCGTTAGCCGCAAGCGGCTTCCGAGCCTGTTTTTAACGCAGTATCGGCAACGTAGGTAGTTTTCAACGGCCTGTTAGTCCCGCATTACGGTTCCCTCTGCGTCGGCGTTGGCTCTATCATGGGCCCTCGCCCGCGGAGACCGCCGATGCCTTTGCCTTCCTTTCAAGAACAGTTCGCCGCGCTGATCGCAGCGCCTTCGGTGAGTTGCACCCAGGCGTCCCTGGACCAATCCAACCGCGCGGTGATCGACCTGCTGTCGAGCTGGCTCGGCGACCTCGGTTTCGCCTGCGAGATCCAACAGGTCAGCCCCGGCAAGTTCAATCTGCTCGCCAGCTATGGCAGCGGCCCCGGTGGCTTGGTGTTGGCCGGGCACAGCGACACCGTGCCCTTCGATGAAGCCTTGTGGCGGAGCGATCCGCTCAAGCTCACAGAGATCGATGGCCGTTGGGTCGGCTTGGGCAGTTGCGACATGAAGGGCTTCTTCGCTTTGGTCATCGAGGCAGTGCAACCCTTGCTGACGCAGCGTTTCCGGCAACCCTTGCTGATCCTGGCGACCTGCGACGAGGAAAGCTCGATGGCCGGCGCCCGTGCCCTGGCCGACGCCGGCAGGCCCCTGGGGCGCGCCGCGGTGATCGGCGAGCCGACCGGCTTGCGGCCGATCCGCCTGCACAAGGGCATCATGATGGAGCGCATCGATATCCTCGGCCAGAGCGGTCATTCCTCCGATCCAGCCTTGGGCCATAGCGCCCTGGAAGCGATGCAGGATGTGATGCTCGAACTGCGCGGCTTGCGTAGCCAATGGCAGGCCGAGTTCAACAATGCGCAATTCACCGTGCCGCAACCGACGCTGAACTTCGGCTGTATCCATGGCGGCGACAACCCCAATCGTATCTGCGGGCAGTGTTCCCTGGAGTTCGATCTGCGCCCGTTGCCGGGCATGCAGCCGGAGGCGTTGCGCGCGGCCATTCGGCAGAAGCTGCAACCCGTGGCCGAGCGTCATCAAGTACGCATCGACTTCGCTCCGCTGTTCCCCAGCGTGGCGCCGTTCGAGCAGCGTGCCGACAGCGAACTGGTGCGCATTGCCGAACGCCTGACCGGACATACCGCGGCTTCGGTGGCATTTGCCACCGAAGCGCCTTATCTTCAGCGGCTGGGCTGCGATACCCTGGTGCTCGGCCCGGGCGATATCGATTGCGCCCACCAGCCCGGCGAATACCTGGAAATGTCACGAATCGAGCCGACCTTGCGTCTGCTACGTGAATTGATCGGGCACTATTGCCTGAACCCGGCCGGCGATGGCCTATGAACTCCCGGCCTGTGAACCTCGGAGGAGAGAACGCGTGATGCTGCTGCAATTGCGACGATAACACCGCTGCTATCGGCTGTTCGTCTGGCGCCTTGGCGCGCCCCCTTCATGCGTTTCACACGACTCACAGGTTGTTTCTACATGCACGACTACGTCAATTGGCTTCGCCATGCGTCCCCCTATATCAATGCCCATCGCGACTGCACCTTTGTGGTGATGCTGCCGGGCGAGGGGGTCGCCCATCCGAATTTCGGCAATATCGTTCACGACCTGGTGCTGTTGCACAGCCTGGGCGTGCGCCTGGTGCTGGTGCACGGCTCGCGCCCGCAAATAGAGGCGCGCCTGGCCGCACGCGGGCTGACGCCGCACTTCTACCGCGACCTGCGGGTGACCGATGGGCCGACGCTGGAGTGCGTGATCGATGCGGTCGGCCAGTTGCGCATCGCCATCGAGGCGCGCTTATCGATGGATATGGCCGCTTCGCCGATGCAGGGTTCGCGCTTGCGCGTGGCCGGCGGCAACCTGGTCACGGCGCGGCCGATCGGCGTGGTCGACGGCGTCGATTATCACCATACCGGCGAAGTGCGGCGGGTCGACCGCAAGGGCATCGGCCGTCTGCTCGACGAACGCAGCATCGTTCTGCTGTCGTCGCTGGGTTATTCGCCGACCGGGGAGATTTTCAACCTGGCCTGCGAAGACGTCGCCACCCGCGCCGCCATCGATCTGGGCGCCGACAAGCTGCTGCTGTTCAGCGCCGAGCGTGGTTTGCTCGACGAGGATGGCAAACTGGTGCGCGAACTGCGCCCGCAACAGGTACCGGCCTATCTGGCGCGGCTCGGTAGCAGCTACCAGGGCGAATTGCTCGACGCCGCCGCCCAGGCTTGCCGCGGCGGGGTCAAGCGCGCGCATATCGTCAGCTACGCCGAGGACGGCGCCTTGCTCACTGAGCTGTTCACCCGCGACGGCGGCGGCACCCTGGTCGATCAGGAGCAATTCGAGTCCTTGCGCGAGGCGAATATCGGCGATGTCGGCGGCCTGATCGAGCTGATCAGCCCCCTTGAGGAGCAGGGCATCCTGGTGCGCCGTTCGCGCGAAGTGTTGGAGCGTGAGATCGGCCAGTTCAGCATCGTCGAACGCGACGGCATGATCATCGCTTGCGCGGCGCTCTATCAGATCGCCGATTCGGACTTCGGCGAGCTGGCCTGTTTGGCGGTCAACCCGGCCTACCGCCACGGCGGGCGCGGCGACGAATTGCTCGAACGCATCGAAGAGCGTGCACGCGCCCAGGGTCTGAAAACCCTGTTCGTGTTGACCACCCGCACCGCCCACTGGTTTCGCGAGCGCGGCTTCGTGCCCAGCAGCGTCGACCGCCTGCCGGCGGCACGGGCTTCGCTGTACAACTTCCAGCGCAATTCCAAGGTGTTCGAGAAGGCGCTGTAGCTGGCGGAGGCGGCGAAAGGCGCGCGGGCTGGCCAGCCCGCGCGAAGGGATCAAGCGCTTCGTCGCTTGTGCAGCAGGTACTGTTCGCGGCCGTCGTCCCAGCCGGCTTCCCAGGCGGCTGCCAGCACGTCCGCATTGTACTCGTGGGCGGTGATGGATTGCCCGGTGAGACCGGCCATATAGCCTTGCTGGTAAGCCTTGTTAAGGCTTTCCAGGCTCCACTGCTGATCGTTGTAACGGTTGGCGTCTGAGTCCATGGCGCGCGCTCGTGGTGATCCTTGCTTCTATGCTAGTTGCGCTTTGCCACGATGTCCGATGCTTCGATACGACCTTCTAATGCTTTTGTGAGGCACCTCACGAATTGCCGATGGCCAGGATACTGGCTTGATAGGCAGCGGCGAAGCTGTCGAAATTCCCTTCGTTTAGCGCTTCCAGGTCGGCCTGCTCGGCCAGGGATTTCGCCGCGGCCGCCTCGAAGGCCGTCTGCTGCTCTGCGCTCAGCGGGTTGCTGCGGAAGTACTGGGCATGCTGCTTGCTCTGGCGCAGGGCGAATTGGCTGAAGCTTTCGCCTTGCTGCAATTGCGCGAGCACCTGGGCCGACGGTGTCAGGCTGACGTCAGCGACCTTATCGCGTTGCGCCTGTAGCGCTTGGCGATGCTCATCGCCCTCCCGGCTGCGGTCGAGCAGTTCGGCCAGCGGTTCGATACGTTCGAGCAACTCCTCGGCCCAGTTCTGCAGGGCGACGGGCTGGCCGCCGCGCTGCAGTTGCAGGCCGGGCTGGCGACCTTGCTTGACCACGGTCAGGAAGTTCGCGGTGCAGGCGTGGCATTCGCCGCTTTCCAGCAGCGGGCTGTCCTGCAGGGCGCAGAACAACAGGAAGGCATCGAGAAAGCGCGCTTCGGTCAGGTCGATACCCAGCGGCAGGAACGGGTTGATATCCAGGCAGCGCACTTCGATGTATTGCACGCCGCGGGCCATCAGCGCCTGGATCGGCCGTTCGCCGCTGTAGGTCACGCGCTTGGGGCGGATATTCGAGTAGTACTCGTTTTCGATCTGCAGAATGTGGGTGTTGAGTTGCAGCCACTCGCCATCCTTTTTGCTGCCGATATCGACATAGGGCTGGTAAGGCGTGCCGACGGCCTGGCGAAGGCTATCGGTGTAGCTGGTCAGGTCGTTGTAGCAGGGCGTCAGGCCGGCTTGGGCTTCGCTCTGGTAGCCCAGATCGCTCATGCGCAGGCTGGTGGCGTAGGGCAGGTACAGGGTGTCGGCATCGAGCTGTTGCAGCTGGTGCGGGCGGCCACGCAGAAAGCCCGCATCGATCGCCGGCGAGGCGCCGAACAGATACATCAACAGCCAACTGTAACGGCGGAAATTGCGGATCAGCGCGATATAGCGCGCCGACTGGTAATCCCGTGCACTGCTGGTGTCGCCTTCGGCCTGCTGCTGCAATTGCCAGAGCCGTTCGGGCAGGGAGAAGTTGTAATGGATACCGGCGATGCACTGCATGGTCTTGCCATAACGCAGGGCCAAGCCCTTGCGGTAGACGTACTTGAGCTGGCCGATATGCGAGCTGCCGTAGCGGGCGATGGGAATCTGCTCTTCTTCGGGCAACCGGCCGGGCATCGACGGGCTCCACAGGTATTCGCCGTCGAGCTTGCTGTAGGCGAAGCGGTGGATCGCGTCGAGGTCGGCGAGGGTGGTCGCGGGGTCTGCTTCGGCGGGGGTGATGAACTCCAGCAGCGACTCGGAATAATCCGTGGTGATCTGCGGGTGGGTCAACGCCGCGCCCAAGGCTGCCGGGTGCGGCGTTAGCGCAAGCTGGCCGTCGGCGTCGACCCGCAGGCATTCGCGCTCGATACCGTGTAGGCATTGAGCAAGCAGGGAAAGGTTGGCGCGCTCGCCCATCAGGGCCAAGCGGGCGGAAAACTGGTCGCTCAAGATTGCATTCCTTCACGCATCGGTCGCCCCAATATGGGGGTGGATAACCTGCTCTACAAGGGGGGCGAGATGGCGGGCGTGGACGCACGGTCACTCGGTCGATGGAACCTTATAACCCGAGGCAGAGGAAGCTTGTTATAGCTGGACGCAGTGGGCTTGCGCCAGAGCGACATGACAAATAGCGGGCGGGACAGCCCGTTCCCCGCCGCGGTGGCGGCGGGGAACGAGGGGATTTCTATTACCGATTATTTCTTCAATTGCTTGGCATTGGCGAACAGCGCGGCCATGGCGCCATTGGCAGCGGCCGGCTTCGGCTCGTTGCGTGGCGCGCTTGGCTGCGGCCGCGAGCCGCCGCGGGATTGCCCACCACGGGATTGCCCGCCACGCGTCCCGTCGATCTTTTCGCCGGGCGTGTCGCCCATGCGCATCGACAGCGCGATACGGCTGCGCGGGATGTCCACTTCCATCACCTTGACCTTGACCACGTCGCCGGTCTTGACCGCCTCGTGCGGGTCTTTGATGAATTTCTCCGACAGCGCGGAGATATGCACCAGGCCGTCCTGGTGCACGCCGATATCGATAAAGGCGCCGAAGTTGGTGACGTTGGTCACCACGCCTTCGAGCATCATGCCCGGCTTGAGGTCGTTGAGCGTCTCGACGCCATCCTGGAATTCGGCGGTCTTGAACTCCGGGCGCGGGTCGCGGCCGGGTTTTTCCAGCTCGGCGAGGATGTCGCCGATGGTCACCAGGCCGAAGGTCTCGTCGGTGAATTTCTTCGGATCGAGACGCTTGAGGAAGCTCGCATCGCCGATCAGCGAGCGGATATCGCGGCCGGTATCGGCTGCGATGCGCTGCACCAGCGGGTAGGTTTCCGGGTGCACGGCGGAGGCGTCCAGCGGGTTGTCGCCGTTCATCACGCGCAGAAAGCCTGCGGCCTGTTCGAAGGTCTTGTCGCCCAGGCGCGGTACCTTTTTCAGGGCATCGCGGGTCTTGAACGCGCCATGGGCATCGCGGTGGGCGACGATGTTCTGCGCGAGGGTCGCATTGAGCCCGGAAATGCGCGCGAGCAGCGCGGCGGACGCGGTATTCACATCGACGCCGACCGCGTTGACGCAGTCCTCGACCACCGCATCGAGCGAGCGCGCCAGCTTGAGCTGGGACACGTCGTGCTGGTACTGGCCGACGCCGATGGATTTCGGGTCGATCTTCACCAGCTCGGCCAGCGGGTCCTGCAGGCGGCGGGCGATGGACACGGCGCCGCGCAACGAGACATCCAGCTCGGGGAATTCCTTGGCCGCCAGTTCCGAGGCCGAATACACCGAGGCGCCGGCTTCGCTGACCATCACCTTGGTCAGCTTCAGGCCGGGGTATTTCTTGATCAGCTCGGCGGCCAGCTTGTCGGTCTCGCGGCTGGCGGTGCCGTTTCCGATGGCGATCAGATCCACCGAGTGCTTGGCGCAGAGCGCGGCGAGCACGGCGATGGTCTGGTCCCACTGGTTCTTCGGCACGTGCGGGTAGACGGTGGCGGTATCGAGCAGCTTGCCGGTGGCGTCCACCACCGCGACCTTGCAACCGGTGCGCAGGCCTGGATCGAGACCCAGGGTGGCGCGCGGGCCGGCCGGGGCGGCCAGCAGCAGGTCGTGCATGTTGCGTGCGAACACCGAAATGGCTTCGTCTTCGGCGCCTTCGCGCAGCTCGCCGAGCAGGTCGGTTTCCAGGTGGGTATAGAGCTTGACCTTCCAGGTCCAACGCACCACTTCACCGAGCCATTTGTCGGCGGCGCGGTTCTGGTTGGCGATGCCGAAGCGCTCGGCGATCATGCCTTCGCAGGGGTGCATGGTGCCGGCGGTTTCGTCGCCGACTTTCAGGCTGGCGCTGAGAAAGCCTTCGTTGCGCCCGCGAAAAATCGCCAGGGCGCGATGCGACGGGGCGTTCTTGAAGATTTCGTCGTGCTCGAAGTAATCGCGGAACTTCGCCCCTTCCTGCTCCTTGCCCGGCACCAGGCGGGCGCTGAGGGTGGCGTTGTCCTTGAGGAAGCTGCGCAGGTTGCTGAGCAGGCTGGCGTCTTCGGCGAAACGTTCCATCAGGATGTATTTGGCGCCTTCGAGCACAGCCTTGGTATCGGCGAAGCCTTTTTCCGCATCGACGAAACGCGCGGCCTCGGTTTCCGGGTCCAGGTTCGGGTCGCCGAACAGTGCATCGGCCAGTTCGCCGAGGCCGGCTTCCAGGGCGATCTGGCCCTTGGTGCGGCGCTTCTGTTTGTACGGCAGGTAGAGGTCTTCGAGGCGGGTCTTGGTATCGGCCAGGTTGATCTCGCGGCTCAACTCGGGGGTCAGCTTGCCTTGTTCCTCGATGCTGGCAAGGATGCTGGCGCGGCGATCGTCGAGCTCGCGCAGGTAGCGCAGACGCTCTTCCAGGGTACGCAACTGGGTGTCATCCAGGCTACCGGTGACTTCTTTACGGTAAC
Source organism: uncultured Pseudomonas sp. (assembly GCF_946885885.1). The sequence continues at coordinate 12,865 of NZ_CAMPHN010000110.1, forward strand.
GGGCGATGAACGGCACGGTGGAGCCTTCATCGAGCAGCGCTACGGCGGCGGCGACCTGTTGCGGGCGCACGCCCAGTTCTTCGGCGATGCGGTTGTTGATGCTGAGCATAAGACGCTATCCACACTGAAACGAAAAACCGACCACGTAGACCGCGGCCAGACGAGAAAGCCGCGCATTATAGTCAAAGCTATGACTAGTTAACCGTTGCATGTGCGACCTCTTGTAGGAGGCCGCGCCCATTCCCGACGGGCTATGCCGTTCTATATCTCCAGACCCTGTTAGCAGGCCGTTGAAAAACTACCTACGTGGGCAATACCGCGTTAAAAACGGCCTCAAAATGCTCATTTACAGCAGTAAACTCTGCTTTTTCGGCCGTTTTTGCCTTGTCTTGCCTGCCTTGTCTACGTTTTTCAACGGCCTGTTAGTCCTCAAGCCGATAGCTGATATGCCCATCGACCAGGGTGTAGCGCACCGCGGCGGGCAGGCAATGGCCGATAAAGGGGCAGTTGGCGCCCTTGGAATGCCAGTTTTCGCCAGCCAGGGTCGAGGCCTGCGGGTCGAATAGCACCAGGTCCGCCGGTGCGCCCACGGCCAGGCGTCCGGCGGGTAGGCGCAAGGCGTCGGCCGGGCCGCAGGACAGGCGCGCGAGCAGTGTCGGCAGGTCGAGCAAACCGTCCTGCACCAGGCTCATGGCCAGGGGCAGAAGCAATTGCACGCTGCTGATGCCCGGCTCGGTGGCGCCGAACGGCGCCAGTTTGGCGTCGCGCTCGTGGGGTTGGTGGTGGCTGGCGATGGCTGAGATCACGCCGCTTTTCACCGCCTCGCGCAGGCCGTCGCGGTCGGCGCGGGTGCGCAGCGGCGGTTGCACGTGATACAGGCTGGAAAAATCGATCAGCGCCTCGTCGGTGAGGAATAACTGATACAGGGCGACATCGGCGGTCACCGGCAAGCCCCTGGCCTGGGCATCGGCGATCAACTGGGCGCCGCGGGCGCTGGTCAACTGGCTGAAGTGGGCGCGCACGCCACTTTGTTCGACCAGCAGCAGGTCGCGGGCCAGGGCCACGGTTTCCGCGCTTTCCGGAATGCCCGACAAACCGAGGAAGCTGGCGGTCGGGCCTTCGTGGGCCAGACCGCCTTCGGCCAGGTCGAAATCCTGGGAATGGAAAATCACCGTCAAGTCGAAGGTGGCGGCGTATT
>NZ_CAMPHN010000111.1 GCF_946885885.1 uncultured Pseudomonas sp.
ACACCCGGGAAAGGGTGTCCCGGGTATCGCTGTGCTCAACCCAGGCTACAAGCTGTATGTGTAGCCCGGATGCGATCCGGGGGCAGGTTGTGCGGCCGGCATCGCTCCCCGGATTTCATCCAGGCTACGGGGCTAAAACACAGGTAATCCGTATCCCGGGTCGAGCGAAGCGACACCCGGGAAAGGGTTTCCCGGGTATCGCTGTGCTCAACCCAGGCTACAAGCTGTATGTGTAGCCCGCTTGACGCAGGTTGCCAGCTGTCGCAGGCTCCTCGCCGAGTTGCCCACGAGCAGGACGCCCATGCCGCATATTTTGATTGTCGAAGACGAAGCCGCGATCGCCGATACCCTGATCTATGCCCTGCAAGCCGAAGGCTTCGGCACCACCTGGCTGTCGCTGGCGCAGGAGGCCCTTGCTTTGCAGGAGCACAGCCCGGCGGATCTGCTGATTCTCGATGTCGGCTTGCCGGATATCAGCGGCTTCGAGGCGTGCAAGCGCTTGCGCCGCTTCTCCGAGGTGCCGGTGATCTTCCTCACCGCACGCAACGAGGAAATCGACCGGGTCGTGGGCCTGGAAATCGGCGCCGACGATTACGTGGTCAAGCCCTTCAGCCCCCGTGAAGTGACGGCGCGGGTCAAGGCCATCCTTAAGCGGGTCGGGCCGCGTTCGGTCGGCCCGCGCGAGGCGACTGCGCCGGCCGCCAACGGCCCCTTTCAGCTGGATCTCGAGCGAGTACAGATCCACTACCGCGGCCAGTTGCTGAGCCTGACCCGCCACGAATTCCGCCTGCTGCAAACCCTGCTCGGCCAACCCGAGCGGGTGTTCAGCCGCGAGCAATTGCTCGACCATCTGGGCGTCGCCGTCGATGTCGGTTACGAGCGCAATATCGACAGCCATATCAAAAGCCTGCGCGCCAAGCTGCGTGCGGTGGCCGCCGACGCCGAGCCGATCCAGACCCACCGCGGCCTGGGTTACAGCTACTCGCCGAGCCACAGCTGATGCCATTGGGCATTCGCATCTTCCTGGTGTATTTCCTCTTCGTCGGCCTGGCCGGCTACTTCGTGCTGAGCACGGTGATGGAGGAAATCCGCCCCGGCGTGCGCCAGTCCACCGAGGAAACCCTGGTCGACACCGCCAACCTGCTCGCCGAGTTCCTGCGCGATGACCTCAAGGCCGGCAACCTGTCCGAGAGCCGTCTGCACGAGGTGCTGCGCGCCTACGGCCGGCGCCAGCCGCAGGCGAATATCTGGGGCCTGGAAAAAAACCAGGTCAATCACCGCATCTATGTCACCGACGCCCAGGGCATTGTCCTGCTCGACTCCGCGGGCGATGCGGTCGGCCAGGATTATTCGCGCTGGAATGACGTCTACCTGACCCTGCGCGGTGAGTACGGCGCGCGCTCGACTCCCCAGGACGCCGCTGACCCGGATTCTTCGACGATGTACGTGGCGGCGCCGATCAAAGATGGAGAGCAAATTATCGGCGTGGTCTCGGTGGCCAAACCGAATCGCGCCTTGCAGCCCTATATCGAGCGTTCGCAGCGCCGCCTGAGCTGGCTCGGCGCCGGGCTGATCGGCCTCGGCCTGCTGGTTGGCGGGTTGCTGTCCTGGTGGCTGAGCGGCTCGCTGCGGCGCCTGACTCGTTATGCCCAGGCTGTCAGCGAGGGCCGCCGCGCGGAGTTGCCGGCCCTGCGCGGCGGCGAGCTGGCGCAACTGGCCGATGCGGTCGAGCGCATGCGCACCGAGCTGGAAGGCAAGGCCTACGTCGAACGCTACGTGCACACCCTGACCCACGAACTGAAAAGCCCGCTGGCGGCGATTCGCGGCGCCGCCGAATTGCTCCAGGGCGAAATGCCGAGCGAACAGCGCCAGCGCTTCGTCGCCAATATCGACCAGGAAAGCGCGCGCATGCAGCAACTGATCGAGCGTCTGCTGCACCTGGCGCTGGTCGAGCAACGCCAAGGCCTGGAAGAGCAGGTGGCGGTGCCGCTGCATGAACTGGTCGAAAGTCTGTTGCAGGCGCAAATGGCGCGCATCGAAAACGCCGGCTTGCAGGTGGAGAATCGCCTGGCGGTGGATTTGAAGGTGCGCGGCGAACGCTTTCTGCTGCGCCAGGCGCTGGCCAACCTGCTCGATAACGCCCTGGATTTCACTCCGGCTGGCGGGCTGATCCGCTTCGATGCGGCGTTGCATGGCGAGCGCATCGAACTGCGCTTGTTCAACCAGGGCGGAGCGATTCCCGACTACGCCCTGGCGCGCCTGAGCGAACGCTTCTACTCGCTGCCGCGCCCCGGCAGCGGCCGCAAAAGCACCGGCCTGGGTTTGAACTTCGTCGAGGAAGTGATGCAACTGCATGGTGGCGAACTGCGCGTCGCTAACGTCGACGGCGGCGTCGAGGCGTGCCTGAGCCTGGCGCTCGGTGGCGCATAAGGCTCCTCGTCCGGTGCCGAGTTTCTTGCGCCAGTACCGCGCAGATGCTCTGATTCCCTTGCCGGGTTGGTTACTATCCCTACGCCGCGCCCTTGCGCTGCCGACATCCACAGTAAAAACGACCAGACAGGAAGCACTGCATGAAAACAGTCGCCGAGATTCTCAGAGCCAAACCCCAGGCTGCGGTCTATAGCGTCAGCCCGACCACCTCGGTGCTCGATGGGGTCAAATTGATGGCCGAAAAAGGCATCGGTGCGTTAGTGGTGCTGGACCACGGCCGCCTCGCCGGGATCGTCAGCGAGCGTGACTACGCGCGCAAGGTGGCGTTGCTGGAGCGCTCGGCGTTCGGCGCGCAGATCAGCGAGATCATGACCGCCGACGTGATTACCATCGGCCCGCGCGACACCTTGCAATATTGCATGCAGTTGATGACCGACCGGCATTTGCGCCACCTGCCGGTGCTGGCCGAAGGCGAATTGATCGGCCTGCTGTCGATTGGCGACCTGGTCAAGGAGACCATCGCCGAGCAGGCCAGTCTGATTCAGCAGCTCGAACAGTACATCCGCGGCGAGTAGCGTTTCAGCGCGGTAGAGACTTGCACATGAACGCCGCTGCCGCCGGGCACAGGCCGGCGAACTGCCGGGTGGCGGCGATCGCCCGGGGCGCCGTGGCGCGTTCGGCCTGGCGGTAACCGCGTTGGCTGAAGAAGGCCTCGGCCGTGGTGGTGAGCAGATAGAGGGTTTGCGCGCCTTGGGCCGCCGCATGCCGTTCGGCATGTGCCACCAGCAACTGCCCCAACCCTTGGCCGCGTGCCGCGTCTGCCACCGCCAGGGAGCGCAGCAGGACATCGCGGCCATGCATTTCCAGGCCCACCAGGCCGAGCAGATGGCCGTCGCCTCTACAGCCGAACAGGCGCAGTCGATTCGCCGGGTCCTGCAGATCGTCGGTGGGCAGGCCGCAGGCGGCCAGTAGTTGCTGCGCATGCCGGTCGATTTCGACCACTTCGATAACCACCTGCTTCATTGCATACTCCTCGACTGCACCGCGCTCATGCGGCAACCCCTCCTTGGCATCTATCGGCGGCTACGCCGCAACCGTCAAGCCTGCCCGCTCTTCGGGGCTGAGCACCTTGGGCTCGACAATCGGCGTGTTGCTGCCGGGGATAAAGAACGGCGTGTGCTTGTAGCTGCCGTCCAGGCGGGTTTTGAGCAGCCGGGCAATGATGCGCAGCATGGCCGACGGCAGGCCGAACGCCTTGGGTTTGGGCTCGCCGATGGCACAGTCGGTGTAGACCTGTGTACGTACCGGGCCGAAGGTTTCATCGAGGGGTGCCTGCGCCGAGCCCAGGCAGTTATGCACTAAACCGACGAAGGACAGCTGGTAATTGGGCGCGGTATTGCCGATCGGCGTATTGCAACAGCGGGCGTACCAGCGCAGCAGGCCCTTTTCGCTAAGACGCATGCACGCCAGTTGCTCGATGCCGTCGGTGAACGCCAGATTCTTCGGAATGGTTTGCACGACATCGGTACCGCCCCGGCTATCGAGGACCTGCGTCTCGCGGCCGAGAAAGCGGGCGAAGGCCTGGCAATCGCGGCAATAGCAGATGGCGCGGTTGAGGCCGTTGTTCAGTTCCAGCGTGCCTTTGAGCTTGCCGCAACTACAACTTATCGGATGGGACATGGGGTTGCGCTCCTTGTGCTTGGGCACCGTCGATTTGCGCTTGAGCGTAGCGGCATTCGAGCCGGCGCTCCATCACCCGTATGCCGATAGCTGGGATATCGCGGCTGACGGAAATATCCCGGTTTGTGCGACGGGCTCAACCATCGATTGAAAGTAGCTCGCCCTGCCAGCCGTGCGCATCCTTTTGTGCGATTACCAGGTAGCTGCCGGGTCCGAGGGCTTCCACCACTAGTTGGCCGTCGGGTGCCCAGATGGCGCTTCTGCCGGCGGAGATATAGGGCCCGGCCGGGCCGGCGTGGTTGGCCAGCAGGGTGGTCATGCCGTAGTCGGCGGCGTAACGACGCAGGTTGGCGGCATCCTGGGGGTAACCCTTCTGCGATACCAGTACCCCGGCCAGGTACAGCGAGGCGCCCGTGGCGGCGGCGCGTTGCGCGTGTTGTTGGTGATTGGTATCGGCGCAGACCGCCAGCACGAAGGATTCGCCGGCCAGCTCATGGCGCTCGGCAGCGCGTGCGCCCTCGCTGGCAAAAGCCATTTCGCTGGGGTCCAGGTGCTGTTTGTAATAGAGGTTGGTGCGGCCATCGGGAAATAAGCTGATGGCGCCGATATAGGGCAGTGGCGAACCGCTCGGCAAGGGTGCGCCGAGCACCACGGTCATGCTGCCCCCTTCGAGCAATTGGCGAATGGGCGCGAGCAGGGCGCCCTGCGGATGCACGATGCAGCTGCCCAGCGCCGGCAGTTCGTAACCGCTCAGCGACAGTTCGGGAAACACCAGGATATCGACCTCGGCCGCCTGGGCCGCGGCGATAAAGCGGCAGTGGATGTCGACGTTGGCGGCGAGGTCGGCGGCAACCGATAGGGATTGGGCGGCGGCGATACGCATGGCGGGCCTCTGGCGAGAAATGGGCGGGGCCGGCTTCGGCGTTGAGCGGTCGCTATCGGGCCCCGGGGCAGTTTGCCCGCCCTGGGGCCGGGTTGGCTATTCGTAACGCCAGTGCAGGGTTACCCCGGAGAACGCCGAGTAGGCGCGCAGGCCGAGATGCCAGGTGCCCGCCGCCGGATTTTCGTGGGTGCAGGTTTCCTGGTTGCCGTTCTTGTACGGCCGGCAAGTCCATTGGCTGGTGGTCGGTCGACTGCCCAGGCGGGTGTAGAGATCGGCATCGCCACTCCCGCCGCTGATGCTGACGACCAGACGCTGGGTGCCGCTGGGCACGTTGACGCTCTGGTAGAGCCAGGCACCGCGCGCGGCCGCGAGGTTGCTATAGGTCTTCTCCTGGGCGTTGCCGCCGCCACCGCCACTGGCGTCGCAGCCTTGCTGGTCGATCAGGTCGCTGGCCAGCTTGGCCTTGACGATGCCGTAGCCGTAGTAGACATCGCGCCCGCCGGTGCCGCGGTCCTGGGCGGTCAGGTTGACCACGTTGCGGATCTGCTGCGCGGTGCATTGGCGGTGCCGGCTCCATACCAGGGCATAGACCGCCGAGACATGTGGGGTGGCCATGGAGGTGCCGTTGTAGCTCGCATAGGTGTTGCCGGGCGTGGTCGAGCGTACGCCCACGCCTGGCGCGGAGACTTCGACCTGGTTGTTGTACTGGGAGAACGAGGCGCGATTGCCGTTGCTGTCGACCGCCGCCACCGACACCACCGAATCGTAGGACGCCGGGTAAGACAGGCTGCTGGTGCCGCTGTTACCGGCGGCGGCGACCACCAGCACGCCGTTCTGGTAGGCCGCATCCATGGCGTTGCGTTCGGTGGTCGACGAAGCGCCACCGCCCAGGCTCATGCTGATCACCGTGGAGCCCGCGTCGCGGCACTGCTGGATGGCCATCACCAGATCGGAGCCATAGGCCCAATTACCGCTGTCGTTGAACACCTTGACGATATGCAGGCCGAGGTTGCCCGACGGGCTCACCCCGACTACGCCGAGATCGTTACCGCCCAAGGCGGCGATGGTGCCGGCGACATGGGTGCCGTGGCCGTCGCCATCGGTGTACCAGTTGCCGCTGTCGACGCTGCCGTAGCCGTCGTTGCCGGTAATCCCGGCGGAGGGCAGATCCTGGTGGCCGAGGTCGTAGCCGCTGTCGACGATGCACACCTTCATATTGGAAATAGTGCTGTCGGGCAGTTGATCGGCCTGCACCATCGGGATGCCGTAGGGCACTTGTTCGGCCATCAGGTAACGGCGCGGGTCGAGTTCGATATAGGCCACGGCGGGGTTGGCCTTGAGTTGCTTCAGCTGGCCGGGGGTCAAGCGCGCGACACTGGCCGATTGTTTTTCCAGGTGCATCAGCGCTTTGGCATTGGCTTGGTCGAGCAGCCGCTGCGCTGCGCGGTGCTCGAACTTGCCGGCGCTGAGCGGTGCCGGCTGATCGGCCTTGCCCATCAGGGACGGCGACAGTTCCTTGTATTTGATGATGTAGCGCAGAGGTTCCTGTTCCTGGGTGGCCGTCAGCGCCTGTGTGGAGAAGCTGGGTTGCTCCGCGGCGTGAGCCTGAGCCAGGCCTGCTGTCATCACCAGCAGTGCCAAAGTCGTCCGTTGAATTCGTTGCATGTCCTATCTCCTTGATTGTTATCTGCCGCCGGATGCGGCTGTGCAAACCCTAGGGTATTGGGCGAAAAAGCCAAGCCCGTTTGTCGTTTTTGTTAAAAAATATTCAATAAAATCAATAATTTGTGGCGAAATACAGCGATCCCTCCAGCGTCGGAGGGATGCCGCTGCAATGCCTGGGAGCCTCGATCCGCGGTCGATCTTCAGCGCTGCTGCGCGCCGAGCGATAACGCCGTCGTCGAGGGGGGGCGCCTGTGCGATCCATGCTGTTACTGGGGCATGCGGTGCTCCGGATATGCCTCGGCCATGACGCAACGGCGGCGCCAATGCCAAGCGGTAAGGACGATGTAAATGCGGGTGACCGCGTCAGCGGGTTCAGTCGAATAAGGCGCTAGCGGATACGGATGGTTCCGGCGACTTTTGGGGGCAAGGGCTGACCGGTGGTGAGGGGCGACGCAAGCGGTCGCTATTGGCTGGGACAATGCCGGCGGCGCTGTCGATAAGGTGGCTATGGCGGCTTGCGCCAGGCGTTACGCCGATCCATCTACGATTGATCATTGCCGTTCCCTCTCCGATTGGATAAATCTTCAGTGGCAGAGCGCCTGTCTCCTTGTGAGTGACAGGCAACTTAGTACTTTAGTGCAGAAAAATTTGAGTTCGATATCAGCCGATCAACGGTTCTGAGCGCTCGCTCACATCTCCGCGCTTAAGCGCGGGCTCACCCGCGGGTCGGTTAGCGGGCTTGTGGGCGAGCGCCACACAGTTTCCACAGAATCGCCATCCTCGCTCCACACGGCCTCCGCAATGGCTGAGCACACTCTGGCTACCTTAATTGCACCGGAGAGTCGCACCATGAGCCGTATCCTGGCGTTCAAGCTGGGCGCTATCGCCCTGTTGATCCTGTTACTGATGATCCCCCTGACGATGATCGATGGCCTGGTCAACGAGCGGCAGTACCTGCGCCAGGGCGTGCTGCAGGACATCGCGCGCAGTTCCAGCTATCGCCAGCAGATCACCGGGCCGATTCTGGTGATGCCCTACACCAAGGTCTGGCACGAGTGGAAAACCCACAGCAAGACCGGCGAGCGCTATATGCAAGAGCACCAGTCGAGCGGGCGCCTGTATTTTCTGCCGGAGCGTTTCGTGCTCAACGGCAAGGTCGGCACCGAACTGCGTGCCCGCGGCATCTACGAGGCCTTGCTCTATCGCAGCGACAACCGGCTGAGCGGCGCCTTCAAGTTGCCGGCGCGCCTCGGTCTGGGCGACGACCTGGGGCTGTACCGATTCGACAAGCCGTTCCTCTCGGTGGGCATCAGCGATATCCGCGGCATCAGCAACGATCTGCAACTGACCTTCAACGGTGCGCAGTTGGGCTTCGAACCGGGCTCCGGCGAGGAGCTTTTCGGTGAGGGCGTGCATGCGCCGCTGCCGGCGCTGGATAGCCAGGGCGGCAAGACGCTCGAATTCGCCTTCGACCTCAAACTGCAAGGCACCGAGCAACTGAGCATCATCCCGGTGGGCCGCGACAGCCGTGTCGAGTTGACGTCCGATTGGCCGCACCCGAGTTTTGTCGGCGAATACCTGCCGAGCAGCCGCGACGTCGGCGCCGAAGGCTTCAAGGCGCAGTGGCAGACCAGCTTCTTCGCCACCAATCTGGAGCAGGTGCTGCACGACTGCGTGAGCAAGAGCGACTGCAACGGCTTCTCGGCGCGCACCTTCGGCGTCAGCTTCGTCGACCCGGTGGACCAGTACCTGAAGACCGAGCGGGCGATCAAATACGCGCTGCTGTTTATCGGCCTGACCTTCGCCGTGTTCTTCCTCTTCGAAGTGCTCAAGCGCATGGCCGTGCACCCGGTGCAATACGCCCTGGTGGGGATGTCGTTGGCGCTGTTCTACCTGTTGTTGCTGTCGCTGTCCGAGCATATGGGCTTCGCCCTGGCCTACGCGCTTTCGGCGCTGGCTTGCGTCTCGCTGATCGGCTTCTACGTCAGCCACGTGCTGCACAGCTGGCGCCGCGGCGCGGCCTTCGGCGCCTTGCTCGGCGCGCTCTACGGCCTGCTGTTCAGCCTGCTCAACGCCGAGGATTACGCCTTGCTGATGGGCTCGATCCTGGTCTTCGGTGTGCTCGGCTGCGTCATGGTGCTGACCCGCAAACTCGACTGGTACAGCGTCGGCCGCAACGCGCCGACCAGCCCCGCCAACCTGTGATCGAGTCGGGCGCGGCGGCCTGGGTCGCGCCCTTTCTTACTGGAGAAATGACCATGCGTTCGCTACTGCAATTTTCCGCCTGTTTCGCCCTGGGCCTGGTGGTCGCGGCGATGCTGCTGATCTGCCTGATGTTCTTCGGCCAATTCGATTTGATCGACGGCTTGATCGTCACCGGCAAACCGCTGGCGCAACTCGGCCTGACGCTATTGCCGGATGCCTTCTGGGCCGACCTGACCGGCATTGCCGACGCCGCACAGAACAGCTCGGTGCGGTCCTTTCTGCAAATGTGCGCGGCCCTGGGCCAGTGCGCCTTGCTGCTGGCGCTGGGCTTCTTCCGTCTGTGGTACCGGGCATGAGCGGGCATGTGGGGTTGCGCGAGGATGCGCGGGTGGGGCACAACCTGGCGCTGAGGATCGCGGCTCTGTTCCCGTTGCGTTGCCGCAGTGTGTGGCGCGCGGGTAAAACCCGTGGCTTGTCAGCGGCGGGAGGCGAGCGCCGCACCCAGGGTTCGGCATGACAGGCGCCGGCATGATGGGTATCGCTGCGCTCAACGCCATCCTACGACGCTCTGGTAGCCCGGATGTAATCCGGGGAGCGGTTTTGCGTCTGATACCGCCCCCGGATTGCATCCAGACTACATATGCAGCTTGTAGCCTGGGTTGAGCACAGCGATACCCGGGACACCCTTTCCCGGGTGTCGCTTCGCTCGACCCAGGCTACGGATTACCTGTGTTTTAGCCCAGTAGCCTGGATGAAATCCAGGGAGCGATGCCGGTCGCACAACCTGCCCCCGGATCGCATCCGGGCTACAAGGCGCGAGCTGTCGGGGTGGACAGCGCGAAGCCTTCTGCATAACGGTTCCGCGTAAGTTGGTAGCCTGGTTATTCAGCGTCGTCCGCCGGGTTGCGCTTGCACGAACACCGCCACCGTCAGCCCTGGTACTTGGAATTGTCCGGCGTTCACCTTTGACTCGCGGTTGCGCGCATCGGTCGAGTTCGCCAGCAGCGGGTGCAAGCGGTAACCGGGCAGTGCGCCGGGCAGCGTGACGGTCTCGGACGAGGCGTTGAGGATCACCATCAGCGCCTGATGTCGTGGATCGAGATCGCGACCGGCCTGGCGGCTGTCGTCGAGGCTGAAGGCGATCACCCCGGCTTGCTGTGCGGGGCCGGTGTTGTGGAAGCGCAGGCGTTTGTCGATTTCCTTGGCGCTGGCGAGCTGGAACAGCGGGCTGCCGGTGCGGATCTTCAGCAGTTCGAGGAATTGGCGTTTGGCTGCGAGTATGTCGGCGCTGCTCGGTTTGGCGTTGGGGTCGGCGATGATCCGGCGGATCAATGGCCAGTTGGCGCCATCCTTGTCCTCCCGCGGCAGGCCCCTGTTCCAGTTGTTGTCCTGGTAGCCGAAGTCCAGCGCGTTGAACCAGTCGCCGGAGTCGTAGCTGTCGCGCTCCATGGATTTCGAACGCAGGATGTCCGAGCCCATATGGATAAAGGGCACGCCCTGGCTGAGCAGCGGCACGGCCAGGCCGAGCAGTTGCAGGCGCACCCGTTCGGCGCTGCTCAGGGTGCCTTTTAGCTTGTACTGGTTGATATCCCAGAGCGTCTGGTTGTCGTGCTTGGAGACGTAGTTGACGGTTTCCTGCGGGTCGAGGGTGTAGCCAGCCGGCTGGCCGTTGTAGTCGATCTCGGCGCCGCGCTTGATGCTGCCGTCGGCGCTTTCGAAGCGGTAATCGCGCAGCCCGCCAGCGATGCCGACGCGGATCAAATCGGTCAATTTCAGCAACTCGGCTTTCTCGTCGGCGCTGCCGCTGTTCAGCTCGTTGGGCAACACATAAAGACCATTGGCGAAGCCCTGGTTACGCCGCAGGCTGTCGCCGCCGTCGAACGGCCCGCCGCCGCGCACGGCGTCACGCTGGCGGTCGTTGAAGGCGCCGATGCCGCTGCCGGCCATGTTCAGCTGGGTGGCGTTGACCCCGCGGGCGCCGTTGGCCACCTCGCCGAAATTCCAGCCTTCGCCATAGAAGTAGGTGTTGCGGTCGACCTTGCGCACCGCCTTGTAAGCGGTACGCAGGTTGGCGCGCATATGGTGGCCCATCAGGTCGAAGCGAAAGCCGCCGATCTTGTAGTCGCGCGCCCAGACCCGTAGGGAATCGACCATCAGCTTTTCCATCATGGCGTGCTCGGAGGCGGTGTTGTCGCAGCAGGTCGAACGCTCCACCGCACCGCTGACCGGGTCGCGTCTGTGGTAGTAGCCCGGCACCAGCTTGTCGAGCACCGATTGCTCGCCCAGGCCCGAGGCGTGGGTATGGTTGTAGACCACATCCATCACCGTAGTCAGCCCCAATTTGGCCAGCCCCTGGACCATGCGGCGGAATTCGCGGATGCGCTGCACGCCTTCGGCGTCGCTGGCGTAGCTGCCTTCCGGCACCGTGTAGTGGAAGGGGTCGTAGCCCCAGTTGAAGGCGTCCAGCGCGCGCAGTTCGTTGTGCAGCGCCTGGGCCTCGCTGCCGGCCGGGTCGAAGCCTTGCAGCACGTCGCGGATGCTGCCGGCGTTGCAATAGCCGGCCCAATTGTCGCGGGCGCTGGCCGACAGCGCGCAGAGCTTGGCGAAGGAGTCGTCCAGCTCGACCCTTTGCTGCGGGTCTTCGTCGACCGTGGCGATATCGAACACCGGCAGCAGTTGCACATCGGTCAAGCCGGCCCGGCGCAGGTCGCGCAGGTGCTGCACGCCCTGGCCATGGGGGTTGGCGAAGGCCAGGTACTTGCCGCGCAATTCGGCGGGCAGGTGGTTATCGCTGGCGCTGAAGTCGCGCACCTGGGTTTCGTAGATCACCCGGGCTTCCGGCTTGGCCGCGCGCGGCGGTTGCAGATTGTCCCAGCCGGCGGGCTTGAGGTCGGACGCATCCAGATCGACCACCTGGGCGTACTGACTATTGCGCGACAGGCTGAGGGCATAGGGGTCGCTGGTCAGGCTGGTCTCGATACGGCCGCTGACGGGGTGGTAAACGGTCACTTCGTACTGGTAGTACTGGCGATCCAGCTGCTTGGAGCCGTCGTAGGTCCAGACCCCATGGCGTTCGCGCATGGCTGCCGGAAAGCCGGGCAGCAGGTGCTTGTTGCGGTCGAAGGCATGCAGGCGCACGCGCTGGGCGCTGGGTGCCCACAAGCGAAAACGCACACGGTCGTCGTCGACCAGGGCACCGAGCTTGCCGCGATAGGCATAGAGCGCATCGAGCACGCCGGGCGTCTGCACCTGGGTGGCGGCGACGAGCTTGTCGTCGGCGTCATAAGCGAGCAGCAATAGCTGGCTCTTCAAGGCGGAACGCAAGGTTTCGGCGCTTGGCTCCAGGCGATAGGCCGGCTGCGCGGCCAGGTGCGGAAAGCGGGTTTTCAATGCGTCGCTGAGGCTGCCGGCTTGCAGGGCGATGGCTTGGCCGCCGCTGACGCTGCGCTTCTCGACATCGATCTGGATGTCCGCCTGCGCCGAATAACGCAGTTCCAGCCGCGCCGCATCGCTGCCGCCGTGCAGCACCAACGTCTGCGGGTCGAGCCAATGGCCGCGGGCACCGTCGATCAGCAGCGGCGTCGCGCCTATGGGCGTGGCGGATAACTGGCCGCTGCCGCTACGGCTGAACACCCGCCGACTCAGCTCGTCGAAGCGCCAGCTGAGGTCGCCGCCGCCGAGATCCTTGTCATCGCCCTTGTGCATGATCAGGTTCAGGCAGCTGGCATCGACGCCCAGCGGGATGCGGTACCAGGCGCCGTATTCGCTATCGATACCGGCCGCCGCCAGCGGCTGATCCCAACTGGTGCCGTCGCGTACGCCGCTGCATTGCGGGGTATTCCACAGGTGCAAACCCCAGCCGTCATAGGCGCCGTCGCCGCGCTGGTAGTAGAGCAAGGCCTCGTCGGGGCCGGGTTCGAGGGGCACGGCGGCGGCCGTAACAGCCAGGCCTCCGAGCAGCAGGGTGAGTAGATGGCGCGGCAATCCGAGTCTGTGCATGGCTTCATCCCGAGTCGTTTTTTGTTGTCGGGCGATGCTGCGCGCAGCCGGCGCCGCGGCACATCCTCTGCCGGGCGCTTTTCTCGGGGCGTAGCGGGGGGAGGAGGCTAGGGCGTAATGGCTTTTTGCTGAAGCCGTTACGCTACCCTTCACGCCGGTGGCTGGGTCGCCTGCATCGAAGGCCGCTGGCCGACCTCGGCATACCAATCAGCCAATTTCGGATAGCGCTGGCGCCAGCCCAACTCGGGCTGGCGGAAGTCCAAGTAGCCGAGGGCGCAGGCCACGCCGATGGCGGCGATATCGAAATGGCTGGCCAGTTCGGCGATGGCTTCGGCTTCCAATTGCGCCAGGCCGCGTTCGATCTTGTCCCGCTGGGCGGTCAGCCAGTCGTCCCAGCGCTTGTCTTCGGGGCGCAGGAAGGTCTCGTAACGGATTAATACCGCCGCATCGAGCATCGCATCGGCCAGCGAGGCCAGGGTCATGCGGCGCCAGCGCGCCGGGCCGTCGAGCGGGATCAGCGGCTCGCCGACATGCTGGCGGTCGAGGTAATCGAGGATTACCCGGCTGTCGTGCAATACGCTGCCGTCGGCCAGGCGCAGAGCCGGGAGTTTGCCGGCCGGATTGCCGGCGTTGACCTCGGCGCTGGGCGCGATCGGGCTGAGCTGCACCGTTTCGAGCGCGACCCGATCGAGCTGACCGGTCTCGTGCAGCAGCACCATGACCTTGCGCACGAAGGGCGAAGAGGCGGAATAGAACAGGCTCATGCTGGGGCTGGACATAACGGGGCTCCTGTTGAGAAAAGGACAGGTTTGAACTCTAGCTGCTCGCGCAACCCTCGGGTTAGACACAGATGAGCATAAAAAAGGCTCTGTACCCGTTATGTGTTGCATGGGGTGTTCGGGGAACAGTGGTCCTGCTTGCAAGGGCCGCAATAGGTAAGGTGCGCCGTGCGCACCAGGAGTCCGCAGCCAGCACTGGCGTGATGGGCTGGTGCGCACGGCCTAGGCGGCCTCGCGTCACCCTACGAGGTCAGATCCTCACACTGAAACGCCCAAGCCTGAACGCAACACACTGCTGGTATATAGCCATAAAAAACGGGCGCATCGGGGTTGGTCGCAGGTACGCCATATTCGACCATGGTCGTGAGGCGCAATCGCGCATTTAGCACCAGACTGTGG
>NZ_CAMPHN010000112.1 GCF_946885885.1 uncultured Pseudomonas sp.
ACCAAAATGGACGTCGGAGGGGGCGTTGCATGAGCGGCATACCGGATGCAATCTGTTGGCATGAGGGCATGCACCTGCTGCCTCAGCATTTCCAGTTGCAAGGCTTGCGGGCCGAAGCCCTGGCCTCGCGCCAAGCGGCGGCTGCGCAGCCGTGGTTCTGGGGTGTCGATACGCTCGAAGTGGACGAAGCCGCGCTGAGCAGCGGCAAGGTGCGCATCACCGCCCTCGATGCGATTCTCCCCGATGGCTTGCCGGTCGGCTTCGACGCCGCCAGCCGCCGCGTGCTGGAACTGGATGTCGTCGAAGCCATCGATGCCTCGCCGCAATGCATGACCACCGTTTACCTGGCCATCGCGCCGTTGTATCGCGCCGGGCAATTGGCACCGCTGGGCGGACGTTTCCAGTCCGTGGACAGCGAGCCGGTGCCGGACCTGGCCAGCGGCCTGTTTCCCGAACCGATCAATGTCTGGCGCGCCGATCTGCATCTGGTGTGCGAGAGCAACAAGGCCGATTCGGTGTGCCTGCCGCTGCTACGCATCGGTAAGCAGGGGGGCGGTTACTCGCGTATTCCCTATGTGGCCCCGGCATCGCGGCTGCTGCCGGAATCGTTTTTAGGGCAGAAGGTCTCCGCACTCTGCGCGCGCACCCGGGAGAAATGCGTGTATCTCGCCGGACGCTTGCGCCAGGCGCAGCAGGCCGGCAATGCCGAGGATTGCCAGGAAATCGGCCGCCTGCTCGCCGCCCTCTGGGCACGCCTGCCGGAAGTCGAAGCAGCCCTCGGCAGCCGCGTCGCCACACCGGCGACCCTGCACCAGTTACTGACCGGCATGGCCGGTTCGCTGTGCACGCTCAACCCGCTGGCCGGCGTGCCGGCCTTCGATCCCTTGACCTACGAGGAACTGCTGGCCGGCTACACGCAGGTCCTGGATTGGCTGAATGCCACCCTGGATCTGGTACGCGCCGGCTATCGCACCCTGTCGTTCAACCGCGACAAGCACGGTTTCTGGATCGATATGCCGGCTCGCGAAGAATCCTGGCAACGTCTGGTGATCGGCCTGCGCATGCCCGCCGGCGTCGGTGAACGCGCCGCCAGCCAATGGATGGAGAGCGCCATCGTCGCCTCCGAAAAATACATCGTCACCCTCGCCCGGCAGCGCATGCACGGCATGCCGCAGCAACCATTGAGCCGTAGCGAACAGATCGCTTACAGCGTGAGCGAGGACACCCGCCTGTTCGCCCTGCAAGGGGCGCGGGAATGGTTCGACCCCAGTCAGCGTCTGCGCATTCTCGTGCCCGGCGGCGGCACCGGCGTCGAACCCTGGGAAGTGGTGCTGTTCGTGTCGGACACAAACGGCAACGCCGACGAGTGAGTGCGCCCCATGTCAGATAGCCTCTCACGTTTGCGTAGCGGGTCGATGAATCAAGCGCCCCTGAGCGCGGCTTTCGGCAAGTCCTGGGCACAATGGCTGGATATCTGGCCCGCGCTGTCCAACTCCACGGAGGGAGCCGAACATGCGGTCGCCCAGGCCGCGACCGAGGCGAGCCGGCTGACCCGTCGGCTATGGCGCGATGCTTACGCGGCGGTCGGCGACGCCCCGGGCGGGCAAGCCAAGGCCATGGTCTACGCCTTTGTCGCCCTGCTCGACGAGACCCTGCTGTTCACCCCCTGGCCGGGCCGCCAGCAATGGCAAGAGCAGCCACTGGAATCGCGCCTGTTCAACAGCCGCGCGGCGGGCGAACGGATTCCTCGTGCGATCAACAAGCTGCTCGGCGAATCCGATCCGGCCACCCGCGATCTGGCCAACGTCTATTTGCAATGCTTGAACCTGGGCTTCCAGGGACGTCTGCGCGGCGCCCGTGGGCAGCTTCTGCATGAAAAGTGGCGGCACGCACTGTTCGCCTTCGCTTGGCAGCGCGACGCCGGCGAGCAGTGGGTCGGGCCCATGCTCGAACAACCCGCGGCGGCGCCTCCCAGTCGGCTACCGGTGCGGCGCATGCTGCCCGACGGTTTGCGTCTGAGCCTGTTCATCGGTTTGGGCCTGGTGCTGATACTCGGCATCGGTCATCTGCTCTGGCGCGATATCGCTCAGAATTTGGAGCCCATCCTGTACCAGGCCGGCAGCACCCAGGAGCACCCCTTATGAGCGGCCTGGAAATAGTCCTGCTGGTGCTCGGCGCGCTGGTGCTGGTAGCGCTGCTCGGCGCGCTGGCCTGGTGGTTGCGCGGGCGTATCGACGGTGCGGCGCGCAGTTGTTATTTCGCCGTGCAACAGATGGAACGCGACCTCGGCGTCAAGGATCGCTACCAGACCCCATGGATCATGCTGATCGGCGACGAGCAGCAAACCCGCGAACTGTGCAGCGGCTGGCGCCTGTCCAGCTCGGGCAAGCCCGGCTGGTTCGGCCGCTGGTGGTACGACAGCGACGCGGCGGTGCTGGCGGTGCCCGGCGCCATGTTCAGCCATGGCGAAGGCGCTCTGGTGCAGATCGCCGCCTGGTGGCGATTGCTGCGCATGCTGGTGATGATGCGCGCCGGTCGGCCGCTCGACGCGGTGATCTGGACGGTGCCGGCCGAGCAGTTATGGTCGTCCGAACAAGCCGTCGCTGCCGGCCTGAAGGCCCGCCGAAAATTCAATGAAATGCTGCAACGGCTGGGCCTGAGCGTACCGGTCTACCTGTTGGTTACTGGCCTGGAAACCCTGCCCGGCATCAAGGAGTTGGCCGACGCGCTGCCCGACGATGCGCGCGACCGGGTGTTCGGTTGGTCCTCGCCGTTCGCGCCGGGGACCGCCTGGCACCCGGAGTGGAGCGAAATCGCGATCGATCAACTGGTACGCGTATTGTCCGAAGAGATCACCGAACTGGGGGTCTTGTCCGGCAAAATCGAAGACGCGCTGTACCTGCTGCCGCGCCAATTCGAAGCCATTCGCAGCAACCTGCAAACCCTCTGCGATCCGGTATTCCAGGGCAGCGCCCTGGGCGAGGCGCCGCAGCTACGCGGGATTTACTTCTGCGCGGCGATGCCGGTGCCCGGCTTCGATGCCGACCCGCTGACCGAGGTCGAAGAGCTGCCGCGTGAACCGCTGTTCGTCCGCCGCCTGCTGCGTCAGCGGGTGCTGGCCGAACAGGGCCTGACCCAACCGGTGCCGCGCATCCTTCATCTGCGCCGCCGCTGGCAGCGTGTGGTCGGCGTTAGCGCCGCCGTGCTCGGCCTGTTCTGGCTGGTGGGCATGCTCTGGCTGTGGCAGGTCGAACGGCGCGACGCCGACACCCTGGCAGGCCTGCTACGGGAAATACCAAGCGATTATCGTCCCGGCCTGCTCAGCGACACGGGCGCCAGCACGAGCATCGGCGCGTTCTGGACAGTGCTCGACGAAGCACCACGCTGGCGTTACACCTCGGTGCTGTTACCCAGCTCGCTGTTCTCCTCGCTCGACCCGAAGCTGCGCCAACATATGCGCACCCTTGCCGGCCAGCGCCTCTACCAGCCGCTGCGCGGGGTGCTGCAACGCGATATCGAGGATATCAGCACGGCGCGTACGAATGGCCAACGCCACCGTAGCAGCGAAGCCGAATCGCCGGAAACGTGGTCGAGCTATTTGCGCGCCCGTCAGTTGCTCGATCAGGCGATCGCCCTAGAGAAACAGAGTGCGCGCTTCAACCTGATGCTCGACGGCAGCAAGAGCCCGCTCGACGATGCTGCCGCGCTGTCCGGCGAGCTGCTCAATCTCGACCTCAAGGCCGAAGCCCTGCCGCTGCACAGCCGCTACAACTGGTTATTGGCCCGCGTCAGCCAGGGCCTCGCCAGCCCGATAGACCTCCTGCCGGTTCGCCAGGCGACGGGTAAACAGTTCGCTCTGCAAATGCGCATGTGGCTCGATCGCCTGTTCGCCGACGAAAGCTTCAGCAGCACCGCCGGGCAAGTCAGACGCCACCTGCAGTACCTGCAGAACGGCCAGCGCAATTCGATTCTCGATCTGGAAGAACTGAGCCTGAACATCGCCCAGTTGCGCCGCATGGTCGATGCCACCAACACCGCCTGGAGCAGCAGTTCTGGACAGGATCTGGCTCCGGGCTATTCGGCAATGCTCGACGAGGCCCGGCAGAGCAGTCTGATCGGCTCGGCGGTCGTCGACCAGATACAGAGCCACGCCAGCTATTTGCAAAAGGTATTCCGCGACCAGTGGCTCAGCGAGGACGACCCGCACAACAGCGTCCTGCGCCAGCAAAGTGGCGGAAACATTGAGCTGCAACCCAGCGTGGTCAAACTGGATACCGCAATCGACATGTTGCTGCGCCAGGATTTCGCCGCCGCCGCATTGGCAAGCACTGAAGCGGGTTTCCACGGCGAAGCCCTGCAAGGCATCGACGATGACAGCCTGCAAAGTGCCCTACGTTATATCACCAGCTACCGCAGCTACCTCGAGCAGGGCATCGCCAAGGTTCCTTACGCGTATCGCAACGCACTGACCAGCAGCGCTCAAACGAGCACGGCCACCACACTCTGGCGCCTGTTCACTTCGCCCAAGCCGAACGCGGCGATCGGCCTGAATGGCAATCGCGCGTTCAACGTATCAGCGCAGGATGCCACCGACGTGGCGGCGGCATTCCAGACCCTCGGCCATGCGGACATGGCCAACGCGGTGCTGCAGGAACTCAATCGCCGCGCCCTGCAGGATCTCGCCAGCGCCAACCAAGAGCTGCAAGCGCTGGGCCTGTATCAACCCCTGCACGGCGATTTCGCCTGGTGGGACGGTGGCCCGAACCCCGGGCTGCGCGCCTATCGCTCCGCTACCGCACAGGACATGCAGCAATACCTCGCCGCACAAGCCAACCTGGTCGCCGACCTGCACAGTCGTGTCGCGCCGGCGCTCGATTGGCTACAGGCGCATCGCTCGAGCCTGGCTTCCGGGCATATCGAGCAGCTGCAACGTTGGGAGGGGATGGCGGCAGAGCTGGCAAAGTATGCCGAGCAGAACCCCAACAGCGCACCGGCACTGTTCGAACGCTTCGCCAACAACCTCAACGCCATCGAATTGGGCAATTGCCGCACCGTCCTCAGCGAGGCCGAGTTGCCGAAAGGCATGGACGAGTTTTCGCAGCGCGCACGTGAAGTCGCCAGCCTGGCCATGCGGCGCTGCGCCGACCTGCAAGAGCAAACCGCAGCCGCGGCCTGGAACCGCCTATCGAACTATTTCTCCCATTATCTGGCCGGGCGCTTTCCGTTCTCCTTCAACCCCAACGCGCCGGACGCCGATCCCGACCGCGTGCGCCTGTTCCTGCAATTACTCGATGAGAACCTGACCCAGGCGCAAACGGGGCTGGCGCAAAGCCCATCCTCGGATGCGCTGGCGGCAGCGGATTTCCTCGACCATCTGCAAAAGGCTCGGGTCTGGCTCGACCCGCTGTTCCAGCGCGATCAGGATGGCATCAAAGGCATCGACCTCGACGTGCGTTGGCGCACCGACCGCGATGCCGAGCTCGGCGCCGATCAGGTGATCGAGTGGTCGATGCAGTCGGGCAGCGAGTCGATCCGCTACCCCGCTGGCGAGGCGCACCGCATGCGCTGGACCCTCGACCAGCCGGTCAAACTACTGCTGCGCTGGGCCAAGAACGGCGCGCAGAAACCGGCGGACGACCCGCTGCAACCGGCCTTGGCAGTATTCGAATACGAGGCCGGCTGGGAGTACGAAGGGCCTTGGGCATTGCTGCGCCTGTTGCGCACCCATGTCGCCTTCGAACGCTTGACGACCATCGATTACAGCGAGACGCCGCTGGCCTTCCGCTTGCCGGTCTATGCCCCCTACAGCCCCGATAACCATGCTTTGATGTTTATCCGCATGGCCCTGATGAACGCCAGCGGCAAAGTGCCGTTGGCCATCGCCCCGCTGCCGGTCAAGGCGCCGGCGTCACCCTTCTCGCTGGCCCCGGCCGGCGCTCTGGCCATGTCTCCGGGCATTCTCCAGCCGGTAGCGCTGCCGACCGGCGAACCGAGCCCCCCTTAGGAGTTAGCCCCACCAATGGACGTCGCCCTTCAAGCCGCCGGGCTGCTGGAGCCGATCGCCGGCCCGCACCCCTGCGGCAGCAATATCCGCCATCAGCCGGAATACGACGCCCTGCGCGAAGCCCGCCGCGAGGATGACGAAAGTCTGCCCACCGGCGTTTGGCAAGCCGACCTGAAACGCGCTGACTGGGTCGCCGTGGAACGCCAGGCCAGCGAGGTGCTCAGCCGCAAGAGCAAGGACATGATGGTCGCCGCCTGGCTCGGCGAAGCCTGGCTGCACCGCCACGGTTTCGCCGGATTGGCGGCGGGGCTGACGCTGCTGGCCAACCTCTGCGAACGCTTCGCCGACGAGTTGCATCCGCAGCCGGAAGATGGCGACCTGTCCTGGCGCTCCAGCCCACTCGAGTGGTTGATCCGGCGCTACAGCGAAGTGTTGCTACTGCGCGTACCGCTGCTCGGCGAAGTGGGCCAGGAATTCGCCAAATACAGCTTTGCCGACTGGCAGCAGCTGCAGCGCAAACTGCTGACCGGCGGCGACAGCAAGAACGCCAAAGCGGAACGCGAAGCCGCGCAAGCGACCCAACGGCAATTGAACGACACCCTGCGCATGCTGCCCGGCGTACAGTTCCGCCAGAACATCCTCTGGCTCACGGAGAGCCGCGCGGCGTTGGCCCGGTTGGAAGCCTGGAGCGATACTCAGCTGGCCTTCGACTCGCCCTCGTTCACCCCGCTGCGTCAAACCATCGAGCAGTTGACCACGCTCATGCAGGAGTTCCTCGCCATGCATCCCGCCACACCGCCCCAGCCGGTCGTCGACGAAACGCCGTTTTTCACCGAGGAAGCGCCGCCCGCGGTACCCATGGGGAAGGCGCCGACCAGCCGCGACGAAGCCTATCGACAACTGGCGATGATCGCCGAGTACCTGGCCAAGACCGAACCCCACAGCCCGGTGCCCTACCTGATCAACCGCGCCGTCGAATGGGGGCAGAAACCACTGCGCGACCTGCTCGCGGAACTGATCAACGCCGACCCCGAATCGCGGCGGTTGTGGACCTTGCTGGGGGTGTTGCCATAGGGCTGCGGAGCTGAACCTTTTCAGCGGCGCAAATGACGGCGCACCAGAAACAACGCATCGTCCAACGCGGGCACGCCCGCCAGAGTTACCAGCAAGGCTGCCAGCGGTAACGTGGACATATACCCCAGGTGCTTGAAACCAAAGGCCCCCACTACTCCGCCGAGAAAGAAATACAGCAACAGCAACGCCAGCAACCCAAGCCGCGCCCGGTCTGCGATAACCCTTCCGGCCCGGTTGCCCGAACCACCATTCCAATAGACCAGCTTGCCCAACTCGATGCCCAGATCGGTGACGATTCCGGTGACATGGGTGGTGCGGATTTCCGCTCTGGAGAGCTTGGTGATCAGCGCGTTCTGCAAGCCCATGATGAAACACAGCAACATCACCGTAAGCGGTACGAACAGGCCGGTTATCTGCGCCAAGGCGGCGCCGAGAAAACCGAAACACAGTAGCAGTACCGCTTCCAGCAGCAAGGGCTGGGCATATTCGCTGTGCAGGCCGTGACGCCTGGAATAGTTGATCATGACCGTCGAACAGGCCGCGCCCATCAGAAAGGACAACAGGCCGCCAGCTCCGCTGAACACCAGCTCGAATGCACCCAGGGCGATGTTGTCAGCCATCGTCGAAACGATTCCGGTCATATGCGAGCTGTACTGCTGCACGGCGAGAAAACCGCCCGCATTGATCGCCCCGGCAACGAAGGCCAGGGCATAACCGAGGTGCCGGTTGGCCGTTGCGCTGCGCTTGCGGCCGGTCAATCGTCGCGCATAGTGGATGGGCATAAAGCGCCTGTCAGGTGGCTGGGTCGAGATCAGAAATGGATCTCAGCACCTTTTATGCCAAGGCTGCGCAATTCCTCGATCAGTACGTTGAGATCGCCGAACGACTCCACCTGCTCCTGTTCATCGACCAGAAAATAGCTGGTGCCCGCGCCTTTCTTGAACAGCACTATCCACTCCCGGGTATTGGCCGGGTTAACGATCACATGAGTATCGAAGAGCAGACCCTCGGCCTGCTTGATCCTTACTTCCTCACGACGCATGGGCGCTCCTCGCTGTGCAAACAAAAACAGATGATAGCGGCCGACGACTCACTCGACCGTCACGCTTTTGGCCAAATTCCGCGGCTGGTCGACGTCGGTGCCCTTGAGCACGGCGACGTAGTAGGACAGCAGCTGCAGCGGGATGGTGTAGAGAATCGGCGCCAGGGCATCGTGGATATGCGGCATGTTCACCACGTGGGTGCCTTCGCCGTTGCTCATGCCGGCCTGTTGGTCGGCGAACACCACCAGCTCGCCGCCGCGGGCGCGCACTTCCTGCAGGTTGGATTTGAGCTTTTCCAGCAACTCGTTGTTCGGCGCCACCGTGACCACCGGCATGTCGCTGTCGACCAAAGCCAACGGCCCGTGCTTGAGCTCGCCGGCCGGGTAGGCTTCGGCGTGGATATAGGAAATCTCCTTGAGCTTGAGCGCGCCTTCCATCGCCACCGGGTACTGGGTGCCGCGGCCGAGGAACAGAGCATGGTGTTTTTCGGCGAACAGTTCGGAGATTTTCTCGACCACCTTATCCATCGCCAAGGCATCGTCGAGGCGCGTCGGTAGGCGGCGCAGTTCGTCGACCAGTTCGGCTTCCAGCTGTTTATCCAAGGTGCCGCGGACCCGGCCGATGGACAGGGTCAGCAGCATCAGCGCGACCAGTTGGGTGGTGAACGCCTTGGTCGAGGCCACACCGATTTCCGGGCCGGCCAGGGTCAACAGGCACAGGTCGGACTCGCGCACCAGGGAGCTGATGCCGACATTGCAGATTGCCAAGCTGGCCAGGTAACCGCCCTGTTCGGGGCTCAGCGCCTTGGCGTTGCGCAAGGCAGCCAGGGTGTCGGCGGTTTCGCCGGACTGGGAAATGCTGACGAACAGAGTGTCGGGCTGCACCACCACCTTGCGGTAGCGGAATTCGCTGGCCACTTCGATCTGACAGGGAATCCCGGCCAGTTCTTCGAGCCAGTAACGGGCGACCATGCCGGCGTGGTAACTGGTGCCGCAGGCGACGATCTGCACGTTCTTCACCTTGCCGAACAGCTCGGCGGCTTGCGGGCCGAAGGCCTGCACCAGGACATGGTCGTTGCCCAAACGGCCTTCGAGGGTGCGTTGCACGACCTTGGGTTGCTCGAAGATCTCCTTGAGCATGAAGTGGCGGAACGCACCCTTTTCGGCGGCTTCGGCGCCTTCGTGGTACTGCACGCTTTCGCGCTCGACCGGCTGGCCGTCGACATCCCAGATCAGCACGCTGTCACGGCGGATCTCGGCGATATCGCCTTCTTCCAGGTACATGAAACGGTCCGTCACTTGGCGCAACGCCAGCTGATCGGAAGCGAGGAAGTTCTCGCCCAGCCCCAAACCGATCACCAGCGGGCTACCGCTGCGGGCGGCGAGCAGGCGGTCCGGTTGTTTCGCGCTGATCACCGCGAGGCCATAAGCGCCATGCAACTCCGCGACCGCGGCTTTCAGCGCGTCGGCCAGATCGTCCAGGCTCTGCAGCTTGTGTTCGAGCAGGTGGACGATAACTTCGGTGTCGGTATCCGAGCTGAAGACATACCCCAGCGCCTGCAAACGCTCGCGCAATGCGTCGTGGTTTTCGATGATGCCGTTGTGCACCACCGCCAACGCCTCGCCCGAGAAATGCGGGTGGGCGTTGCGCTCGCTCGGCGCGCCATGGGTGGCCCAGCGGGTGTGGGCGATGCCTAAGCGCCCGGCCAGGGGTTCTAGGGTCAGCGCGTTCTGCAGCTCGGCGACCTTGCCGACGCGGCGACTGCGTTGCAGCAGGCCCTGATCGCTCAGCAGCGCCACCCCGGCGCTGTCGTAGCCGCGGTATTCCAGGCGCTTGAGGCCTTCCAGCAACACGGCGGTGATATTGCGTTCGGCGACGGCGCCTACGATGCCACACATAGTCTTCTCCTTAGAATCTATTCAAAGTCTGCTGCGCGTCGGCCTTGCTGCGTTAAAAACAGGCTCGGGTGCGAGCCCAGTCGGAATGCTCATGTACAAAAGTACACTCGCGTGCGAGCCCAGTCCGCTTCCTCGCCTGTTTTTGCCTTGCACGGCTCTAGCTCGCAATACTTTGAACAGACTCTTACGCTTCAATAGGCGCGCAGATCAGGTTCACTCCGCGCGCGGTCAATTGTTCACGGGCCTCATCGCTGAGGCGCTCGTCGGTGATCAGGGTATGGATGCTGCTCCAGGGCAGCTCCAGGTTGGGAATCTTGCGGCCGATCTTGTCGCTCTCGACCATCACCACCACTTCGCGCGCCACCTCGGCCATCACCCGGGACAGGCCGAGCAGTTCATTGAAGGTGGTGGTGCCACGCGCCAGGTCGATGCCATCGGCGCCGATAAACAGCTGATCGAAATCGTAGGAGCGCAGCACCTGCTCGGCGACCTGGCCCTGGAACGACTCCGAATGCGGGTCCCAGGTGCCGCCGGTCATCAGCAGCACCGGCTCGTGCTCCAGTTCGCGCAGGGCATTGGCCACGTTCAGCGAGTTGGTCATCACCACCAGGCCCGGTTTATGACCCAGTTGAGGAATCATCGCCGCGGTGGTGGTGCCGCTATCGATAATGATCCGCGCATGCTCGCGAATCCGCGCCACGGCCGCGCGGGCTATGGCCTGCTTGTACTGGGAAACCGGCTGGCTGCCGTCGCCGATCAATTCATGCGGCATGGGCACCGCACCGCCATAGCGGCGCAGCAACAGGCCGTTCTTTTCCAGGGCGGCGAGGTCCTTGCGAATGGTCACTTCCGAGGTGGCGAAGACTTTCGACAACTCGTCCACACTTACCTCACCCTGCTCGGCGAGCAGGGTGAGGATGGTATGGCGGCGTTGCGGAGTGTTGCGCTTCGACATGCTAAGTTTCGATTCGAAAGTTAAAGACGCGAATCAAAACCTAATGAAGCTTTTTCGTCAAGCGGGAAGTTCCTGAGCGGTCGTAGGCTAGGTCGCGGCATGCAGAACGAGGGAGGATTGCATGTTGGGCTTCGCTGAGCTCAGCCCAACCTACGGGCTTATCTTGCAGCTTGTGGCTTGAAGCTTATGGCTGCTTCTTGGGGCGCTTCCAACCTTCGATATTGCGCTGCTTGGCACGGCCGACGGCCAGGCTATCGGCCGGCACATCGCTGGTCACCACCGAACCCGCGCCGGTGGTGGCGCGGTCGCCCAGAATCACCGGCGCGACCAGGGCGCTGTTGGAGCCGATAAATACATCCTCGCCCAATACCGTCCTGAACTTATTGGCGCCATCATAGTTGCAGGTGATGGTGCCGGCGCCGATATTGCTGCGCGCGCCGATCTCGGCGTCGCCCAGGTAGCTCAGGTGGCCAGCTTTGGCGCCCTCGCCCATGACCGCGTTCTTTAGCTCGACGAAGTTACCGACATGCGCCTTGGCGCCGAGCACGCTGCCGGGGCGCAGACGGGCGAACGGACCGCAGTCGCTGCCCTCGCCCATTTCGGCACCTTCCAGGTGGCTGTTGGCTTTGACGATGGCGCCTTTACGCAGCGTGCTGTTCTTGATCACACAGTTCGGACCGATCTGCACGCCATCTTCGATGACCACGCGCCCCTCGAGGATCACGTTGATATCGATCGATACGTCGCGACCCACGGTCACTTCACCACGCAGATCGAAACGCGCCGGGTCGATCAGAGTCACGCCTTGCACCATCAATCGGCGCGCGGCGCGGTACTGGTAATGCCGTTCCAGCTGAGCGAGCTGGATACGGTCATTGGCCCCCAGCACTTCCATCTCGTCGGCCGCCTGCTCGGTGGCCACCACCAGACCATCGGCCACCGCCATGGCGATCACGTCGGTCAGGTAGTACTCGCCCTGGGCATTGCTATTGGACAGCCGCCCCAGCCAGTCGCCCAGGTGCTTGCCCGGTACGGCGAGAATGCCGGTATTGCCTTCGCGGATTTGCCGTTGCTCGGGCGTTGCATCCTTGTGCTCGACGATGGCGTTGACCACACCACTGCCATCTCGAACGATGCGGCCATAGCCGGTCGGGTCGTTCAGGTTGACCGTCAACAGCCCCAGTTGCCGATCATTGACCTGCTGCAGCAGGCGCTGCAGGGTTTCCACTTCGATCAGCGGCACATCGCCGTACAGGATCAGCACGCGCTCGGCGGTTAGCGCCGGCAAGGCCTGGGCCACGGCGTGGCCGGTGCCCAATTGTTCGCTTTGCAGAATGAAGTTCAGGTCGTCGCCCGCCAGCCGCTCGCGCACCAACTCCGCGCCGTGACCGATCACCACATGGATACCTTGCGGCTGCAGCTGACGTGCGCTGTCGATGACATGGCCGAGCATGGGTTTGCCGGCAACCGGGTGCAGCACCTTGGGCAACGCCGAACGCATGCGGGTGCCTTGGCCGGCGGCGAGAATCACGATATCGAGGGACATAGACGGTAGATCCTGAACGGCCCCGAGGAGCAAGCACCGGGGTGGGAAGCGGAAAAAGAAAAAGGGTAGCCAAGGCTACCCTTTTACTCGTTCGCGATGAAGTGGAAGCCTGTTAGCCGCCGAACTTCTTGCGCAGTTGCTGAACGGTGCGCAACTGAGCTGCGACTTCGGCCAGGTGAGCGGCCGCGGAACCGTAATCGAACTCCGCGCCCTTCTCGTTCAAGGCCTTCTCGGCAGCCCTGAGGGCTTCCTGAGCAGCAGCTTCGTCGATATCGGCAGCACGCTGCACGGTATCGGCGAGGACTTTCACCACACTCGGCTGAACTTCCAGGAAGCCACCGGAGATGTAGAACACCTCGGTTTCGCCGCCCTGTTTGACCAGACGAATCGGACCCGGTTTGAGGTCGGTGATCAGCGGCGCGTGGCCTGGAGCGATACCCATATCGCCCAGGTTGCCGTGCGCAATCACCATCTCGACCAGACCGGAGAAGATCTCGCCTTCTGCGCTGACGATGTCGCAATGGACTGTCATAGCCATGTCTAACCTCACGTATCGATCCGCCTGAACGCCATTGTGCGCTCAAACGGACCGTAAGCGCCCGTTGCCGGGCGCACGGGTGATTACAGTTTCTTCGCTTTCTCGATGGCTTCTTCGATGCCGCCGACCATGTAGAACGCCTGCTCCGGCAGGTGATCGTAGTCGCCTTTGAGAATGCCGCTGAAACCAGCGATGGTGTCCTTCAGGGAGACGTACTTGCCCGGCGAACCGGTGAAGACTTCGGCCACGAAGAACGGCTGCGACAGGAAGCGCTGGATCTTACGGGCGCGGGATACCAACTGCTTATCCGCTTCGGACAGTTCGTCCATACCGAGGATCGCGATGATGTCCTTCAGTTCCTTGTAACGCTGCAGCACGTACTGCACGCCGCGGGCGGTGTCGTAGTGCTCTTGACCGATCACGTTCGGGTCGAGCTGACGCGAAGTGGAGTCGAGCGGGTCTACCGCCGGGTAGATACCCAGGGAAGCGATGTCACGGGACAGTACGACGGTGGCGTCCAAGTGGGCGAAGGTAGTCGCCGGGCTCGGGTCGGTCAGGTCGTCCGCGGGTACGTAAACGGCCTGGATCGAGGTGATCGAACCGGTCTTGGTCGAGGTGATGCGTTCTTGCAGAACACCCATCTCTTCGGCCAGGGTCGGCTGATAACCCACTGCCGACGGCATACGGCCGAGCAGTGCGGATACTTCGGTACCGGCCAGGGTGTAGCGGTAGATGTTGTCGACGAAGAACAGCACGTCACGGCCTTCGTCACGGAACTTCTCGGCCATGGTCAGGCCGGTCAGTGCCACGCGCAGACGGTTGCCTGGCGGCTCGTTCATCTGACCGTAAACCAGGGCTACCTTGTCGAGAACGTTGGAATCCTTCATCTCGTGGTAGAAGTCGTTACCCTCACGAGTACGCTCACCCACACCGG
>NZ_CAMPHN010000113.1 GCF_946885885.1 uncultured Pseudomonas sp.
AGATGCCGTAGGGCGAGAGGAATACGTGGTCGATCTGCGTGGTGCCGTCTGGCGTGTTCAGGGTGACGTTGTGCAGGCGACGGTAGGTCTGCTTATCCAGCTGCCAATGGGCAAACAGCCGCACCAGGAGTTCACCGATCTGGCCCTTGGCCCAAGGCGTCTTGAGCAGGCCGATCAGCAGCAGGGTGGGAATTAGCCAGGTCATCATGTCGATGACGGGGCGAAGGATGATGCTGTAGTCCATGCAATCTTCCTTGAGCTAAGCCGCTTGAGTGGCGCTCGTTAGCCGCGCGAGCAGGCGTGCCGGAATTCCAGATACTTGGCACATGCCTGGATAATGGCTAATTGCCTTTAGTGGTTCAAGGGCTTATCGACTATTTGCTAATGGTCGTCGGTAGCGGGCCTGCTGATTCTGCGTTACCAATCAGCGGGCGTCGTTGCCCTGCACTCTACTCAGGTAGCTAGCTTGATAGCGGGTCCTGCGCCCATCGCAGGGTAGGCGGATGCTGCAGTCGCGAGCCAGGAGCTATGCGAGGCAAGATTGGCGAGCGGCGCCGCGCAGTAACACCACTGAGAAACGATGATGCGTATTCACCTGCTATCCGACCTGCACAATGAGTTCAGCCCCTTTACTCCGGAGCCCCTGGACTGCGATGTGGTTATTCTGGCGGGCGATATCGATATCAAGGCACGCGCTGTTGAGTGGGCCAGGCAGTCCTTCTCGGGGCCGGTGCTGTACGTGCCGGGCAATCACGAGTTCTACGGTGGTCACTTGACTCACACGCTGCAGAAA
Organism: uncultured Pseudomonas sp.; assembly: GCF_946885885.1. The sequence goes on from NZ_CAMPHN010000113.1 coordinate 794, forward strand.
CTGAGAGCGGCGCAGGATGACCGCGTTCGGGTGTTGGATCGGGATGAGGTGATCCTGGCCGGTGTGCGGTTTCTGGGGGCGACCATGTGGACGGATTTCGCCGCTACCGGTAACCCGCCGATGGCGTGTATGAGTGCGCAGAATGCGATGAACGACTTCCGGCAGATCCGCACGGAAAGCTACAGACGCATTCGGCCCGCTGATTTGATTGCCCTGTCGGTGCAGACCAGGGATTGGTTACGCACGAAGTTGTCGGAGCCATTTGCGGGCCCTACCGTAGTGATCACCCACCACGCGCCAACGCTACGTTCTCTCCAAGGCAACCCGCATGCCGGGACGCACATGGATGCCGCGTATGCCAATCGTTGGGAAGACCTTATGGGGGAGGAGCGGATAGCGCTCTGGGTGCATGGGCATTCCCATACAGCCGTCGACTATGACGTGGCGGGCACACGTGTGGTCTGCAACCCGAGGGGCTATCCGGGAGAGAAGACTGGCTTTCGTGCGGATTTGATCATCGATCTCTAGGCAACGGTTGCGCATTAGTCATTCGGCAACTTCGAGCCTGTAGACACGCGTGGCTTGCATGCCGACGCATTGGGTGCCATAGGTGCCAGCGGATATCTGTACTTCGTAGACCCCTGCTTTGACCGGCGTTCCTCTGATCGACCCATGGGCATCGCGGTTCTGGTGTTCAACTCGCAGCCCTTCAGGTAACGGACTCTGGTCGCTCACGTAAATGCCATGGACGGGCGAAGCGGTGTTGATCACTTCAAGGGGGACGTTGTATGGCTGCCCGACTGTGGCGATTGGCAGGCTACCGGGGAGCAATATCGGCTCTGAGCGGATCGCGCAGTTCATGACCACATTTCCAAACATGATCGCTTCACAGCCAGCGAGCGGCACCGCCAAGCAGAGGGTGAACAGCGCTTTGCGCAACATCTAGGATGCCTTCCTTGCCGTGGATATTGCTGGGGATGTCCGTCCTCTAGGCGCCCGTGGGGCTGTCTGCATGCTTATCGCTTGCCGGGCACCGCAAAAAGCACACCCCGAGGTCATGCAGCGCTGCCCGGAACCTCCTACACGCCGCAGCCAGTACAGACGCCATTCACAAAGGCCACTTATCGAGCAGGAAACAAAAAGCCGCGCAGTGCGCGGCTTTAAAGGTGGTGGGCCCAGCAGGACTCGAACCTGCGACCAAGGGATTATGAGTCCCCTGCTCTAACCAACTGAGCTATAGGCCCTGAAGGCGCAGGATTATACCGGTGCCTTCTCGCTGGTGCCAACCGAACGATGCGGGCCGAGGAAGTTATGGGCGAATGCGTCGGCGGGGAGGGGGCGGCTGATGACGAATCCTTGGATTTGTTCGCAGCCCTCTGTCGCCAGGAACAGCTCCTGGGCTTTGGTTTCCACGCCTTCGGCGATGACGGTGAGTTGCATACTGCGGCCGAGGGCGATGATAGCGCGGGTGATGGCGGCGTCGTTGGGGTCGTCTGGCAGGCCGCGGACGAAGGATTGGTCGATTTTCAGGGTGTCCAGGGGCAGGCGTTTGAGGTAGCTGAGCGAGGAGTAGCCGGTGCCGAAGTCGTCGATCGCCAGCTGTACGCCGAGGGCTTTCAGTTGGTGGAGTATGGCCAGGGCTTCTTCGGCCTGGTTCATGATGAAGCCTTCGGTGATTTCCAGTTGCAGCAGGTGCGGGGCGAGTTGGCTGTCCGCGAGCAGTTGGGCGATGCGTTCGAACAGGTGGGGTTGGCGCAGTTGCGCGCCGGCCAGGTTGACCGACAGCGGACCAAAGTTTGCGTGCTGGGTCTGCCAGTGCTGCATTTGCCGGCAGGCTTGCTCCAGCACCCAGTCGCCGAGGGGCAGGATCAAGCCGGTTTCTTCGGCCATGGGGATGAAGCGGTCCGGTGGGATCTCGCCGAATACCGGGTGGGGCCAGCGGATCAGCGCTTCGGCACCGACCAGTTGGCGGGTGCGCAGGCACAGTTTGGGTTGGTAATACAGGCACAATTCGTCGCGTTCGATGGCGCGCCGCAGTTCCTGTTCCATGGCCATGCGCTCGGTGGCCTGGAAGGTCAGGTTGCGGGTGTAGAGTTCGACGCGGTTACGCCCTTTGGCTTTGGAGTGGTACATGGCGGCGTCGGCATTTTTCACCAGGGTGGCGACATCCAGGCCGTCGTCCGGGTACAGGCTGATGCCGATGCTGGCGCTGATGAACAGGTCGTTATCTTCCACCGTGAATGGCCGGTTGAAGCAATTCAGCAGTTTCTGCGCGACCAGCTCGGCGTCGCTCGCCTGGTGCAGGCCGGGCAGCAGGATGATGAATTCGTCGCCGCCGAGCCGGGCTACGGTGTCGATGTCGCGCAGTTGTTCTTTCAGGCGCGTGGCTATGCTGCTGAGCAGCTGGTCGCCGACCGGGTGGCCGAGGCTGTCGTTGATGTGCTTGAAGCGGTCGAGGTCGATGAACAGCACGGCGCCGTGGCGATTGTCCGCTCGGGCGTCTTCGAGTGCCGCGCGCAGGCGGGTTTCGAACAGCATGCGGTTGGGCAGACCGGTCAGCGGGTCGTGGTGGGCCTGGTAGTCGAGGCGGGCCTGGGCGTGTTTGAGCGTGCTGATATCGGCGAACACGCCAACGAAGTGAGTGATGTGCATAGCTTTATCGCGCACCGCGCTGATGGTCAGCCATTCCGGGTAGGTCTCGCCGCTCTTGCGCCGGTTCCAGATTTCGCCTTGCCAGTGGCCATGCTTTTCCAGCTGGAACCACATGGCGCTGTAGAAGGCGCTGTCGTGTTGGCCCGAGGCCAATAAGCCCGGGGTTTTGCCGAGGGCTTCGGCTTCGCTGTAGCCGGTGATTTCGCTGAAGGCGCGGTTGACCGCGGTGATGCGTTGTTTGGTGTCGGTGATCATCACGCCTTCGGCCGTGCTTTCGAAGACGGTGGCTGCCTGTTGCAGCTTCAACTGCATGGCTTGGCGTTCGGTGACGTCGCGGGCGATGGTCAGCAGGCAGGGCTCGTCGCCGATGGGGATGAGCTGTGCGGACAACTCGCATAAACGTATGTCGCCATCGCGGGTGCGGATCGAGGCCATGAGTTCGCGTACGCTGCCATGCAATTTCAGCTTCTCGATCATATTGGCTCGTTCCTCTGGGTTGGCCCAGATGCCCAGCTCGAGGGTCGTGCGATTGGCCGCTTCGCTGGTGCTGTAACCGGTGATGCGGGTGAAGCCTTCGTTCGCTTCGAGTAGCAGGCCGTCGCGCGCGCGGGTGATCAGCAGACCGTCGGGCGAGGCATGGAAGGCTTTGGCGAATTTCTCCTCGGATACTTGCAGCAATTGCTGGGTGACTTTCAATTGGGTGATGTCGCGCACCGTCACCACCAATGCCTTGACTTCGGCCAGTTGGAAAGCCTGGGCGGAAACCAGCCCGGTGAAGAGCCGGCCGTCACGATGACGGAAGGGCATTTCCAGGTTGTGCAGGGTCTCGCCTTGCAGGCGTTTGAGCAGGCTCGGGCCGATGCCTGGGATGGCCCAGATATCTAGTTCGCTGGCAGTTTTGCCGATGGCTTCGGCAACCGATACGCCGGTCTGTTGTTCGAAGGCGCGGTTCACTTCCACCAGGCGGCCATCCTCATGGCGTGCGATTACCAGGATGTCCGGGCATTGTTGGAAGATCGAGGCGAACTTCTGTTCCGAAAAGCGCAGGGCTTGTTCGGTCTGCATGGCTTCGCTGATGTCGATCATCAGGCCGCTCATCACCGTTTCGCCGCCCTGTTTGCCGAGGGTGATGATGTCGCGAATCCACAGGATGCCCCCGTCTGCGGTGCGCATTCGATAATCCAGGCTATGGCCGCGGCCCGCGGCGCTCTCCTGTCGACGGAAGGCGATGGCCTGCGCGGCATCGTCCGGATGCAACTTGTTCAGCCAGAAGCCCGGTTGCTTCCAGTCCGCCAGCGGGTAGCCGAGCAGCTTCTCCGCGTGCTGCGAAACATAGGTGAAGGTGAAGTCGGACGGTTGCGCCTCCCAGGCGATCGCCGAGAGGTTTTCCACCAGATTCCGGTAGTGTTGTTCGCTGTTGCGCAGGCCGTCCTCAAGGGCGACGCGGGTGGCGATCTCCGCGCTGAGGCGGCGGTTAATGCTCGCCACCGAGCCGATGATCGCCATGAGAACGAGGAGGGCCGGCACGCCGTAGAGCAGCAGTGTCGGCCAGATGCTGCGACGTTCGAGATCGCCGCCGACCCAGGGGGCTTGCAGGGTGGCGATCTCCACTGAGGTCATGTCGATGAACAGCTTGTCGAGGATGCCGGTCAGCATCGGTTGATTGCGCGGAGTCGCCATCGCCAATTGGTAGCGGTAAGGCGTGTCGCCGCTGATGAAAATCCCTTCGAGCCTGAGTTTACGCAGGCTCCAGGCATTCGAGGCGAGATCGCCGACCAGGGCATCGGCCTGGCCGCTGGCGAGCGCCTGCAGGGTGGCATTGACCGAAGGCAGCGGCAGCAGCTCGAGCTGCGGATGTTTGCTGCGTAGCAGCTCATGGGGGGCGTAGTTTTCGACCACGGCCACTTTCAGGCCATGAAGTGCTCGGATGTTCGGTGGCTGCGGGCCATCTCTGCGCGCCAGAATGACGATCGGGAAATCCAGATAGGGGCGGGTGAACGCCAGATAGGCGTGCCGCTCGGGTGTGGCCATGACAGCGGGCAACAGGTCGAGCTTGCCGGCCTTGGCAAGGTTCAGCACTTCGCCCCAATTGGGCTGCTTGGTCGCTTCGACCTCCACGCCCAGGCGCTTTTCGATCAGGGCGATATAGTCGGCCGCCAACCCCCGGTATTGGCCTTGCTCGTCGATGAACTCGAAGGGTGGCCAGGACGCATCCACGCCCAGGCGCAATACCGGATGCTCAGCCAGCCAGTTGCGCTCCTCTTCGCTAAGCGTCAAGGCTGCAGCCGGTGCGATCCAGTAAACCAGGCAAGACAATAGGATGGCCGACAGTCTCGGCATAGCAGTCTCGTTTTGGCGCTATCGGTCTATTGAGTGTAGACCCGCTGCAAAGTGCCGCCGCACAAAGCAAAACCCCCGGTTCAGGGCCGGGGGTTTGTTGTCACTCGTCGAGGAAGGAGCGTAGATGCTCGCTTCGCGTCGGGTGGCGCAGTTTGCGCAACGCCTTGGCTTCGATCTGGCGGATACGTTCGCGGGTTACATCGAACTGTTTGCCGACTTCCTCGAGGGTGTGGTCGGTATTCATGTCGATGCCGAAGCGCATGCGCAGGACCTTGGCTTCACGGGCGGTGAGGCCGGAGAGGACTTCGCGGGTGGCTTCCTTGAGGCTTTCCACGGTCGCCACGTCGATCGGCGATTGCATGGTGGAGTCCTCGATGAAGTCGCCCAGGTGCGAGTCTTCGTCGTCGCCGATCGGGGTTTCCATGGAGATCGGCTCTTTGGCGATCTTCAATACCTTGCGGATCTTGTCCTCGGGCATTTCCATACGCTCGCCCAGCTCTTCCGGGGTCGGCTCGCGACCCATTTCCTGCAGCATTTGCCGCGAGATACGGTTGAGCTTGTTGATCGTCTCGATCATGTGCACCGGAATACGGATGGTGCGCGCCTGGTCGGCGATCGAGCGGGTGATCGCCTGACGGATCCACCAGGTGGCGTAGGTCGAGAACTTGTAGCCGCGACGGTATTCGAATTTGTCCACCGCCTTCATCAGGCCGATGTTGCCTTCCTGGATCAGGTCGAGGAATTGCAGGCCGCGGTTGGTGTACTTCTTGGCGATCGAGATCACCAGGCGCAGGTTCGCTTCGACCATCTCTTTCTTCGCGCGGCGGGCCTTGGCCTCGCCGATCGACATGCGACGGTTGATGTCCTTGATTTCGGCGAGGGTCAGCTGAGTTTCCGCTTCCAGATCGGTCAGCTTCTGCTGGCAACGCTGGATGTCGGCCTGCAGGTTGCCGATGGCTTCGGCGTATTTCGCCTTGCCCTTGGCCAGTTGCGCGGACCAGTTCTCGTCGATTTCATTGCCCGGGAACAAGCGCAGGAAATCGGCGCGCGGCATGCGTGCATCACGTACGCACAGTTGCATGATCGCGCGCTCTTGGGCACGCAGCCGATCCAGGGCGCCGCGTACGCGGATGCCGAGGGCTTCGTACTGCTTGGGCACCAGCTTGATCGGCATGAACAGCTCGGCCAGGGCCTTGAGCTCGGCGATGCCTTGCTTGCTGTCGCGACCGTGCTTCTTCAAGGCCTTGTTGGCGATCTCCAACTGTTCGGCGATGGCGGTGAAGCGGCGCAGGGCTTCTTCCGGATCCGGACCGCCGTCGCCTTCTTCTTCCTCTTCGTCACCGCTCTCGTCGTCGCTGTCGTCGTCCTTGTCTTCGGCGGCATCGTCTTTCGCCGGGACGGGGGCGGCGGCTTCGGCCGGCACTGTGCCGTCGTCCGGGTCGATATAGCCGCTCAGCACTTCAACCAGGCGACCACCCTCGGTGGTGACGCGGTTGTATTCGCTGAGGATGCTGTCGACGGTGCCGGGGAAGTGGGCGATGGCGCCCATGACTTCGCGGATGCCTTCTTCGATGCGTTTGGCGATTTCGATCTCGCCTTCGCGGGTCAGCAATTCCACGGTGCCCATTTCACGCATGTACATGCGCACGGGGTCCGTGGTGCGACCGATATCGGTTTCAACGGCCGCGAGTGCGGCAGCGGCTTCTTCGGCGGCTGCTTCGTCGGTGTCGGCCTCGGCCAACAACAGGGCGTCCGCATCCGGAGCGCTCTCGAATACGTTGATCCCCATGTCGTTGATCATGCGGATGATGTCTTCCACCTGTTCCGGATCGGAAATATCCTCAGGCAGGTGGTCATTGACCTCCGCGTAAGTCAGGTAACCCTGCTCACGACCACGGCTGATCAATTCTTTCAAACGAGATTGCTGTTGCGCTTTACCGGACATAACACCCTATCCACTGAAGGTCTTGGCGGGCTAAAAATAAGCCGCGGATTATACCCGAGGAAGACCCTTACGCGCCAGTTGGGCTCGGGACTAATGGTGATTCATTTCGGCTCAGCAAGTCGCGCAGCTGGTTTTTTTCCTCTGCGCTCAGTTCGCTTTGACGGGCTTTGTTAAGCAAATGTTCCAGGCTGCGCTCGCGTTGGCGGGCCACTAAAGTAGTTATAGTGTCGAAAAACTGTTGTTCAAGGTTGTCGGCTGAAATCAGCCATTCCTTTTCTGCCAGGGCCCGGAGTAGACGGCCTTGCTCGGTGCCGTGCCAGCGCGCGATCAGTTGCAGCGAGCGCTGTTTGGGGTTCTTTTGCAGGGCGCCGAGCAGGGCGACCAGCAACTGTGCGTAGGTGTCGTCTTCGGCGGCGAAGTGACTGACATCCGCCACATTCGCCGCCAATTCGGGGTGGTGCAGCAACGTGCGCAAAGCGCTCAAATGCGGCGATTCGACATTGGCCAGGGTGCGCGGCGCGCGCGGTTGGAAGTCGTCGCGGCCCTGCTTGCTCCACTTGCCGCCTTCTTTTTTCCAGCCGCCTTTGCTTTTGCCCTTGCGTTCGAAGCTGGGGGTGGGCTCGGGATGTTCGTATTCGCTGCGCTGGGGTTCGACGTCGTAATAGGTGCTGTCGGGGATATCGGCGTAGTCCGGGTAGTCGCTGGGCGTCGGGCTCGCGTGGTGCGCGCTGCGTGCGGCTGGCATCGTCTGGCCCTGGGTTTCGCCGGACAGGCCGGTGATTTCGGTCAGGCGTTGGCGCATCAGGGCGCGCAGGTTGTTGCCGGGGATCTTGTCGATCAGCGGCGCGGCCAGGGTCATCAGGTGCGCCTTGCCTTCCAGCGAGCGTGGATCGGCTTCTTCGCTCAATTGCTGGAAGAAGTAGTCGGCCAGCGGTTGCGCATGCTGATTGATGCGCGCGCGGAAGGCGTCGGTGCCTTCGCTGCGCACCAGGGTATCCGGGTCTTCGCCTTCGGGTAGGAATAGGAAGCGCGCGCGGCGGCCGTCCTGCAGGCTCGAAAGCGTGGCCTCGAGGGCGCGCCAGGCGGCATTGCGCCCGGCGGCGTCGCCGTCGAAGCAGAACAGCACGCTGGGGACGATGCGGAACAGGCGCTTGAGGTGTTCTTCGCTGGTGGCGGTGCCGAGGGTGGCGACGGCGTTGCGCAGGCCTTGTTGGGCCAGGGCGATGACGTCCATATAGCCTTCGACCACCATGATCTCATCGAGATTGCGGTTGTATTTGCGCGCTTCGAACAGGCCGTACAGCTCCTGGCCTTTATGGAATACCGGGGTTTCCGGCGAGTTCAGGTACTTGGGTTTTTCGTCGCCCAGGACCCGGCCACCGAAGGCGATCACCCGGCCGCGGCTGTCGCGGATCGGGAACATGATGCGGTCGCGGAAGCGGTCGTAGCGTTTGCCGCTGTCGGGGTTTTCCACCAGCAGGCCGGCATCGATCATCGCCTTCTGTTGCAGGCTGTCGCTGGCCAGGTGCTTGTGCAGGTTGTCCCAGCCGGGCGGGGCGAAACCCAGGCCGAAGTCGCGGGCGATTTCGCCGGACAGGCCGCGGCCTTTCAGGTAATCCACCGCGGCTTTGCGCTGCGCATGGCTTTTCAGGGCTTGCCGGTAGAAGTCGGCGGCGGCGCTGAGCAGTGGGTAGAGCGGCGAGTCGGTGGGCTGGCGCGGTTTGTTGTTGCGTCCGCCTTCCTCGCGCGGCACGTCCATGCCGGCGCGTTTGGCCAAATCTTCGACCGCCTGGGGGAAATCCAGTTGGTCGTGATCCATGACGAAGCCCAGGGCGTTGCCGCCGGCGCCACAGCCGAAACAGTAGTAGAACTGCTTGTCCGGGCTGACGCTGAACGATGGGGTCTTTTCTTTATGGAAGGGGCAGCAGGCGGTGTAGTTCTTGCCGGCCTTTTTCAGCTGGACGCGTGAAGACACCACGTCGACGATATCGGTGCGGTTGAGCAGGTCATCGATAAAGGATTGTGGGATCAGGCCAGCCATAGGCGCTCAGAATACTGTTATGCGGAGTGGCGGGGCAGCAGCGTGCAGAAACTAAAAGACTCCGATCACTACCCGTGGGTAGCGCGGAGTCTAAAAGCGAAGCCCGGCGAGGCCGGGCGTTCAGGCGTGTCGCGAGTACGTATTAGTACAGGCGAACGCTGCGGCGCTGCTCGCGCTGCACTTTCTTGGCGTGACGCTTAACAGCAGCAGCTGCTTTGCGCTTACGCTCGGAAGTCGGCTTTTCGTAGAATTCGCGGCTGCGAACCTCAGCCAGAACACCGGCTTTTTCACAGGAGCGCTTGAAACGACGCAGAGCTACGTCGAAGGGTTCGTTCTCTTTAACTTTGACGGCTGGCATCCAGGGCGTACCTTCTTTTTTACCGGGGGTGACGTTGCTCCTAGCAAAACGGCGCGGGAGAACGTAGGTTTTTAAGGGTTGCGGATGTTACCGTCTCATCGCGCGGAATGCAAAGCCTCTGATCGAAAAGCGCTGGCCGGCTCGCGACGGCGGCTATTATGATGCGCGCCTTCTGAAGTTGCACCCTCTCTACTAAGGCACTACCCATGCTGGTTCTGGGATTGGAAACCTCCTGCGACGAAACCGGCGTCGCGCTCTACGACAGCGAGCGCGGCCTGCTGGCCGATGCGTTGTTCAGTCAGATCGACCTGCACCGCGTTTACGGCGGCGTGGTGCCGGAGCTGGCCTCGCGCGACCACGTCAAGCGCATGCTGCCGCTGATCCGTCAGGTGTTGGCCGAGGCCGGATGCGCCGCCGACGATATCGATGCCATCGCCTATACCGCGGGGCCCGGCTTGGTCGGCGCGCTGCTGGTCGGCGCCTCCTGCGCTCAGGCCCTGGCCTTTGCCTGGGGGATTCCGGCGCTGGGCGTGCACCATATGGAGGGGCATTTATTGGCCCCCATGCTAGAGGAACAACCGCCGGCGTTTCCGTTCGTCGCTTTGTTGGTGTCCGGCGGCCATACCCAGTTGGTGCGGGTCGATGGCATCGGCCAATACCAGTTGCTCGGCGAGTCGCTCGACGATGCCGCGGGCGAGGCCTTCGACAAGACCGCGAAACTCATGGGCCTGCAATACCCCGGCGGGCCGGAAATCGCCCGGCTTGCGGCAAAAGGTATGCCCGGCCGCTTCAAATTCCCACGGCCGATGACCGATCGACCGGGCCTGGAATTCAGCTTCAGCGGTCTTAAGACCTTCACCCTCAACACCTGGCAACAATGCCGCGAGGCGGGCGACGACGGCGAGCAGACGCGCTGCGATATCGCCCTGGCCTTCCAGCAGGCGGTGGTCGAGACGCTGACCATCAAATGCCGCCGTGCCCTGAAGCAAACCGGTTTGAATAATCTGGTGATCGCCGGTGGCGTCAGCGCCAACAAGGCGCTGCGCGAGTCGTTGGAAAAGATGCTGGCCGAGTTCAAGGGGCAGGTGTTCTATGCGCGTCCGGCGTTCTGCACCGATAACGGCGCGATGATCGCCTATGCCGGTTGCCAGCGTTTGCTCGCCGGCCAGCATGAGGACCTGAGTATCAAGGTGCAGGCGCGCTGGCCCATGGAGCAGCTGCCGGCGATTTAGTCGGAAGCCACAAACTACGGCCTAAAAATGCCGCTCACGGCCGGCGAGCAGGTCGCGGAGATTTCCGCGGTGGCGCCAGACGATCAAACCAGTCAGTACGCTTACCGGCAGCAGCGCGGCGGGTTGTTGCCAGGCCAGCAGGGGAAGGGTCAGCGGCGTGGCTATTAACGCCGCCAAAGAGCTCGTACGCGTCATATAGAAGGTCAACAGCCAGGCGCAGATGGCCAACAGGGCGGCGGGCGGGTAGAGTCCCAGCAGCATGCCGGCGGCGGTGGCGACGCCTTTGCCGCCCTTGAAGCGGAAATACACCGGGTAGAGGTGGCCGACCACCGCCGCCAAGCCCAGCCAGGCTTGTTGCTGTACGCTGAAACCCAACGCGGCGGCGAGCAGAATCGGCACCAGGCCTTTGAGTAGATCGCCGAATAGCGTGAGAATGGCCAGGCGTTTACCGGCCACCCGCCACATATTGGTCGCGCCCGGATTACCCGAACCGCTGGCGCGCGGGTCCGGTCCGCCGGCCAGACGGCTGAGCAGTATGGCGAAGGACAACGAGCCGAGCAGGTAGGCGAGAATCGCCAGCAGCCAAAACATGGTATCCATTCCGGGGCAAGGAAGCCTCGATTCTAACTAGGTGCGTCGGTATTGTCGTGCCACGGAGAGCGTGCTTGGACACAGTCTTTATCGAAGGTCTGGAGGTCGATACGGTAATCGGCGCCTATGATTGGGAGCGGACCATCCGCCAATGCCTGCGTTTGGATCTGGCATTGGGCTGGGACAACCGCCCGGCGGCGGCTGACGACGACCTGAGCAAGGCGCTGGATTACGCCTCCGTGTCCTCGCGGGTCCAGGCATTCGCCAGCGAGTCGCAGTTCATCTTGGTGGAAACCTTCGCCGAGCGTTTGGCTGAGCTGTTGATGCGCGAATTCCAGATTCCCTGGTTGCGCCTGAAGTTGACCAAGCCCGGTGCCGTGCCGGCGGCCAGTGGCGGTGTCGGCGTGGAGATCGAGCGCGGATGTCGTTAACCCGAGTCGTACTGGGCCTTGGCAGCAATATCGACCGAGAGCGCCACTTGCGTGCCGGACTCGAGGCGCTGTCGGGTTTTCTCACCGAGATGCGCTGCTCGCCGGTGTTCGAAAGCCAGGCGGTGGGCATCAAGAGTGGGCCCTTTCTCAATCTGGCGGTGTCGGGTTACAGCGAGCTGCCGCTGGGCGAGCTCGACCGCCGCTTGAAATTCATCGAGGCGGACAACGGCCGTTACGCCCCCGATCGCAAAGGCTTGCCGCTGGATATCGACGTGCTGCTGTATGGCGATCTGCTCGGCAACTTCGATGGGCTGATCCTGCCGCGGGCGGAAATCCTGAAGAACGCCTTCGTGCTCTGGCCCTTGGCGTTGTTGCTCCCGGACAGTCTGCACCCCGGCGAGCAACGGCGCTTCGACGAGCTCTGGCAGGCGGCGCGGATCGAGCAGCAGCTGTGGCCGGTGGCCTTTCAGTGGCGGCAGGGCGAGCTAACGCCGGCCGCGCTCATTCAAGCCTTTCCTCCGGTGTAGGGCGGATGTGCCGTAAGCTTGTCCTCCGTTCAGGTAGCCCATGGTGGACAAGGCTTCGCCATGTCCACCCTACCTTTGCGGCCTCTGCGCGATGGCTACATTTCCGTCGTCTTTTTATAGGACTTGAGTGCCTTCAGGCGTTCCAGGCGTAGCGCCTCGCCCAGTTGCGGGCCTTTGAATCCTTGCTCCAGCAGCGGCTGCACCGCCACGGCGCGGGCCGCTTGCATGGCACCGCGCAGGTAGTCGGCCTGCGGGTAGGCGCGGTGTTCGAGCCCCTTGCGACCCCGCGCATCCATTTCGCAGGCCGCGATGAATTCCTCGAAGCGCTGCGGGCGGCGAAACACATCGAAGTGCTGCAACAACTCCAGCAGGGTCGAGGCTTTCAATTCCTGCGCGCGGTGGCCGTGGCTGTGGTATTCGCCGACCAGCAGGGCCAGTTCCTGGCATTCTCTGGGCGCCTTGCAGCGTTGGTTGATTGCTTCGATCAGCTTCAAGCCGCGCCGTTCATGATCGATATGCCGCGGCCAGTCCGCTTCCGGAGTCAGGCCCTTGCCGACATCGTGCAACAGGCAGGCCCAGCGTACTGCCAGCGATTGCCGGTGTTCGGCGCATTGGCGCAGCACGTCGAGCACATGCACGCCGGTGTCGATTTCCGGGTGATGGGCGGGCGGCTGCGGGACGCCGAACAGGGCGTCGACTTCCGGCAGCAGGACCTCGAGCGCGCCGCAATCGTGTAGCACCTGGATGAATACGTCGGGGCGCGACTCCAGCAGCGCGCGGGAGATTTCCTTCCAGCTGCGCTCGGGCGTCAGGGCATCCAGTTCGCCGGACTCGCTGAGTTGGCGCATCAAGGCCAGGGTCTCGGGCGCGACGCTGAAACCCAGGGGCGCATAGCGGGCGGCGAAGCGGGCGACGCGCAGCACGCGCATGGGGTCCTCGGCGAATGCCG
>NZ_CAMPHN010000114.1 GCF_946885885.1 uncultured Pseudomonas sp.
AGCTGCTGACCCAAGTGCGCGGCGGGCTGGCGATGATTCCGCTGACCCGCGCCGCGGATCTGCTCAATGCCTGCAACCGCTACATTCAAGAACAACTGCTGGCGCGTAAGGCCGTCCCCAACTGGCAGAACCTCGACACCCTGGCCGACGCCATCACCAGCGTCGAGTACTACCTCGAGCGCCTGGCCGAAGACCATGCGACCCAGGGCGATATGATCCTCGACGTGGCCGAAGAAAGCCTGGAAAGCCTGGGTTATCCGCTCAAGGAAAAGCCGTCGATCCTCGACCGTATCGAGCCTTCGGCAGAGTCGTTCTCGCCCCACGCCGACCCGCTGGACGAAATCGAAGTGCTCGCCGACGAACCCGTCGGAGGCCTTGTCGCCGATTTGCCGTTCGAGCCGGAAGCACCGCTGACCGATCTACAAGCGTCGTCGCCAAGCGACGAATTCAGCAGTGAATTCGGCGAATTGAGCGATGAGATAACGCCCGCCGAGCAGGCGCAGCCGGTCGCGGATGCCGGCTGGAGCGACCAGCCGCTGGAAGGCGAACTCGAACTCATCGATTTCAGTGCCGAGCCGATCGACACCGATTGGTCATTGGCGTCCGAAACCGAAGCGGATCAAGCGTTGCCGCAGCCGCTCCCTGATGACACTTCGTTTGAAGCCCTCAGCCTGGATGAACTCGATGGCCCCATGACCTGGGACGAAGCCGAGATCGCCGAGTTGGAGCTGCCGGACGTCGAATTGCCGAGCGCCCCAGTGGTCCCCGAGCAGCCAGCGGAAGCCGCCGACAAGCCGCTGTCCATGGCCGATGTCATGGCCGTGCCCGTGCAGGCGATCAATCCGCCGGCCCATGACGTGCCGCCGAGCCTGTTGCCGCCACCCGCGGACGAAGAACCGATCGATGACGAATTGTTGGAAGTCTTTATCGAGGAAGTCGGCGAGGTGCTGGAAACCATCGCCGAATACATGCCGCGGTGGTTCGCCAACACCGACGACAGGGACGCCCTGGTAGAACTGCGGCGGGCCTTCCATACCCTCAAGGGCAGCGGGCGCATGGTGCGCGCGCTGATTATCGGCGAGCTGGGCTGGTCGATCGAAAATCTGCTCAATCGCGTGCTCGATCGCAGCATCGAACCGTCCGCCGAGGTGCAACAGGTGGTGGCCGATGTGGTGGCGTTGATGCCATCTCTGGTCGACGAATTCGCCGCCAAAGCGCAGCGCCAACGCGACGATGTCGATCGCCTGGCGGCCACCGCCTACGCGCTGGCCAAGGGGCAAGCGCGCCCAAAAACTGAAGCCTCGGTCGCCCAGGTAGCCGCGTCAGAGGGCATCGCCGAGGCTACCAAACAAGAGACCGCGGAAGGGCTCGATGACGAGCCCCTCGATAGCGAGCCTCTCGATCCGCAGTTGCTGGAGATTTTCCGCAACGAGGCCGAAACCCATCTCGATACCCTGGTGGGGTTCCTTGCTGATTGCGCGCAAGAACTGCCCCAGGCCATCACCGATGACCTGCAACGCGCTCTGCATACGCTCAAAGGCAGCGCCTACATGGCCGGCATCGCGCCGGTGGCGGAAGTCGCCGCGCCGTTGGAGAAGCTGGTCAAAGAGTTCAAGGCCAACCTGATCCCCATGGATTTGGCCGAGGCCGAGTTGTTGAGCACGGCGGAAAAAATGATCCGCCAAGGCCTGTCTCAGCTGGAAAGCGAGCCACTCGCGCCGCTGGAGGGTTCCGCCGAATTCCTCAAACAGGTGCAAAAGCTCCATCACGACCGGCTGGATGCCGCCAAGGTCGGCCGCGAAAGCGAACAGGGCGAAACCCGCGACCCGCAACTGATCGGCATCTTCCTCGCCGAGGGCATGGATATCCTGCTCGATGCCGAGGATTTGCTGAAACGCTGGCGCGAGCACCCATCCGAGCGGCAAGAACTGAGCGCGCTGCTGGAAGAGCTGACGACCCTGAGCCGCGGCGCCGAGATGGCCGAGTTACCGCAGATCGATGAGCTCTGCGAGGGTTTACTGGACCTCTACGGCGCGGTCGAAGAAGGCAGTCTGGCGGTTAGCGAGCGCTTCTTCAGCGAGGCTGAACAGGCCCACGAAGCCTTGATCAGCATGATGGATCAAGTCGCTGCCGGCCTGCAGGTCAGTGCCCGTCCCGAGCGCGTCGCCGCCTTGCGCAACTTGCTCGACGAAGCGCTGGATCCGGGTAAGTTGGCCTTGCTGTCGAGCGATGGCCAGGGCGGTATCGAGATCGTCGAACTGGACGCCGCCACTGCCGCGCTGCAGGAAACGCAATGGCCGGGCGAAGATAACGGCGTGGATGACAGCGAAGAGATCGAGTTGGCGCCACTCGCCGAACCGGCTTTCGAAGCACCGCAAGCCTCGGCCCATGACGCACTCGACGCCGAAATGGTGGAAATTTTCCTCGAAGAGGCGGTGGATATCCTCGAAAGTGCGGGCCAGGCGCTGGAGCGCTGGTTGGCTGAGCCGGACAACAAGGCCGCACTGTCTTCCCTGCAACGCGATCTGCACACCCTCAAAGGGGGCGCGCGGATGGCCGAAATACGCCCCATTGGCGATCTCGCCCACGAGCTCGAGTCGCTCTACGAGGGTCTGGTGGACCGGCGTTATGGTTACTCCCCGCTGCTGGCCGGCCTGTTGCAACAGAGTCACGATCGTTTGGCGGTGCTGCTCGACCAGCTGCAACAGCGGGTTCCCCTGGACCAGCCGCTGGAGTTGATCGAGGCGATCCGCAGCTTCCGCCAAGGCGGCGAGCCGAGCTTGCCGGTCGTCAACGAGCCGGACGATGCTGCCCCCGAAGCCGAAGCCGAAGCCGAAGCCGAAGCCGAAGCCGAAGCCGAAGCCGAAGCGTCGGCGGAACTGGCCGAGCTTGATTGGCAGCCCGAACAAGATAATTCGCCGGAGATCGAATCGCCGCCCTTGGCCGAGGTCGAGGATGAACTCGACCTGAGCGAGTTGGACGAGCAGCAGGATGATCTGGCCGAGGCCCCGGCACTGCCGGAGGCAAGCGAACCCGCGGACGAGCACCTGGCCGAAGCCGAGCCGGCAGCGCGAGCGGCCGATGACGAGCGCGATCCCGAACTGGTGGAAATCTTCCTCGAGGAAGGCTTCGACATCGCCGAAAGCTCCGCTGCGGCCTTGCAGCGCTGGATGGATGATGTCGATAACAGCCTGGAGCTGGAAGCGCTGCAACGCGATCTGCACACGCTCAAGGGCGGCGCGCGGATGGCGGAAATTCGCCAGATCGGCGATCTGGCGCACGAGCTGGAGTTTCTCTACGAGGGGCTTGGCCAGGGGCGTCTGCGTGCCAGCCAGGAGCTGTTCGCGCTGTTACAGGCCTGCCATGACCGTTTGACGGAAATGCTCGAAGCGGTGCGCGGCAATGCCGCCATTCCCGATGGTGAGGCGCTGATCGCAACCATCAAGCGCTTTCGCGCCAACCCCGACGAGCAGTTGAGCGTGCCGTCCTCGGTGCAGCTCAAGGCGGTGGCCGAAAGCGCTGACGAACCCGAGAGCCAAGGCGACGACGATACAGAATCGGAAATCCTCGATATCTTCATGGAGGAGGCCGACGAGCTGCTGGAAGCCATGGAAATGGCTATCGGCCGCTGGGAAGGCAACCGCGAAGACACCGCGGCAATCGATGACATGCTGCGCATTCTGCATACCCTCAAAGGTGGTGCGCGTCTGGCCGGGCAGAAGCGCCTGGGGGATTTGACCCACGATTTCGAGCAGCACTTGACCGAAGCGCAGAACCAGGGCGCGCCCTGGCCGGAAAGCATATTCGTCGATGTGCAGTCGGCATTCGACGGGCTGCAAAAAGAAACCGATCAATTACGCCAGCGCCTGCAAAACAGCCTGGTCGGCGATGGGCCGAGCGGCCCCGCCAGCGCGCCCGAAGCCACGACCCAGGTCAGCTTGGCGACGCCGATAGTGGCCGCGGCCAGCGCCGCGCCTGCCGAAGAGCTGGTGACCAAAGTGTTGCCGTTCGTGCGCCGTGCTCAGGAAGCGGCGCAAGAAGCCGCCTCCCGCCGTGCGCCGCAAGAGCTGGTCAAGGTGCCGGCGGAGCTGCTCGAAGGCCTGGTCAACCTGGCCGGTGAGACCTCGATCTTTCGCGGTCGTGTCGAGCAGCAAGTCAGCGACTTCGGCTTCACCCTCAGCGAAATGGACGCCACCATCGACCGGGTGCGCGACCAACTGCGCCGTCTGGATACCGAAACCCAGGCGCAGATTCTCAGCCGTTATCAGGCCGAGGCCGAGCGGGCCGGTTACGAGGATTTCGATCCGCTGGAAATGGACCGCCATTCGCACCTGCAGCAGCTATCGCGGGCGCTCTTCGAGTCGGCGTCCGACTTGCTCGACCTGAAGGAAACCCTGGCCGCGCGTAACCGCGATGCCGAAACCCTGTTACTGCAACAGGCGCGGGTCAATACCGAACTGCAAGAAGGCCTGATGCGTACGCGCATGGTGCCTTTCGACCGCCTGGTGCCGCGTTTGCGGCGGATCGTCCGGCAGATCGCCGGCGAACTGGGTAAGCAGGTCGATTTCGTCGTCGGCAACGCCGAAGGCGAGATGGACCGTACCGTGCTCGAGCGCATAGTCGCGCCTCTCGAGCACATGCTGCGCAATGCCGTCGACCATGGCATCGAACCCGCCGCGGTGCGCCGCGCCGCCGGCAAGCCGGAACAGGGCAGCGTGCGCTTGAGCCTGGGTCGTGAGGGCGGCGATATCGTCCTGACGCTGTCCGACGACGGCGGCGGCATCAAGCTCGAAGCGGTGCGCCGCAAGGCCATCGAACGCGGCATGATGGATGAAGACTCGGATCTGACCGATCACGAAGTGCTGCAATTCATCCTCGAGGCCGGTTTCTCCACTGCCGAGAAAATCACCCAGATTTCCGGTCGTGGCGTGGGCATGGACGTGGTGCACTCCGAGGTCAAACAGCTCGGTGGCTCGATGAGCATCGATTCGAACCTCGGCGTCGGCACCACCTTCCGTATTCGCCTGCCGTTCACCGTATCGATCAACCGCGCCCTGATGGTGTTGTCCGGCGAAGACCTCTACGCCATTCCGTTGAATACCATCGAAGGTATCGTGCGGGTTTCGCCCTACGAGCTCGAAGCCTATTACGCCCCCGATGCGCCGCGTTTCGAATACGCCGGGCAAGCCTACGAATTGCGCTATCTCGGCGACCTGCTGAACAACGGGCAGCAACCCAAACTGGTCGGACAGAGCCTGCCGTTGCCGGTGATTCTGGTGCGTTCGAGCGAACACGCGGTCGCGGTGCAGGTCGACTCCCTGGCCGGCTCGCGGGAAATCGTGGTGAAGAGCCTCGGTCCGCAGTTCGCCGGGGTGCATGGCATCTCGGGCGCGACCATCCTCGGCGACGGCCGCGTGGTGGTGATTCTCGATCTGCTGGCGACCATCCGTGTGCTGCACGCCCACCAGTTGAATCAGACGTTACCGCGGATGCTGGCCAAGACCGCGACCGCCGAGGAAATCGAAGCGGATCGGCCGACTCTGGTCATGGTGGTCGACGACTCGGTCACCGTGCGCAAGGTCACCAGCCGACTGCTCGAGCGTAACGGCATGAACGTGCTGACGGCCAAGGACGGTGTCGATGCTATCGCCCAGTTGCAGGAGCACAAACCCGACATCATGTTGCTGGACATCGAGATGCCGCGTATGGACGGCTTCGAAGTCGCCACCCTGGTGCGCCACGACGAACGCCTGAAGGATCTGCCGATTATCATGATCACATCGCGTACCGGTGAGAAACACCGCGAGCGGGCGATGGCCATCGGAGTCAACGACTACCTCGGCAAGCCGTATCAAGAGTCGCTGCTACTCGAACTCATTGGACAACTGGTGAACCGCCACTCGGCCGATAGCCATCCGGATAAACGCCCATGACAGATAAAGCCGCCGCACGTATTGCGGTCATCGCCGATACCTCGTTGCAGCGCCATGTGTTGCAACAGGCTTTGACCAGCAGTGGTTATCACGTGGTACTCAATAGCGACCCGGCGCGTTTGGACGAAGACGTCCTCGGCGCTTGCGAGACCGATCTGTGGCTGGTCGACCTGGCGCTTTCGGAAGATTCGCCGCTGGTCGACAGCTTGATGGAGCGGGCCAGCGCGCCAGTGCTGTTCGGCGAGGGCCATGCCCCCGAGCGCCATTCGGAGAATTACCCGCGGTGGGAGCGGCGCCTGTTCGGCAAGCTGAAAAAGCTGGTCGGCGACCCCTCCCTGGCGATCGGGCCGAGCCTGCAGGCTTTGCTCGACGACACTTCGCGTCCGCCTCGCCTGGATCTCCCGGAAACATTGGCGGCAACCCCGTTGACGGCCGGCGAGCCGGCGCGCCAGGTGTGGCTGCTGGCCGCGTCCCTGGGCGGCCCGGAGGCGGTGAAAGAGTTTCTCGACGCCTTGCCCGGCGGCTTGCCGGTGGGTTTCGTCTACGCCCAGCATATCGACGCCAGCTTCGAGGCGGCTTTGCCGCAGGCGGTGGGCCGGCATAGCCAATGGCATGTCAATGCGGCGCGGCATGGCGATCCGGTGCGTTGCGGCGAAGTGGTGGTGGCGCCTATCGCTTCCGAGCTGAACTTCAACGACGAGGGTGCCATGCAGCTTACCGGCCGGCCTTGGCCGGAGCCCTATAGTCCGTCGATCGATCAGATGATGCTCAACCTGGCGCAGCATTTCGCCGGGCTCTGTGGGGTGATCGCCTTCAGCGGCATGGGCAGCGACGGCAGTGCCGCCGCGGCATACGTCCGCCGTCAGGGCGGTCTGATCTGGACCCAGCGTGCCGATACCTGCGCCGCGCCGAGCATGCCCGACAACCTACGCGAAGGCGGCTACAGCAACCATAGCGGCGACCCCCGCGAGCTGGCTGCGGCACTGGTCAGCCACCTGGCCGAGCAGTGTAGTTAACTTCGGGCCATCGCCCCGCATAGGATGTTTTTCAATGAGCAAAGCCGTCGCCACCCCGAACGCCGTGAACAGCCTGACCAGCTTGATGGTGCCATTGGCCGATCGCCTGCTACTGCTGCCGAACGTGGCGATCGCCGAATTGATCCCCTACCGGGCACCGCAAACCAGCGAAGGCATGCCGAGTTGGTTTCTCGGGCAGATCGCCTGGCGCGATCTGCGTTTGCCGCTGTTGTCGTTCGAGGCCGCTTCCGGCGGGCACAGCGAGGTTTCGGCGGATGCGCGGATCGCGGTGATCAACGCTCTGGGTGGCCGGCCGGCGGTGAAATTTATCGCCCTGCTGGTGCAAGGTATTCCCCGCTCGATCAAGGTCGGTCCCGACCTGCAGCATGCCGGCGTGCATTTGGAACCTCTGGAGCTGGAGGCGGTGAGCATCGGCGAAGAAGTGCTGAAAATTCCCGACCTGATCGGTCTGGAGCAGATGCTCGCGGATGCCGGATTGATCTAAGCCGCAAGGCCCTAGGGTCTGTTGCCATTTCAGCGCAAGCCGCGTTGCCGCGAAAAATCTCGCCAAGCTAGGCGTAGGACGCAGGTAATGGTTGTTCCCTTGCCAAGTCCTACAACAACGCATGGCGAGATTTTCCGCGCAACCCGTAGGGCCGGGCCTGTTTTAGCGCGATGCTGCGTTTCTCGACGCTCATTTGGAACGACCAAACCTCGCGTCTCGTGCCTTGCCTCGCGCTAAAACAGGCTCCGGCGCGGTCGCGATGAAACGGCAACAGACCCTAGGCAAACAAAAGCCCCGGTCGCCGCGCCCTCCTGGGAGGGCTGGGCGCCGGGGCTTTGTCATGGCAACCGGGCGGTTGCCATGCACTGGAGCCACTCAGTAGTTCTGAATCTTGCTGGCGTTGACCGTCGAGATCACTTCATCGGTCTTCTCGTGCTCGAGGTTGTCCTCGGAGCGGTGGCCAGTCCAGTAGTCGGCATTCTTGATGCCGAGCTTCTCCGGATGGAACACCGGATCCTTACCTTCCTTCTGCTGCGCCTCGTAGTCCTTCAGGCAGGTGTAAGCCACCTTGTGCATCAGGATGATCGCACCGATGTTCAACCAGGCCATCAGGCCCACACCGAGATCGCCCAGGTCCCAGGCGAAGGTGGCGCTCTTCACGGTGCCGTAGACGGTGGCGGCGATGATGCCGATCTTCAGCAGCAGGGTCAGCCAGGGGCGGTGGATCTTGCGGTTGATATAGGCGATGTTGGTTTCGGCAATGTAGTAGTAGGCCAGGATGGTGGTGAAGGCGAAGAAGAACAGCGCCACGGCGACAAAAATATTGCCGAAACCGGGCATCATGTTTTCCATGGCGGTCTGCACATAGCCGGGACCTGCCGCGACGCCGGCGATACCGGTGAACATGGCGCTACCATCCGGGCCCTGCACGTTGTACTGGCCGGTGATCAGCAGCATAAAGGCGGTGGCGGAACAGACGAACAGGGTGTCGATATACACCGAGAAGGCCTGTACCAGACCCTGCTTGGCCGGATGGCTGACCGCCGCCGCGGAGGACGCGTGCGGGCCGGTGCCCTGTCCGGCTTCGTTGGAGTACACGCCGCGTTTCACGCCCCACATGATCGCCAGGCCGAGAATGGCGCCGAAGCCGGCGTCCATACCGAAGGCGCTCTTCAGGATCAGGGTGATCACTTCAGGCAGCTTCTCGATATTCAGCATAATCACGACACAGGCGACCAGGATGTAGCCCAGCGCCATGAACGGCACCACCACCTGGGTAAAGTGGGCGATACGCTTGACGCCACCGAAGATGATCAAGCCGATCATCACGGCGAGGATCGCCGCGGTGGTGTTGGGGCTCATGTCGAAGGCGGTCTGTGCGCTGGAGGCGATCGAGTTGGCCTGTACGCCTGGCAGCAGCAGGCCGCAGGCGAACACCGTGACGATGGCGAAGATCCAGGCGTACCACTTCATGCCCAAGCCCTTCTCGATATAGAAGGCCGGGCCACCGCGATACTGGCCGTCGATTTTTTCCTTGTAGACCTGGCCGAGGGTGGACTCGACGAACGCCGAGCTGGCGCCGAGGAAGGCCACCATCCACATCCAGAATACTGCGCCGGGGCCGCCAAAGGTGATGGCGGTGGCCACGCCGGCGATGTTGCCGGTACCGACACGACCGGCGAGGGTCATGGTCAGGGCCTGGAAGGAGGTGATACCGGCCGAGTCGGTGCGCCCGGTGAACATCAGGCGGATCATTTCGCGGAAATGCCGGATCTGCAAGAAGCGGCCGCGCAGCGAGAAATACAGGCCGACGCCCAGGCACAGATAAATCAGTGCGGGGCTCCAGACCAGACCATTGAGGTAACTAACCAATTCAGACATCGAGGGGATGCTCCTGTGCCGGTGACGCTTGCCTGAACTCTTGTGGAGTTCAAGGCCGGTTCGACTTTGTTATGGGAATTGTGAGTCGTTGGCGCGATATGTGCCGTTACGATAGTTGCTGCATCCTGCCGCCGAATGGGTTGAGCAGGATGGCGAAACGTAGGCAAAAAGCAGGCCGCTGGAAAGGCTTTTTTCCAGTATTTTCATAGGTTTGCGCGTCTCAGAAAAAAGGCCTGAGAAAGGTCGCGAAAAAAATGCTTTATGGCGTATTTCAGATTGTTACAAGAAATTGTCTTGTGAGCCGATTTTCATCCTCATTCGCCAAAATGGCACAAGCGTGCCAGGTTTCTGGGGCGAGGGTTTCCGGCGGTAACACTGACCTCGGAATGGTGCGCCCGAGGGCGTCAGGGTGCGCAGGTGTTACCTCGGGTGCTCAGGGACCATCAGCGTAGGGTGCGACGTGCGCACCACAGTAGGGGTGCCATAGCTCCTGGAAATCGCCCCATAGCTGCTGAGCCAGTGCGTGGGTTAGGCGCGCGGTTTCTCGATGGAGTTCTATGCAATGCTCGGCGCGCCGTAACCCACCATCGGTTTCGCGCCGAATCCCCTACAAATCCCCCCACAGCTGCTGCGCCACGCTCAGCGCCACCACCGGTGCAGTTTCGGTGCGCAGTACCCGTGGTCCCAGGCGCGCGGCGTGAAAGCCGGCGCCTTGCGCCTGTTCGACTTCCACCTCAGTCAAACCGCCTTCGGGGCCGATCAGCATGGCCAGGGAGCGCGGCGGCGCGTGGCTGACCCAGGGTTGGGCGACTGGATGCAGCACCAATTTCAACTCGGCCTCAACCTGCAACAGCCAATCGGCCAAGCTGATCGGTGGATGGATCGATGGGATTACCGAGCGCCCGCATTGTTCGCAGGCACTGATCGCGATCTGCCGCCAGTGGCCCATGCGTTTGTCGGCGCGCTCATCTTTCAGGCGCACTTCGCAGCGTTCGCTGACGATCGGGGTGATATCCGTCGCCCCCAACTCGGTGGCTTTCTGGATCGCCCAATCCATACGCTCGCCACGGGACAGGCCCTGGCCCAGATGAATGCGTAGAGGTGACTCGGCGAGGCCGGCGAAGGATTCGCGCAACTCGACCCGCACTGCCTTTTTGCCGACCTCGATCAGTTCGCCGAGGAACTCCTGGCCACTGCCATCGAACAATTGCACGGCATCACCGACGGCATGGCGCAGCACACGCCCGACATAGTGGGCCTGGGCTTCCGGCAGCTGGTGTTGGCCGAGGGACAGCGGGGCATCGATAAAGAAACGGGATAGGCGCATAGGGGCAGCTGCAAGCGACAAGTGGAAAGCAGCAAGTTTAAAGCAACGGCACCTGCTTTTACTTGCGGCTTGCCGCTGCTTTTAGCCCGGATCGCGAAAGTCCGGGTGGAGGGTATTGCCCTGGGCCACGCTGACTGAAGTGCGGGTGGCGATCTCGATGCCCTCGCTGGCCACCTCGGCGAGAAAGTCGATCTGCGCCGGGGTGATGACATAGGGTGGCAGCAAATACACCACGCTGCCCAGCGGGCGCAGCAAGGCGCCGCGCGACAGCGCATGTTGGTAGACCTTGAGGCCGCGACGTTCCTGCCAAGGGTAGGCGGTCTTGCTGGCCTTATCCTGAACCATCTCGATGGCCAGGGCCATGCCGGTCTGGCGCACTTCGCCGACATGCGGATGCTCGGCCAGGTGTGCGGTGGCGCTGGCCATATGCGCGGACAGGGCTTTATTGGCCTCGATCACATCGTCCTGCTCGAAGATATCCAGGGTCGCCAGCGCCGCGGCGCACGCCAGTGGATTGCCGGTGTAGCTATGCGAGTGGAGGAATGCGCGCAAGGTCGAGTAGTCGTCGTAGAACGCCTGGTAGACGGTGTCGGTGGTCAGGCAGGCGGCCAGCGGCAGATAGCCGCCGGTCAGCGCCTTGGACAGGCAGAGAAAATCCGGGGTGATGCCGGCCTGTTCGCAGGCGAACATCGTGCCGGTGCGGCCGAAGCCGACGGCGATCTCGTCATGGATCAGGTGCACGCCATAGCGATCGCAGGCTTCGCGCAGCAACTTGAGGTAGATCGGGTGGTACATGCGCATACCGCCGGCACCCTGGATCAGCGGCTCGACGATCACCGCCGCGACCTCATGGCCGTGCTCGGCGAGGGTTTGTTCCATATGCGCGAACATGGCCCGCGAGTGCGCTTCCCAACTCATGCCATCCGGGCGGAAATAGCAGTCCGGGCTGGGCACCTTGATGGTATCGAGCAGCAGTGCTTTATAGGTGTCGGTGAACAGGCCGACGTCGCCCACCGACATGGCGGCGATGGTTTCGCCGTGGTAGCTGTTGCTCAGGGTGACGAAGCGCTTTTTCGCCGGTTTGCCGACATTGAGCCAGTAGTGGAAGCTCATCTTTAGCGCGACTTCGATGCACGAGGAACCGTTATCGGCGTAGAACACCCGGTCCAAACCGGCGGGGGTCATGTCGACCAGGCGCTCGGACAGCTCGATCACCGGCGCATGGCTGAAGCCGGCGAGGATCACGTGTTCCAGTTGGTCGACCTGGTCCTTGATGCGCTGGTTGATCCGCGGGTTGGCATGGCCGAACACGTTGACCCACCAGGAGCTGACGGCATCCAGGTAGCGTTTGCCGTCGAAATCCTCCAGCCATACGCCTTCGCCACGCTTGATCGGCACCAGGGCCAACTGTTCGTGATCCTTCATCTGTGTGCAGGGATGCCAGAGTACGTTCAGGTCGCGCTGCATCCAGTGGTCGTTCAGGCTCATATAGGCTCTCTCAATCGTCTGCATCAAGCCTATCAGAAGCGCTGTGGCGAATGGGCGGCACAGTCCGATGGATACCAGGCGCGCCGGTTGCTTCAAGCCACTCGGAGGCGCCCGCGAAATATCGTATTTCTAGATGTTTAAAAGCAGAAAATTCGGCTTTAAGTCGATAGGTATATTGCTAGTCTTGCTCGGTCTTTTCAGTCGTCCCAGTTGAGATCCTGCTTTATGCAATGGCGTAATTCCTCCTCCCGTTACGGTTTGATCAGCGTTCTTATTCATTGGCTGGTGGCTGTAGCGGTGTTCGGTTTGTTCGGCCTGGGTTACTGGATGGTCGGCCTGGACTACTACAGCAGTTGGTATAAAACCGCGCCGGATATCCATAAAAGCATCGGCATTCTGTTGTTCGTGCTGATGCTTGCGCGCCTGTTTTGGCGCCTGCTGAGCCCGCCGCCGGGCAGCCTGCCGGACCATGGGCGTTTGACCCGCCTGGGCAGCAAGCTCGGCCATGGCTTCCTGTACCTCGGTTTGTTCGTGCTGATGGTCTCCGGTTACCTGATTTCCACCGCCGATGGCCGTGGCATCGAAGTGTTCGGCCTGTTCACGGTGCCGGCGACCATCACCAGCATCCCCGATCAGGAAGATGTTGCCGGCTTGGTGCATGAGTACCTGGCCTGGGCACTGGTGATCTTCGCCGGCATCCATGCGCTCGCCGCGTTCAAACATCACTTCGTCGACCGCGACCGCACCCTGGTGCGTATGTTCGGCCGTTAACTCCCGCCACCTTATTCCGGCTGTCTGGAATCGTCCCGGCAGCCGCTTGCACAACCTCACAAGGAGAGAATGCCCATGTTGAAGAAGACCCTCGCCGCATTGACCCTCGGCACCGCATTGTTGGGTGCCGGCCACGCGATGGCCGCCGATTACGCCATCGACAAGCAGGGCCAGCACGCCTTCGTCAATTTCAAGATCAGCCATCTGGGCTACAGCTGGCTATACGGTACGTTCAAGGATTTCGACGGCAGCTTCAGTTTCGATGAGAAGAACCCGGAAGCCAGCAAGGTCAAGGTCAGCCTGAATACCGCCAGCGTCGACACCAACCATGCCGAGCGCGACAAGCACCTGCGTAGCGGCGATTTCCTCAATGTCGACAAGCACCCGACCGCGACTTTCGAGTCCACCTCGGTCAAGTCCACTGGCGAAGGCACTGCCGACATCACCGGCAACCTGACCCTCAATGGCGTGACCAAGCCGGTGGTCATCGCCGCCAAGTTCATCGGCCAGGGCGACGATCCTTGGGGCGGCTACCGTGCCGGTTTCGAAGGCAGCACCCTGGTCAAGCTGAAGGACTTCGATATCCAGAAGGATCTCGGCCCGGCTTCCCAGGACGTCGAACTGATCATCTCGATCGAAGGTGTGCGCCAGTAACATGGGGCGGGCCGCGTAGCGGCCCAACCGCTTATCGGCGCAGGCGTGGATTTGAGCGTCGCAGCAACGAAAACGCCGCCCCTCGGGGCGGCGTTTTCGTTTGCGCTTAGCGCGCGATCACTCTTCGCGATTGCGCGTCAGCAGGGCCGGCTTCTCGCCTCTCGGCCGGCTG
>NZ_CAMPHN010000115.1 GCF_946885885.1 uncultured Pseudomonas sp.
CGGTTGGCAACGCTGTCTTCTTTAGCCAGAGTGATCAGCGGCTCGGCAACGCGACGCAGCTCTTTGGCTTTCGGCAGAGTAGTTTTGATCAGCTCATGCTCGAACAGCGATACCGCCATGTTCTGGAACATGGCCTTGCGGTGTGCGCTGGTGCGGCTGAGGTGACGGCCACTTTTACGATGACGCATGGTTCAATTCCTTACCAAACTCACGTTCGGTGATGATGACGATCAGGCAGTCGCCTTGTCGTCTTTCTTCAGACTTGCCGGCGGCCAGTTGTCGAGGCGCATACCGAGGGACAGACCGCGAGAAGCCAGAACATCCTTGATTTCGGTCAGGGATTTCTTGCCCAGGTTCGGCGTTTTCAACAGTTCTACTTCGGTGCGCTGAATCAGATCGCCGATGTAGTAAATGTTCTCTGCCTTGAGGCAGTTGGCCGAACGCACGGTCAGCTCCAGGTCGTCGACCGGACGCAGCAGGATCGGATCGATCTCGTCTTCCTGCTCGACTACCACGGGTTCACTGTCGCCTTTGAGGTCGACGAACGCAGCCAACTGCTGTTGCAGAATGGTTGCGGCACGACGGATAGCCTCTTCCGGGTCCAGAGTACCGTTGGTTTCCAGGTCGATAACCAGCTTGTCCAGGTTGGTGCGCTGCTCGACGCGAGCGTTTTCAACCACATAAGACACGCGACGCACCGGGCTGAACGAGGAGTCGAGCTGCAAGCGACCAATGCTGCGGCTTTCATCTTCATCGCTCTGACGGGAGTCAGCTGGCTCATAGCCGCGACCACGAGCTACGGTGAGCTTCATGTTCAGCGCGCCATTGGCGGCCAGGTTCGCGATCACGTGGTCGCCGTTAACGATTTCAACATCGTGATCCAGCTGAATATCGGCAGCGGTAACTACACCCGAGCCCTTCTTCACCAGGTTCAGCGTCACTTCGTCGCGACCGTGCAGTTTAATAGCCAGGCCTTTCAGGTTGAGCAGGATTTCAATGACGTCTTCCTGAACACCTTCGATGGCGCTGTACTCGTGGAGTACACCGTCAATCTCGGCCTCGACTACTGCACAGCCAGGCATGGAGGACAACAGGATGCGGCGCAGCGCGTTGCCCAGGGTATGGCCAAAGCCACGCTCGAGAGGCTCGAGGGTGATCTTGGCGCGGGTCGAACTGACCACCTGCACATCAATGTGGCGGGGGGTCAGGAACTCATTTACCGAAATCTGCATGGATGCACCTATTTTCTAGCCCTTACTTGGAGTAGAGCTCGACAATCAGGCTTTCGTTGATGTCGGCGGAGAGATCACTGCGAACCGGTACGGCTTTGAACACGCCGGACTTCTTCTCAGTGTCTACATCTACCCATTCAACGCGGCCACGCTGGGCACACAGCTCAAGAGCTTGAACAATGCGCAGCTGATTCTTCGACTTCTCGCGTACTGCAACGACGTCGCCAGCTTTAACCTGGTAGGACGGCACGTTTACAGTCTTACCGTTAACGCTGATCGCTTTGTGCGAAACCAGCTGACGGGATTCGGCGCGGGTAGCACCGTAGCCCATGCGATAAACCACGTTATCCAGACGGCATTCGAGCAGTTGCAGCAAGTTCTCACCAGTAGCGCCTTTCTTACCAGCCGCTTCTTTGTAATAACCGCTGAATTGACGCTCGAGCACACCGTAGATACGACGAACTTTTTGCTTCTCACGCAGCTGGGTGCCGTAGTCGGACTGACGGCCACGGCGCTGGCCGTGAATACCTGGGGCTGCTTCGATGTTGCACTTCGATTCCAGGGCGCGAACGCCGCTTTTCAGGAAAAGATCTGTGCCTTCACGACGAGACAGTTTGCATTTGGGACCAATGTAACGAGCCATTTCTCACTGTCTCCTGATTACACGCGACGCTTCTTCGAAGGACGGCACCCGTTATGCGGGATAGGCGTCACATCGGTGATGCTGGCGATCTTGTAACCGCAGCCGTTCAAAGCACGGACGGCGGACTCACGACCCGGACCGGGACCCTTGACGTTCACGTCGAGGTTCTTCAGGCCGTATTCCAGCGCAGCTTGACCAGCACGTTCTGCAGCCACCTGGGCAGCGAACGGGGTGCTTTTACGCGAGCCGCGGAAACCCGAACCACCCGAAGTAGCCCAGGACAGAGCGTTGCCCTGACGGTCAGTAATGGTCACGATGGTGTTATTGAAAGAGGCGTGGATGTGGGCGATGCCATCAACCACCGTCTTTTTGACTTTCTTACGAGTACGAGCAGCAGGTTTTGCCATGACTAGATTCCTGTCGATGCGCGAATGCGATTACTTGCGGATCGGCTTACGCGGGCCCTTACGGGTACGCGCGTTGGTCTTGGTACGCTGACCGCGAACCGGCAGACCACGACGATGACGCAGGCCGCGGTAGCAACCCAGGTCCATCAAGCGCTTGATTTTCATGTTCACTTCACGACGCAGATCGCCTTCGGTATTCACCTTGGCAACTTCGCCACGCAGCTGCTCGATCTGCTCATCAGAGAGATCTTTGATTTTTGCGGCCGGATTAACACCGGTAGCAGCACAGATTTTCTGTGCGGTGGTGCGACCAACACCGAAGATGTAGGTCAGCGAGATAACAGTGTGCTTGTTATCCGGAATGTTAACGCCTGCAATACGGGCCATTCAGTGGAACTCCAATTGACAGCTACCTACGCCCCGGAAGCCAAGAAATAGGGCGCGAGATATTAACGCTGTAGAAACAAATAATCAACCCGGCAGCGCACTAGCTGCCGGGCTTATAACGCTTCGATCACACTCAGCCTTGGCGCTGTTTGTGACGCGGCTCTGCGCTGCAGATCACTCGCACGACACCTTCGCGGCGAATAATTTTGCAGTTACGGCACAGCTTTTTCACCGATGCACGAACTTTCATCACCAACTCCTCGAACCTTATGGACACTTCAGCGGAGCATGCCGCTGCCGTAGCCCTTCAGGTTGGCTTTCTTCATCAGGGATTCGTACTGGTGCGAAACGAGGTGCGATTGTACTTGCGACATAAAGTCCATCACAACCACTACCACGATCAGCAACGAAGTCCCGCCGAGATAGAACGGTACGTTGGCAGCCACCACCAGGAACTGGGGCAACAAGCATACGGCCGTCATGTACAAGGCACCGAACATGGTCAAGCGAGTCAGTACGCCATCGATATAGCGCGCCGATTGCTCACCCGGACGGATACCCGGAATAAAGGCACCGGACTTTTTCAGGTTTTCCGCTACGTCTTTCGGGTTGAACATCAAAGCTGTATAGAAGAAGCAGAAGAAAACGATCCCCGCACTAAACAGCAAAATATTCAACGGCTGACCAGGAGCGATTGCCTGCGAAATATCCTGCAACCAGCCCAGACCTTCGGACTGACCAAACCAGGAACCCAGCGAAGCCGGGAATAACAGAAGGCTGCTGGCGAAAATAGCCGGGATAACCCCCGCCATGTTCACCTTCAACGGCAAGTGGCTGGTCTGCGCAGCAAAAACCTTACGGCCCTGCTGACGCTTGGCGTAGTGCACCGCGATACGACGCTGACCACGCTC
This sequence comes from uncultured Pseudomonas sp., assembly GCF_946885885.1. Next base: position 3,581 of record NZ_CAMPHN010000115.1, read on the forward strand.
AATGAACACCACGAAACCGATAATCGCTACTGCCAGCAAACCGATGGCGATCAGCGCGAAGATATTGATATCGCCCTGACGAGCAGACTCGAAAGACTGCCCGATCGCCGACGGCAGACCGGCTACGATGCCCGCAAAAATCAGCATCGAAATACCGTTGCCAACACCGCGCTCGGTGATCTGCTCACCCAACCACATCATGAACATCGCGCCCGCCACAAAAGTGGTGACCGCAACGAAGTGGAAGCCGAAATCGACCGAGAACGCTACGCCCTGACTTGCCAAACCAACGGACATGCCGATGGCCTGAACGAATGCCAGCACGAGGGTGCCGTAGCGGGTGTATTGGCTGATCTTACGACGACCAGCCTCACCTTCCTTCTTCAACTGCTCCAGCTGCGGGCTGACAGCGGTCATGAGCTGCATGATGATCGACGCCGAAATGTACGGCATGATCCCCAAGGCAAAAATACTCATCCGCTCCAGCGCGCCGCCGGAAAACATGTTGAACAAGCTAAGTATGGTCCCCTCATTCTGCCGAAACAGGTCCGCCAACCGGTCCGGGTTTATGCCTGGAACTGGGATGTGTGCGCCAATGCGATAGACGACGATCGCCATGAGCAGAAAGCGCAGACGAGCCCAGAGCTCGGATAACCCGCCATTGCTGAGCGCTGAGAGAGCACCTTGCTTAGCCATTTATTCCTCGAACTTACCGCCAGCTGCTTCGATAGCCGCGCGCGCACCCTTGGTGGCGGCGATACCTTTAAGGGTGACCGCCTGAGTAACCTCGCCGGACAGCATGACTTTTACACGCTGGACGTTTTGGTTGATCAGGTTGGCATCCTTCAGCGACTGCAGAGTAACGATGCCGCCTTCGATCTTGTTCAGCTCGGAGGTACGCACTTCAGCGCGATCCATAGCCTTCAAGGAGACGAAGCCGAATTTGGGCAGACGACGGTGCAGAGGCTGCTGGCCGCCTTCGAAACCCGGAGCGATGGTGCCACCGGAGCGCGAGGTCTGACCTTTGTGGCCGCGGCCACCAGTCTTACCCAAACCGCTACCGATACCACGGCCCGGACGGTGCTTCTCGCGACGGGAACCCGGCGCAGGACTCAAATCGTTCAGGTACATGTCTTAACCCTCCACACGGAGAAGGTAGTAAGCCTTGTTGATCATGCCGCGATTTTCCGGGGTATCCAGAACTTCGACAGTGTGATTGATACGACGCAGGCCGAGACCTTTGACGCAGGCTTTGTGATTGGCCAGGCGGCCGTTCACGCTTTTGATCAGCGTGACTTTGACGGTATTAGCCATGGTTAGAGAATCTCCTCGACGCTCTTGCCACGCTTAGCCGCAACCGAATCCGGAGACTGCATAGCCTTCAGACCTTTGAAAGTGGCATGCACCACGTTCACAGGGTTGGTCGAGCCGTAGCACTTGGCCAGAACGTTCTGCACACCAGCCACTTCCAACACGGCACGCATGGCGCCGCCGGCGATGATACCGGTACCTTCGGAAGCCGGCTGCATGTATACCTTGGAGGCGCCATGGGCAGACTTCATCGCGTATTGCAGAGTGGTGCCGTTCAGATCCACCTGGATCATATTGCGACGCGCAGCTTCCATCGCTTTCTGGATGGCAGCAGGCACTTCACGAGACTTGCCGCGGCCGAAACCGACGCGACCCTTACCATCACCCACCACGGTCAAGGCGGTGAAAGTGAAGATACGGCCACCCTTTACGGTTTTGGCAACACGGTTAACCTGTACCAGCTTCTCGATATAGCCTTCGTCGCGCTTTTGGTCGTTATTTGCCATAACTTAGAACTCCAGCCCGCCTTCACGAGCAGCATCAGCCAGCGCCTTGACGCGGCCGTGGTACTTGAAGCCAGAACGGTCGAATGCAACCTGAGTCACACCAGCGGCTTTCGCGCGCTCGGCAACCAGCTCGCCAACTTTCTTGGCTGCGTCGACGTTGCCGGTGGCGCCGTCACGCAATGCTTTGTCCAAGGTCGAGGCGCTGGCCAGAACCTTGCTGCCGTCGGCCGAAATGACCTGGGCATAGATGTGCTGCGAAGAGCGATACACGCACAGACGCACGGCTTCGAGCTCGTGCATTTTCAGGCGTGCTTTGCGAGCGCGACGCAGTCGAGTAACTTTTTTGTCGGTCATTTGCTATGCCCTACTTCTTCTTGGCTTCTTTACGGCGGACGACTTCGTCAGCGTAACGAACACCTTTGCCCTTGTAAGGTTCAGGACGACGGAAGTCACGAATCTCCGCAGCGACCTGACCAACCAGTTGTTTGTCGACACCCTTGATCAGGATCTCGGTCTGGTTCGGGGTTTCGGCAACCACACCTTCCGGCAACTCATAGTCGATCGGATGGGAGAAGCCGAGAGCGAGGTTCAGCACCTGACCTTTGGCTTGAGCCTTGTAACCAACGCCAACCAGCTGCAGCTTACGCTCGAAGCCAGCGCTAACACCGATCACCATATTGTTGACCAGAGCGCGAGTGGTACCGGCCATTGCGCGAGTCTGCTGATCGCCATTGCGAGCAGCGAAACGCAGCTCACCGGCTTCCTGCAGGACTTCAACGGACGAGTGAACGTTCAGTTCGAGAGTGCCCTTGGCACCCTTCACCGAGAGTTGCTGACCGGCGAGTTTGACTTCAACGCCAGCAGGCAACACAACGGGGTTCTTAGCAACGCGAGACATGCTTATCCCCCCCTTAGAACACTGTGCAAAGCACTTCGCCGCCGACACCGGCAGCGCGCGCAGCGCGGTCCGTCATCACACCCTTGTTGGTGGAGACGATGGATACACCGAGACCGCCACGAACTTTCGGCAGATCATCGACGGACTTGTACTGGCGAAGGCCGGGACGGCTCACGCGCTTCACTTCTTCGATAACCGGACGGCCTTCGAAGTACTTCAGCTCGATGGACAGCTGCGGCTTTGCTTCGCCGCTGATCTGATAACCCGCAATATAACCTTCGTCTTTCAAAACTTTGGCTACAGCCACCTTCAACGTGGAAGACGGCATGCTTACGACGGACTTTTCAGCCATCTGGGCATTACGGATACGAGTTAGCATGTCCGCTAACGGGTCCTGCATACTCATGGGCTAGACGCTCCTGATACAAAAAGAATTAGCCTTGCGGCTAGAGTCACCGAACGCCGGGATTTAACCCAGGCTCAGGCGAGCCGGACATTCTAGAGACTGCTCAAAAATGAATCAAGCCCCAAAGGGGCTTGATTCACACAAAGACAAAGCCGGCACTAGGCCGGCTTCGTTTTTACCAGCTGGCTTTCACCAGGCCTGGTACATCACCACGCATTGCAGCTTCACGCAGCTTGATACGCGACAGACCGAACTTGCGATAAACGCCGTGCGGACGACCGGTAATGCGGCAACGGTTGCGCAGGCGCGAGGCGCTGGCATCGCGCGGCTGCTTCTGCAGTGCGATCTGGGCTTCCCAACGCGCTTCCGGACTGGCGTTCGGATTGGCGATGGTAGCTTTCAGCTCAGCGCGCTTCTTAGCGAACTTAGCTACCGTTTGCTGACGCTTCAGCTCACGGTTTCTCATGCTCATTTTGGCCATGTTCCTACTCCAATCAGTTGCGGAACGGGAATTTGAAAGCACGCAGCAAAGCGCGACCTTCGTCATCCGTACGGGCAGTGGTGGTCAGGGTAATGTCCAGACCGCGCAGGGCATCGATCTTGTCGTAATCGATTTCCGGGAAAATGATCTGCTCTTTCACGCCCATGCTGTAGTTGCCACGACCATCGAAGGACTTGGCATTCAGGCCGCGGAAGTCGCGGACCCGAGGCAGGGAGATCGACAGCAGACGATCCAGGAATTCGTACATACGCTCGCGGCGCAGGGTTACCTTGACGCCAATCGGCCAACCTTCACGAACCTTGAAGCCTGCAATCGACTTACGGGCATGAGTCACTACGACTTTCTGACCGGTGATCTTTTCCAGGTCGGCAACAGCGTGCTCGATGACTTTCTTGTCGCCGATCGCTTCGCCCAGGCCCATGTTCAGGGTGATCTTGGTGATGCGCGGAACTTCCATCACGTTCGCCAGCTTAAGTTCTTCCTTAAGCTTGGGCGCGATTTCTTTCCGGTAAATCTCTTTTAGTCGTGCCATGGTCTTCTACCTAGCAGTGTTCAAGCATCAACCGCTTTTTGGGTCGACTTGAAGACACGAATTTTTTTACCCTCTTCAACTTTGAAACCAACGCGGTCAGCCTTGTTGGTTTCGCCATTGAAGATGGCCACGTTAGAAGCGTGCAGAGGCGCCTCTTTCTCGACGATACCGCCCTGAACGCCCGACATCGGGTTCGGCTTGGTATGGCGCTTCACCAGGTTGATCCCACCAACGACCAAACGGTCGTCAGCGAGAACCTTGAGCACCTTGCCACGCTTACCTTTGTCTTTGCCGGCGATCACGATGATCTCGTCGTCACGACGAATCTTTTGCATGTCGGATCTCCTTAGAGCACTTCAGGGGCGAGCGAGACGATCTTCATGAACTTCTCAGAGCGAAGTTCACGAGTCACTGGCCCAAAAATACGGGTGCCGATCGGCTCTTGCTTGTTGTTCAGCAGAACAGCAGCGTTGCCATCGAAGCGAATGATCGAGCCGTCAGGGCGACGAACGCCATGACGCGTGCGAACCACGACAGCGGTCATCACTTGGCCCTTTTTCACTTTACCGCGCGGAATCGCTTCCTTGACGGTCACCTTGATGATGTCGCCGATACCAGCGTAGCGACGATGCGAGCCGCCCAGCACCTTGATGCACATAACGCGACGAGCACCGCTGTTGTCAGCGACGTCGAGCATGGATTGAGTCTGAATCATATAATTTCTCCGACCCTTAGCCCTTAGACTTCCACTGCGCGTTCGAGAACTTCAACCAGCGCCCAAGACTTGGTCTTGGCTACGGGACGGGTTTCACGGATGGAAACCTTGTCACCGATGTGGCACTGATTGTTTTCGTCGTGCGCGTGCAGCTTGGTCGAACGCTTGACATATTTGCCGTAGATCGGGTGCTTGACGCGACGCTCGATCAATACGGTGATGGTCTTGTCCATCTTGTCGCTGACGACACGGCCGGTCAGCGTACGGACTGTTTTTTCGGCTTCAGCCATGATCACTTACCTGCCTGCTGGTTGAGCACAGTTTTCACACGAGCGATGTCGCGCTTAACTTGCGAGAGCAGGTGAGACTGCCCCAACTGGCCAGTTGCTTTCTGCATACGCAGATTGAACTGGTCGCGCAGCAGGCCGAGCAGTTGCTCGTTCAGCTGCTGTGCTGATTTTTCACGAAGTTCATTCGCCTTCATCACATCACCGTCCGCTTAACAAAAGTGGTGGCGAGCGGCAGCTTTGCAGCAGCCAGGGCGAAAGCCTCACGCGCCAACTCTTCGGAAACGCCTTCGATCTCGTACAGGACCTTGCCTGGCTGGATCTGGGCTACCCAATATTCAACGCCACCCTTACCTTTACCCATCCGCACTTCGAGAGGCTTCTTGGTAACCGGCTTATCGGGGAACACGCGAATCCAGATTTTCCCGCCACGCTTTACGTGACGAGTCAGAGCACGACGAGCGGACTCGATCTGACGGGCGGTGAGACGACCGCGGGCAACAGACTTCAGCGCGAACTCGCCGAAGCTGACTTTGCTACCGCGCTGAGCCAGACCACGGTTGTGGCCGGTCATCTGCTTACGGAACTTCGTACGCTTTGGTTGCAACATTTGGCGTACCCCTTACTTAGCAGCTTTTTTACGAGGCGCGGGTGCTTGCGGCTTCAGCTCTTCATGGCGACCACCAATTACTTCGCCCTTGAAGATCCAAACCTTGACACCGATCACACCATAAGTGGTGTGCGCTTCGTACGTGGCATAGTCGATATCGGCACGCAGGGTGTGCAACGGCACACGACCTTCGCGATACCATTCGGTACGGGCAATTTCAGCACCGCCGAGACGACCGCTCACTTGGATTTTGATGCCCTTGGCACCAATACGCATGGCGTTCTGTACAGCGCGCTTCATGGCGCGACGGAACATCACGCGACGCTCCAGCTGCTGAGCTACGCTCTGCGCAACCAGCATACCGTCGAGCTCCGGCTTGCGGATCTCTTCGATATTGATGTGCACAGGCACACCCATTTGCTTGGTCAGGTCCTGACGCAGCTTCTCAACATCCTCACCTTTCTTGCCGATCACGATGCCGGGACGAGCGGTGTGGATGGTGATGCGTGCGGTTTGAGCCGGACGAGCGATGTCGATACGGCTTACGGACGCGCTTTTTAATTTGTCTTGGAGATACTCACGCACCTTCAGATCAGCGAACAAATAGTCCGCATAAGTCCGACCGTCTGCGTACCAGACGGAGGTGTGCTCCTTGACGATTCCCAGGCGAATGCCAATGGGATGTACTTTCTGACCCATCTGATCGACTCCGTTACTTGTCCGCAACCTTGACAGTGATATGGCAAGACCGCTTGACGATGCGATCAGCGCGGCCTTTGGCACGCGGCATGATGCGCTTCAGCGAACGCCCTTCGTTGACGAAAACGGTGCTGACCTTGAGATCATCAACATCTGCGCCTTCGTTGTGCTCGGCGTTGGCCACAGCCGACTCCAGCACTTTCTTCATGATTTCCGCGGCTTTCTTACTGCTAAAAGCCAGCAGGTTGAGCGCTTCGCCCACCTTCTTCCCGCGGATCTGGTCGGCGACCAAGCGGGCTTTCTGGGCGGAGATTCGAGCGCCCGACAACTTAGCGGCTACTTCCATTTCCTTACCCCTTAACGCTTGGCTTTCTTGTCAGCCACGTGCCCACGATAGGTACGAGTGCCGGCAAATTCGCCCAGTTTGTGGCCGACCATGTCTTCGTTCACGAGAACCGGGACATGTTGACGACCGTTATGCACAGCGATGGTCAGACCGACCATCTGCGGCAGGATCATGGAACGGCGCGACCAAGTTTTCACCGGCTTGCGATCGTTCTTTTCCACCGCCACTTCGATCTTCTTCAGTAGGTGAAGATCGATAAAAGGACCTTTTTTCAGAGAACGTGGCACTGTCGTATCCCTCTATTTACTTGCGACGACGGACGATCATGTTATCGGTGCGCTTGTTACCACGAGTCTTCGCGCCCTTAGTCGGGAAGCCCCATGGAGACACCGGATGACGACCACCAGAGGTACGACCTTCACCACCACCGTGTGGGTGGTCAACCGGGTTCATGGCAACACCACGAACGGTTGGGCGAACGCCACGCCAGCGCTTGGCACCGGCTTTACCCAGCGAACGCAGGCTGTGCTCGGAGTTCGAGACTTCGCCCAGGGTCGCACGGCACTCAGCCAGCACTTTACGCATTTCACCGGAACGCAGACGCAGGGTCACGTAGACACCTTCACGCGCGATCAACTGGGCGGATGCGCCAGCGGAACGAGCGATCTGAGCACCTTTACCCGGCTTCAGTTCGATACCGTGAACAGTGCTACCAACCGGAATGTTACGCAGTTGCAGACTGTTGCCCGGCTTGATCGGAGCCATGATGCCAGCTACCAGCTGATCGCCTGCACTCACGCCTTTGGGGGCGATGATGTAGCGACGCTCGCCGTCTGCATACATCAGCAGAGCGATGTGTGCGGTACGGTTCGGATCGTATTCGATACGCTCGACAGTGGCTGGAATGCCATCTTTGTCGTTGCGACGGAAATCGACCAGACGGTAATGCTGCTTGTGGCCACCACCGATATGACGGGTGGTGATACGACCATTGTTGTTACGGCCGCCAGACTTCGACTTCTTCTCGAGCAGCGGTGCATAAGGAGCGCCTTTGTGCAGCTCCTGATTGACCACCTTGACCACAAAACGGCGGCCCGCGGAAGTCGGTTTGCATTTAACGATTGCCATGATGCACCCCTTCCTTACTCAGCACTGCTGGCGAAATCGAGATCTTGACCCGGCTGAAGGGAGATAACTGCCTTCTTCCAGTCGTTACGCTTGCCCAGACCGCGAGCGGTGCGCTTGCTCTTACCCAGAACGTTCTGAGTAGTGACACGCTCAACCTTCACGCTGAACAGGCTTTCGACGGCCTTCTTGATTTCCAGCTTGGTTGCATCGGTTGCAACCTTGAAAACGAACTGGCTTTTCTTGTCAGCCAGAACCGTGGCCTTCTCGGAGACGTGCGGGCCAAGCAGCACTTTAAATACGCGTTCCTGGTTCATCCCAGCAGCTCCTCGAATTTCTTCACGGCAGAAACGGTGACCAGCACCTTCTCGTACGCGATCAGACTGACCGGATCGGAACCCTGCACGTCACGGACATCGACATGCGGCAGGTTACGAGCAGCCAGGTACAGATTCTCATCGATAGCATCGGACACGATCAGCACATCGGTCAGCCCCATGCCATTCAGCTTGCCCAACAGTTCTTTGGTCTTCGGAGCTTCAACGCTGAAGTCTTCAACCACGACCAGACGATCAGTACGAACCAGCTCAGCAAGAATCGAGCGGATGGCCGCGCGATACATCTTCTTGTTCAGCTTCTGGTCGTGATTCTGCGGACGGGCCGCGAAGGTCACACCACCGCCACGCCAGATCGGACCACGAGTGGTACCGGCACGCGCACGGCCAGTACCCTTCTGACGCCAAGGGCGCTTACCGCCACCGGATACGTCGGAACGAGTCTTCTGTTGCTTGCTGCCCTGACGGCCGCCGGCCATGTAGGCCACAACTGCTTGGTGAACCAGGGTCTCGTTGTAATCGCCACCGAAGGTCGCTTCGGACACTTCGATCGCTTGAGCGCCATTTACATTTAATTGCATGTCAGCTTCCCCTTAACCGCGAGCCTTGGCTGCCGGACGTACAACCAGGTTGCCGCCAGTAGCGCCAGGAACGGCACCCTTGACCAACAGCAGGTTGCGTTCAGCATCGACGCGCACTACTTCCAGGGACTGCACAGTCACGCGCTCAGCACCCATGTGACCGGACATTTTCTTGCCCTTGAAGACGCGACCCGGAGTCTGGCACTGGCCAATGGAACCCGGAACACGGTGGGACACGGAGTTACCGTGAGTGTTGTCTTGGCCGCGGAAATTCCAACGCTTGATGGTACCGGCGAAGCCTTTACCTTTGGACTGACCGGTGACATCCACCAGTTGACCAGCTTGGAAAATTTCAGCGTTGATCAGATCGCCGGCCTGGTACTCGCCTTCTTCAAGACGGAATTCCATAACAGTACGACCTGCCGCGACGTTCGCCTTAGCGAAGTGACCGGCCTGAGCCTTGCTGACACGAGAAACGCGACGCTCGCCAACAGTGACCTGCACTGCGCGATAGCCATCGGACTCTTCAGTTTTGAACTGGGTGACGCGATTCGGCTCGATCTCGATGACCGTAACCGGAATGGAGACACCTTCTTCGGTGAAAATGCGGGTCATGCCGCACTTACGACCGACTACACCAATAGTCATGTTGTAACCTCATGAGTGTACGGGGCTTTCACCCGCTATGGCCGCCCATTTCAGAGCGTTACACGACTAAAACCCCAAGGTTTTAGCCGAGGCTGATCTGCACTTCCACGCCAGCCGCAAGATCGAGCTTCATAAGAGCATCAACGGTTTTATCCGTTGGCTGGACGATGTCCAGAACACGCTTATGAGTACGGATCTCATACTGATCACGCGCGTCTTTGTTGACGTGCGGAGAGGTCAGTACGGTGAACCGCTCTTTGCGGGTAGGCAGAGGAATCGGACCACGCACCTGAGCACCAGTACGTTTCGCGGTTTCCACGATTTCCTGGGTTGATTGATCGATCAGGCGATGGTCAAAAGCCTTCAACCGAATACGGATTTGTTGGTTTTGCATTTTGACCTCAGATTCCAAGCTGCTATTCCCAACGGACGCACTACGCCCGTTAAAAGGAGGCGTGATTCTATAGACGCCTCCCCAGGGTGTCAACCCAATAAAAAAGCCCCCGCAAAGCGGGGGCTTCTTATGAATCAGACCAGCCGATTACTCGACGATCTTGGCAACCACGCCAGCACCAACGGTACGACCACCTTCGCGAATCGCGAAGCGCAGGCCGTCTTCCATGG
>NZ_CAMPHN010000116.1 GCF_946885885.1 uncultured Pseudomonas sp.
CGAAGCCAACCTGATCATCCGCGACGCCACCTTCAACCATCAGCTTTACGAGCATCTGCAGGACCTAGCGCAAGCGTCCTGCAAGCGCATCACCCTCAAGCACAGCATGCGCGGTTATTGGTGGCGCGTGCCATTGATCTTTCTCTCTTTTCACTTCCTGCGGCATTTCCCGGCAATCGCTGGCTGGCTGCCGGCGCATTCGCCGCGGCTGAAATTGCTCGTCCCGCCCCCCGATGTTTCCCCCGAGCCCGAGCAGCTTGAACAGCATGTGCAGCCCGAGATGCGTTTCGACCGGGAGAAAGCCTCATGAACGCCTCCGCGCCGCTGCCAGCCCCGAAGCCTGCTCGCCCCAAGCTGCTCTGGGCCAAGCGCACGCTCACGCTGACGCTCTTCATCCTGGTGCCGGCGCTGTTGTTCATGCTGGTGAAGAATCTCGAATGGCAGGAGGTCGAAAGCGCCTTGCAGTCCTACGACGCCACGACCCTGGCCCTGGCGATCGGCATCTGCTTCGCCAGCTACCTGGTGTACAGCAGCTTCGACCTGCTCGGGCGTTTATACACCCGGCATAAATTACCGGTGCGGCAAGTCCTCCCGGTGGTGTTCGTCTGCTATGCCTTCAACCTCAATCTGACCGCCTGGGTCGGCGGCATCGCCTTGCGTTATCGCCTGTATTCGCGCCTGGGGCTGAACGTACCGACCATCACCAAGATTTTCAGCCTCAGCCTGATCACCAATTGGCTGGGCTACACCTTGCTCGCTGGGGTGATTTTCTCCCTGGGCTTGATCCAGTTGCCTCCCAGTTGGTCGATCGGCGCCAGCAGCCTGCGGGTGATCGGTATCGTCCTGTTGCTCACGACGCTGGCCTATCTGTTTGCCTGTCGCCTCAGTACCCGGCGGGTCTGGCATATACGTGGGCAGACGCTGACGCTGCCGAGCCTGCGCCTGGCCTCGATCCAGGCGCTGCTCGGCGCGCTCAACTGGTCGCTGATGGCCTTTCTGATCTTCGTGCTGTTGCCCGAACAAGCTTTCTACCCCTCGGTACTCGGGGTGCTGTTGATCAGCAGCATCGCCGGCGTGGTGACCCATATCCCGGCCGGGCTGGGCGTGCTCGAAGCGGTGTTTATCGCGCTGCTGCACCACCATATCGCCAAAGGCAGTTTGCTCGCCGCCTTGATCGGCTACCGCGCCATCTACTTCCTGCTGCCGCTGGCGATCGCCTGCCTGGTGTACCTGGTGTTGGAAAAGGACGCGAAGAAACTGCGTAAGCAACGTGCTGCCGACAAGCAGGACGACAACATCAAACAGCTACACACACAGGATCAGGGGTTGTAATGCCAACACCCGCCCAGTAAGGGCGGCGGTGCTTGCGCCTTGTAGTCCATGTCGTTGCCGGCTTCGCTTAGCCGCGCCTGCCGATCCGCCAACCCGGATTAGAGAGTCGGTAAAACACTATGACAGCGCGCACCCCAATCGGCTGGGCCTACCCGTTCCCAGTCAAAGCCGCGGCGGCGAACGGCGCCCCGCTCGACAGCTACCGTCGAGCCCTGGCCATGGCCAAGAACGGCTTCTATCCATTGAATGCCGACGGCCTGTGGCAAGGAGCCGTTCACTTCGACGAGGGCAGCGCCGAACTGCTCGATCAGTCGGCGGTTCACTGCATCGCCGATGGCGAAGTGGTCGCCTACCGCATCGACCGGCGCTATCCCAGCACCCGCCATGGCGAACGGCAACTGCTCTTTTCCACCGGCTTCGTGCTGGTCCGTCATCGGCTGACACTGCCGACGGCGCGCCCGACGCTGACGTTCTACAGCCTGTATATGCACCTGCTGGACTCGGCCGGCTACGAGGCCGCGGGGGCGCCTACCCCGCCGGCCTTCCTCGACCAATTGCCAGGCCGGCCGCCACTCGACAGCGTGCAACTGCTGCCGCAGCCCTACCCGCTCGCGGCCGGCGCGCTTATCGGGCATATCGGCCGATACCAGGATGCCGATGACGCACAACCCCGCGCCTTGCTGCATCTGGAGGTATTCACCTGCGACGCAGTGCCGGCGTTTCTCGCCGCCAGTCGCGCACTCGCCGAGCGGCATACCAGCGAGCAGAAAACCCTTATCCAGATTCAACCCGGCGCGTCCGTTATCCAAGCCGAGAGCGCCGATACGCGGATACCCGCAGAGCTGGATATACGCCTCAGTAGCGACTCGCCCAGCGAAGGCCGCTGGGCCAAGGTTCAGCCCTACGCGGTGCTGAAGATCGATAAAGCCGCGCTCGGCCGTTACCGCCCCGCGACCCAAAGCTACTCGCTCGACGCCGCGCAGAAACGCGCCCTGGCCCTGCGCCTGGGGGTTGGCGTGGGTGAGATGCCCGAGCAGGTCGACTTTCTCTTGCAGTCCTATGCATCGCCGGACGGCGAACCGCTGCCTTACCGCAGCGGCTCGCCCATCCCGGCATCGCACCCGCTGCGCGAAATCGGCATAGCGCTCCAACCCCCGCGCTGGGTCGAGCGCAGCGCAGTCGACAGCCAAGGCCGGCGCGCCGTCAGCGGCGCCCTTGCCGCCTGGACCGGCTTCCCGCTCGACCCCGCGGCCGATGGCCCGCTAAACGGTGAGCCCCGCATTGTGCCGAGCGCCGCCTGGAGCGACCTGGCACCGACACACAAGGCCATCGGCCCGGACGCTACCCGCTGGTGGTACCTGAGCCTTGGCGGCCAGGATGGCCAGGAGCTCTCCGGCTGGGTGACGGAGCGCGCGTCATTCATCAGCAAGCACTCGCCATTGGAATGGCCAGGTTTTAGCGCCCTGCCCGTCCGCGCCACCGACTTGGCGCCAGAAAAACCCAGGCTGACGCAGCAGCTGGCGCAGCAGATCAGCCAGCAAAAAAGCGCCTGGTTATGGAGCGCGCCATCCCAGCCGGCCGATGGCTCCATACCGCAGCAAAGACGCGAAGCGCTGGCCTGGTGGCAGGAGCTGGCTGGTCAACCCGCCCTGGCGGCGGATGGGCTGGCGTGGCATTTCCACCCCATCGGCCTGATCGAGCTGTTGAAAAAAGCGCTCCGCCCGCTGATCTGGCTGAAACGGGTCCAGGAACGCTACGGCGCCGCCCTGGCCGAGCGTTTCAGAGAGAAGGTCATTGCCGTCGGCGAAAACCTGGGGATCGAGCCGAACCACATCATGGCCTGCATCGCCCTGGAAACCGGCCGCACCTTCGACCCGGCGATCAAAAACCCACAGTCGTCCGCCACCGGCTTGATCCAGTTCATGGACTCAACCGCCAAAGCGCTCGGCACCACGACCGAACGACTGGCGCGCATGGATCATGTCGAGCAGATGGACTACGTCGAAAAATACTTTCTCATGACCGCCAAAAACGTCGGCGTACCGACCGCAGCCTGGTCGCTGGGCGATCTGTATTTCTCCATCTTCAGCCCCAGCGGGATAAAGAAGCAGCCCGATGACCCGATCTATCGCAAAGGCCAGCGGGCTTACGCGGTCAACACCTTCCACGACCGCAACAAAGACGGCGTCATCACCAAGCGGGAGATCGCGGAAAACATCCATGAGTATTTCAATGCCGGCCTCGCCTACCAGGCGTGATGGCCAGTCGCATGCGGTTCAAGCCAGATGTGTGTCTAAAAAGCCAATGACCTTTTCCGCATACTCCTTCGGCTGTGCGGCATAGGCATGGGTATGGGTCGCCCCCGGTACTTGCCAGAACTCCGTTTGGGTTTTGTTTTTCAAGGCGCGCCATAACAGCTGGCCATCCTTGACCGGAGTGTACTCATCGGCATCGCCGTAAATCATCAACATGCTCGGGCTGCCGACCAGACGCTCCGCGGCATGGACAGGGCGCAAACTGCGCTCTCCAGCGGGATACACCAGCCTGGAAAGCTGGATGCCTAATTTGGGAATGGGATAGCGCGACCAGAAATGCAACAACGTGGGGAAGGCGGCCTCCAGCACCGCCGCCTTGAACGGGTGATCGGGTTGCGCCATCGCACAAACGCTCATAGCCGCGCCCATCGACGCGCCCACCACCGCCACCGGCAAATCCGGATACTGCGCTTGCAACGCCTGGCCGGCGGCCAATACATCCAGCGGAAAGTCCATATTGGTCGAAGAGCTTTCGCCAAAGCCGTTCAGGTCGAACACCATCACGTGATAGCCCGCCTGACGCAGCAGCTCGGCATGGCCATATTTCATCCAGAACCCTTTGGCGGCGACGCCCATCGGGTGCGCCATCAATACCGCGCCCTTGGCTTGCGACCTGTGTGCCGAAGCTAGAAGCGCAGAAATCCTCGCCCCCGATTCGCTGGCAATACTCAGGCGCCGCCACTGACTATGATCGCTATCCGCAGGCCAGCGCCAAGGTTTCACATAGCGCCCGAAAAACGGTTTTTTAAAGATTTTGTATGCACTGTTCTTCATGCCGACCGGCCCTTTTCTTCCAAATGGCAAAGCGAGGGCCAGAAGTATTCGCGATTGACCCTGGCCGCGACCACGGGCAAAAATGACAAATAGCATGCGATATTTTTCAAAGCACGCAAGCAACCGAGGGCGGGGAAATAAGGGATGAATATCACTCTGTTGATGGCGGATCGCTGCTCGTCCACCAGCGTTGCCGCGACCATGGATTTCTTCGAGACCGCCAATGTATTGCACCGTTACGCGGTGAAAAAAAGCGCCCGCGAACACCGAAGCGACTCGCCCCTGTTCCATGTACAAACCGCCTCGATGGGCGGCCAGCAAATAACTTGTTCGAGCGGCCTGCGCCTGACCCCGGACAAGACGCTCGAAGAGGTCAACAACCCGCAGCTAATTGTGGTGCCGGGCTTTATGTTCAATATCCTCGGCGTGCTACCGACCCTGGGCGAAATGATCGAATGGCTGCAAGTGCAACACCAGCAAGGCAGCTACATCGCCAGCCTGTGCACCGGCGCATTCGTCACTGCCCAGGCCGGGCTACTGGACGGCCGCTACGCCACAACCCACTGGGTGTTCGGCGAACAATTCGCGCGCAGCTTCCCCAAGGTGAAATTACAGATCGAACGCACCGTTACCGATGACGGCCAACTCTTGTGCTCCGGCGGCTCCACCAGCGGCAGCGATCTGCTGTTGCACCTGGTGCGTAAATTTTCCTCGCCGCAACTGGCGGCCGAATGCGCGAAAAAACTCCTGGTCGACACCTCCGAACGCAGCCAAACGCCTTATTCGAGCACCACCTTCAAGAAGAACCACACCGACGCCGAGATCCTGAAAATCCAGATCTGGCTGGAAAACCGGATTGGCCAAAACATTCTGATGGAACAAGTAGCGGACGAATTCGGCCTGAGCATGCGCAACTTTATCCGCCGCTTCAAAGAAGCCACCGAACAAACCCCCATCGAATACCTGCAGAACCTGCGCCTGGAAAAAGCCAAGTTCCTCCTGGAAAGCAGCCAGCAAGCCTTCGACCAGATCACCCTGCAAGTGGGCTACGAGGATGGCAATTCCTTCAGGCGCTTGTTCAAACAAAGGGTCGGGCTGACGCCCAGCGAGTACCGCAAGAAGTTTGAGAATGTGCGGGATTAATCGAAGTCCGACTAAAGCTCACGGATCAAGGGGGCGGAGTGACTATATTTTATTAACTCCGAGCCTTTAGCTACTAAGCCTGCCTATTGATGCGATAAGGCGGACACTAAGCTGGCCTGAGACACCACTATCGATAGAATCAAAAGGCCAGATAGTCAGGCATCAAAATAAATCACCCAGACAGCAAAATCATCCGTCGCATCGATAAAGCAATGCTCTGCCATTTTAGGCACATATGCAGCGTCGCCGATGCCGCAATGATAGCGGCCTCCGTCATATTCGAGGACGGCTTCGCCACAGACTACGATATATAATTCTTCTTGGTTATGAGGAACCTGACGATCAATATTTCCAGGTTGGTAGTATCGTAGCTGCACATTTTCTGTCGAAAAAACAAAGTTCGATAACTTTGTAACTCCCGGAATAACCTCTATTGGACGTGGCTTGGATACAAAGTCGGCTATTGCCTGCTCCAGGGGAAAATGTTTCACCTTTGTCAACATGTCGCCCCCGTGTTTCCGCAGTAGAGTGGGTTATTCAGCAGTAACAGTGCTGATAAAGTCTATGAAGGTAGTTCGATTGGAGGATGCTTGTAAGCGACAAACTTCGTGCTCAACTACGTCATCGCTCTTTTCCGCATGACAGCGAAAAATATCGGGGGCGGAGTAATTAAACCCCTACCAAGGCCTCGACTATGGTGCAGTCCGGCGCTTTAGCGCCGGGGTAAGATGTTTGGCAACTATTGGCCATCGCCAGCAACTCGCCTTTGATGGTCTCTAAACGGGCAAACACGGTGTTCATCGCAGGCTTACTTTTTAGCTTGCCGGTACTCCCAACGGTGCTTCTTCATATCGTCATCGAACCACCGACAGCGGGTGTTCGGCAAAGAGGCAGCCAGACCATCGATCTCACCGGCCGCATAGTAGTCCGCGAATTCGAGCACACGCAGATGGCTGAGTTTGGCCAGCGGCGCCAAGCGCTTGTCCTCTACCCGCAGCGCGGTAAGGAATAGATACTCCAGCCCTTCCAGCGCACTCAGGGGGCTAAGCGAAGCAACCTTCATCGCGGCATGCAGGCTGCCCTCGACCGCGAGCGTTTTAAGCTGCGTAAGCACTGCCAACGGTTCGATGCTGCAGACCTTCTTTCCGTTCTCGATCGCCAATGCCTGCAGAGAAGGCGCAAGGCCTGCGGCCCAATCCAAATTTTCGATACGGCTGGCACCATTAATGACCAACCGTTGCAGCCCCGACAGCCGTGCCAGGCCGTCGAGATTGCTAGCGGTGAGTCCCTCGATGTACAGGGTTTGCAGCTGCGTCAGCTCGCACAACTCATCGAGAAAACTCTGATCGACCTGATACGCCAATAGCGTTCGTAGCGCGTCCAACTCGCCAACACCGCGATGGGACTTTTTCTCCCTGCGCAGCTGCAGAACCGTGGCGGCTGGGTCGGCTTCGGCAGCCGATAGCACGCGCGGGGGCAGTTCCGGCCAGCGAAAAGCAATGCCGGCACTAAGACGATCTAGATAGCTCTGGGGCACCGACATCTCAACTCCGTTTTTGTCATGACAGATCGAACGGCGGGAATCAGGCACACTTCCTGGCAACGATAAACACCGAAAACGTCCCCGGCTGCCATTCGTAGTCAATGCTAAAGCCGGCGCTGGTCAACATCGACATCAGCCCCTGTTTATCGAGGTGCTGCAGATGCGGGGCGAGACCTAAGCGCTGCATAACTGGGATCAACAATCGCCAGTGCCGCTTCATCTCGTCGGCCAGCACCGTGCTGGACACGAAGATTCCACCGGGCTTCAGCAGCCAGCTCACCCGGCCAATCGCTGCCTGTGCATCCTCGAGCAGATGCAGGATATTCAGCCCGAGCACGGCGTCGAAGCTTTCCGGCTGCAACTCCAGGCTATCCAGGGTGCCCTGTTGAAAACGGATATTTTCAATCCCCGCGTCCCGCGCTTTACCTTCCGCGATGCCCAACATCTCGCCCGATATATCGGTCGCGAGGATATGTTTGACGTGGGACGCATGCACAATCGCCGTGCTGCCGGTGCCGCAGCCGAACTCGAACACCGACCAATCCGGCCGGAAGTACTTCTGAGTGATCGCCAGCTTCTTTTGATAGCTCTCCTCGTCCCGAACCGGACTCCTGGCATAACGAGGCGCGGCTTTATCCCAGAATTTTTGTGCGCTTACCATCTGGCAGCCTCCCTGCATGACTTTCACTGGTGGGTTATTGCGCGAAGCAGCCTAGTTCACCCCAGGGCTGGCTCGCCGAAATTAGACTGACCAGGGCGCGCTTCGTGCGGAAATCCTGGCCTGCCGCCGATTACGCCCGACAGCCGTCAATGGTGCTGAAGGATATTGATGAGTTTGCCGAAGGGGTCGCGAACATAAAAGCGGCGAACGCCCCAAGGCTCATCGACCGGCCCGTATTCGATGGCAATTCCCGCTTTCTCCGCTCGAGCAAGCACATCGGAGAGATCATCGACTTCAATCGACAGGTCAGGAACCGCGGTTGCCGAACCGCCCTCTGAGGCGAAGCTGACTTGAACCGTCATGGTCTCGTTTGAACCAAAGGTCTTGATCCAACCGTGATCCATCAACAAGTCGAGCCCGAGTAGATCCTGATAGAACACCTTGGCTTTGGCGGTATCAGAAGTCGCGATATTCGCGACAATGCGACGTACCTTCATAAAACTCTCCCTTTGCGGTTGCGTGCTGTTGAAGCAGGGAAACCCAAACCTTTATCAAAAACGCGGATGCCTTAGAGTGACATCGCGATCTGCCCTCAGCTGCGCTACTTCATAATCAGAAACTTGCACCTACCCGCAGGTTCCGAAGGAAATTTCGGGCCCGCGAAACACATTCTCATGACCACTTACAGAGTGGCAATGAGGACACTCTCCATCTTGAAGTAATTTCATAGTAATAAAAGCCTAACGCCGCGCATAACAGCGCAAGCTTGCGAGTGTCCGCCAGCTGTAGGCAGCATATAGGTGCGCCTTGTTACGCTTCTAGTTTTCAATTTCTACTAGTTTCCCAGCCGAGTTTCTTTCGAACGCCGAACCAATCGGCGCATCCAGAAACTCGACGATATCTGCAGAATAGTTGGCTATAGTATTGACATCATATATTTGGTGGTTGGCTGGATCGTCCATATACTTCTGCGACTCTTTACCCCACATAAAACACCAACCACTGTCCATTTCATCCCTAGGTTCTTCTCGGTACATGTACCCGACCTTCTTTCCGTGGACGGTGATCATGTCGGTTGCTATGCAGCCACCATAGCCCTTAGCGATATCTTTTATTTCATGAGCCTTCAATTTGAATACTTTATTCATTACAGCAGCTACCTGATGTAAACGTAATGTTTGACATAAGGGGACTCGATCCGGCTTGCCGGAGCCAGTCCTCAATGGAAGGGCGGCGGCAAAAACTGAGTGCAACACCTGACCCTTCCGGTACGGTGCTGCCCCTATGTCCTATTCCGAACTCAGCGTCGCAGAGCGCGCCACGATCCAAATCGGTCATGTCCAAGGCTTCAGTCAGAGACGGATTGCCTGCCTGATCAATCGATCCCCCTCGACCATCAGCCGGGTGCTGCGCCGTAATCGCGAGGCTTGCGGCACCTACTCGGCCCACGGAGCCCAGCAGCAGATGCAACGCCGGCGCCAAGACTGCCGCCCCAGGCGCAAATTGCTGCCCGACAGTGAGCGCTTCAAACTGGTCGCTCATATGCTGCGTGAGCGTTTGTCTCCCGAGCAGATTGCCGGCAAGCTGCGCAGCATGAACATACCCAACCTCAGAGATGCCTACGTCTGTCGCGAGACGATCTATAACGCGATCTATGCCTTGCCGGTCGGCGAGCTGCGTAAGGAGCTGATCATCTGCCTGCGCCAAAGCAAGACGACGCGCAGAGCCCGCTCTGGGGGTGTAGATCGGCGCGGCCAGATCCCCGAGATGGTCAGCATTCATGTGCGTCCGCCGGAGATTGAAGACCGGCTGATGCTGGGGCATT
This sequence comes from uncultured Pseudomonas sp., assembly GCF_946885885.1. The sequence goes on from NZ_CAMPHN010000116.1 coordinate 9,594, forward strand.
GGGAAGGCGACCTGATCAAGGGCAAGGCTAACGCTTCGTCCGTAGGCACCTTGGTAGAGCGCACCAGTGGCTATCTGATGTTGGTCAAAATGAACGATGCGACGGCGACCTCGGCGATGGAAGGCTTCAGCGCGGCGCTCAATCGTATGCCGCTGGCGATGCGCAAGAGCATGACCTACGACCAGGGGCGAGAAATGGCGCGGCATGCTGAGATCACTCAGAAAACCGGCATCGCGATCTACTTCTGCGACCCGCACAGCCCCTGGCAGCGCGGCAGCAACGAAAATATCAACGGCCTGATCCGCCAGTACCTGCCCAAGGGCACGGACCTGTCGGTACACAGCCAGGAAGAGTTGGATGCCATTGCGCTGCAACTGAACATGCGTCCTCGTAAGCGCTTCGACTTCAAATGCCCTATCGAAGTCATGAGCGAGGTGATGCAGGAGGCTACGGCTATGCGGCATGATGCTCCAGCTTCAATTCAATAACCGTGTTGCACTCAGCTCCTGCAACCGCCAAGAGTTAGGTGTCACTCCAGTGAGGCAAGGAAAGGCTCCTTGCATCCGCCGAGGAGAGCGTATTCCTTCGTAATTTTCTTGGCATAGACCTTCCTTGAGGCAAACGCGCCGACAACGAACAACAAGAGCGCGATCACAAAAAGCGCCGTCGCCGCACCCGACTCGCTGGCGAGCAGCAGAAATACTGCGCCGGTGGCTGCTGCGCTACCAGCACCCAGGAATCCAAAAACTCGGCGCCTACGCTTGGAGGTATGAGTTGCGCAAAGCCCAGGAGAAACTTTGACAGATTTTCGTGCCAGCAAACCAACGACAAGGTAGACAAGAATATTGATCAGGATGAGCAGGTAGAACCATGGGCTGTGCCAATAAAGCTTGATCTCTTTCACAGGCGCCGTAGCCGGAGCATTGCAAACGATGCATCGCGCAGGAAGGTCGCTTCCGATCTGAACAACAACAGAGCTTCTATCTCGCGTACAGCGCATGTTCCTGATGTTGCCGCCGACTTCCGCCTTTGGTGGCGCGTATGGGTTCCTTGCTTCCACGCGAATCTTCCGCTGTGGCATTTAACGATAGATTGAGGCGCGGGCTTTAGCCCGTCCCAGTGAGCGATGCGAACGTTTTGAACCACTACTTAGGTGTGTGCAAGCGAATGCTCCAGCGACAAAAGAAGGCCAATGCAACAGGATCATTTTGAGCCCCCGCAGCTCCAGCAAGACATGAAGTTACCAGGGTTGCTTTCCTTGCATTTTTTGCACAGCCACTCGATTTCACTATGTGAGTCATTTGATTCTTGATCGTGCTGATAGCGTCCAACTAATTTAGCAGCATTTTCAAATTGTTCAGGGTGTACCCAGAGTTCAGGATGTATTGGCCTATTGAAAGAAATAACTGAACGAATAGAGCTCTGGTGTTCATTTAATATTTTTACCGTTACACCATTGCTTTGCAGGTAGCTGGCAATAAGATTTACCTGGATGAGACTGTCAGACTCTAATAGTTTCCGCACAGTTAAAGCACCTAACGTTTGGCTAAGGAGGCGGCCTAAGCTCTGCTTGTGGACGTCCGAGTGAGCGGAGCGAACGGTTTGAACCATTTGTTAGCGGTGATACCACGTGGCATTTTTGGTTTTGCCTGCCGGCGTATATTTTTTAAGAAGCTCAGCCATTTCTGCTAAATTTTCATATCCTTCAAAACGTAGGTTGCTGAAAGACTTTGTGGTTAGCAGCAGAGATTTAACATTGCCTTTAATACTCTGAACTCTAAGGCTTTCTATGTCCGATAACGGCATGCTAACAACAGCGCCTTTGTGCGATATGTCGATTTTATCTTGGGCTTCAAGAATTTCTACCTCTGGGTAGGAAGTATCATTATTCTTGAAGCTTCGATGCGCACGAGGTAAATATTTAGCAAGAATGAATATGCCGATCACAGCGACTATCTTGTTGGATAATTCGCTGCTATTAATGAACATGAATACAAAGATTGCCATTAAGGCGACGACAAAAAATGCGGCGAATATAGTTTTCCGCTTTCCTTGGCGCTTGTACTTTTCAGACACTATAAATTTCATTTTTTACCGCTAACGATTAAGCTAAGGGGCGGGCTTTAGCCCGTCCCAGAGAGCGAAGCGAACGATTTGAGAGCATTGTTAAACGCCAACACTCAGTTGCTTATTACAAGGCTGTTAAGTATTTCTTTGATTTCGCCTCTAGAACCTGTTTTTTCGTCTTGCCGTGTTCCAGCTCCAACCATGAAGAAGTAATCACCCCGTGGGATAATCCATAGTTCTGAAGTGGTAGGAAACTCTCTACCGTCTGGGATTGCTAACGAGTAGTTAACCCGCATGTATGCGGAATTTAACCCAGATAACTTTTCATCAATTGGTTCTTGAGCCAGTACAAAGTCTTTGAAGGTTTTTTGGAACTGTGGCAGAAAGAGATTAAGTATTTGCTTTGGGTCTACACCTTTGAGTTGCCCAAGAGGCTTGATATTAACTTTGAAGCTGGGATTCAAGTCGTCATATGGTTCTGGGTATTTCATCATGGCTACTAATGGTGCTGTAGCGTATTTTTGCATCAACTGTTGGAATTCTTGGTCGTTTAGCTCGATCTTCTTCAAATTTTCAAGATTCTCGTCAGCGCTAACAAACTTCCATTCTGTAGGCTTTGTGACCTTCAACCCAACTGTTACGCTCTCAAATTCATTTGGCGGCGCAGCGAAAACCGAACTAGAAACTAAAACTAGTAATGCGATTCTGATGATTTTCAACGTAATTCCTTTTGGGGTTTAACGATGAAGGGGCGGGCTTTAGCCCGTCCCAGTGAGCGAAACGAGCGATTTGAACCTGTTGTTAGGCATTTAGCGCCTCTATAAATAGTCGCTGCGCTTCTTCTTCAGATGTAAGTACGGTGATAGACGGCTTCCAATATTCACCCTCCGTTGCCACCAACTCAAGTGTGGAATCATGAAAAGTGAAGATATAGTGATGCTTATCTTTTGTGAATAGTTCTTTGTTATGTTGTGGATGTATAGAGTTTTGTTTTTCAAGCTCCTGTATCCAGCTCGAATTATCTACCTCGTGCACGCTATAAAATGTAAGTCCATTTTTTATTAATGTGTGTCCTCCAAGAACCTCGTCATTGGGCGAACCAAACTTGAATATGTTGACGAGCGGAAAAAATATGCATGCTATTTTTTCGTTCTGCGTGTAATAGCGAAGCGCAAAACTTGAATCATTGGCAAGTATGCGCGGCTCGGGCGCCCCTGTTTCCGGTTGCGGCCAATTTTCTAAGACTCTGATTTTATCTACTGTCTCGGACATTTGTATTGAGGCCTAACGTTTGGTTAAGGGGCGGGCTTTAGCCCGTCCCAGAGAGCGCAGCGAACGATTTGAACCACTTGTTAGCCGTCAGCACCCGTAAACTCATATTGGGTTTTTAGTTCAAGCTTAATATTTCTATTTTTATCTTCAACAGTTGCGTCAACAAGCCAAATACCTTCAGGATCTGTGCTTTCTGCGACAAATTTCAAAATAGCTGGTGATAGCCGTATGTTCGAAGCTGGTCCGTGGAGAGGGCCTTGCAGGCAAGGAATATTATCTTCGGATACAGCAGTAGTATTGTCTGGTCGAGTGACTCTCAAACTACAGACAACATTTACGTTGTTATTTATATCCGGTTTTGGATTTGCGAAAATTGTTAGAACTGCAAATTCGTCACCGATTTTTGCTATTTCTACCTCTTGAAAATCTGGGGTAACTTGAGAGGGGGTGTTCCATTTCTCTTCCCATGTTCCGTTTGGCGTCACTAAAAGCATTGCTGAAAAATTACCGGATGATTTTCTATTTTGACTTTCAGGTGCGGGATTACCGTCTTTATCGATCCAGCCACCAGCATAAGAAACTGATGCTGATAGTGCCAAAAATACCAAGAGTTTTCTCATTACTTCCTCAGACGGCTAACGTTTGGTTAAGGGGCGGGCTTTAGCAGGCCGTTGAAAAAATCGGCTTTAACTGCCCCAACCCATTCGGGGTGATGC
>NZ_CAMPHN010000117.1 GCF_946885885.1 uncultured Pseudomonas sp.
ATCCGGATGCCGAGGAAGAGGATCTGGGCGACGGCAAAATCGTCTTTATCGGCCCCTTCGAAGCGCCCGCCGAATGGGACGAGTTGGAACGCGAGGAATTTTTCGCCGACAGCGACCCCGAGCTGTTCTTTACGGCACGAATCGCCTGTGAGGCCAAGCCGGGGTCGGCGCAGTACTTCGTGGTGGAGCCCGGCGACTATGTGGCGAGCATGCCGGGGTTGGGCGAGGTGGTGATGTATTTCGTCTGCGACTTCCACGAGGATGCCGAGGGCGGTCGCTATATCCTGATCCGCGACGACGAGCCGCTGGACTGAGCGGTAAACGCCAACCAGCCAATCTTTATTGATTGATCGAGCAATAAAAATCCCCCTATGCTACCGGCCCCCTGTACTGCCGGAGACACTGATGCCCAAGGTTGGAATGCAACCGATTCGCCGCTCGCAATTGATCGCGGCGACTCTCGCGGCGGTCGATCAAGTCGGCATGGGCGATGCCAGCATCGCCTATATCGCCCGGCTGGCCGGTGTCTCCAACGGCATCATCAGCCATTATTTCAAGGACAAGAACGGCCTGCTCGAAGCCACCATGCGCCACTTGATGCAGGCCCTGGCCAATGCCGTGCGCGCGCGCCGCGCCGCGTTGGGCGACGACAGCCCGCGCACTCACCTGCTCGCGATCATCGATGGCAACTTCGACGACAGCCAAGTGAACGGCCCGGCGATGAAAACCTGGCTGGCCTTCTGGGCCTGCAGCATGCATCAGCCTTCGCTGCGGCGCTTGCAACGGATCAACGATCTACGGCTGTATTCCAACCTCTGCGGGCAGTTCCATCGCGTGTTGCCGCAGGAGCAGGCGCGCACCGCGGCGCGTGGACTGGCGGCGTTGATCGATGGTCTGTGGTTGCGCGGCGCGCTGTCCGGCGAAGCCTTCGATACCCAGCAGGCCATGCAGATCGCCTACGACTATCTGGATGTGCAATTGGCCAAGGCGAACTGAACGGCGCGAGCCCGCAGCGCCCGGCATAGACCGACGGCCCTCGGTAAGCCGCTGGCATTTCCTCTGTTCATCCGGGCGTTCGAATGCCGTCCATGTCGCGTTTGGCTTTGGCCCTGTCGTTTTTGTTGATTGATCGTTCAATAAAAACATTCTAGCCTGCTGGTCATTCCCGCCTTCACCTCCACGGCATCGGCCAGCGCCATCGCGATTGCCGAGCACCGAACCAGAGGACCACGCAATGCCTCGTTTCGCCGAACAAAAACTCTATATCGACGGCCGCTATGTCGACGCCACCAGCGGCGCCACCTTCGACTCGATCAACCCGGCCACCGGCGAAGTGCTCGCCCAGGTGCAGCGCGCCAGCCAGGCCGATGTCGAACGTGCGGTGGCCAGCGCCACTGCCGGGCAGAAGGTCTGGGCGGCGATGACCGCGATGCAGCGTTCGCGCATTCTGCGCAAGGCGGTGGACATCCTGCGTGAGCGCAACGATGAGCTGGCCGAGCTGGAAACCCTCGACACCGGCAAGCCGCTGTCGGAGACCCGCTACGTCGATATCGTCACCGGCGCCGACGTGCTGGAGTACTACGCCGGCCTGATCCCGGCCATCGAAGGCGAGCAGATTCCGCTGCGCGAATCCTCCTTCGTCTACACCCGCCGCGAGCCGCTCGGCGTGGTAGCCGGCATCGGCGCCTGGAACTACCCGATCCAGATCGCCCTGTGGAAATCCGCCCCGGCCCTGGCCGCCGGCAATGCGATGATCTTCAAGCCGAGCGAAGTCACCTCGCTGACCACCTTGAAACTCGCCGAAATCTACACCGAAGCCGGCCTGCCGGATGGTGTGTTCAACGTACTCACCGGCAGTGGCCGCGAAGTCGGGCAATGGCTGACCGAGCACCCCGGCATCGAGAAGATTTCCTTCACCGGCGGCACCGTCACTGGCAAGAAAGTCATGGCCAGCGCCTCCAGCTCGTCGCTCAAGGAAGTGACCATGGAGTTGGGCGGCAAATCGCCGCTGATCGTCTTCGAAGACGCCGACCTCGACCGCGCCGCCGACATCGCGGTGATGGCCAACTTCTACAGTTCCGGCCAGGTCTGCACCAACGGCACCCGGGTGTTCGTGCCGCGCATGTTGCAGGCGCGCTTCGAGAGCAAGGTACTGGAGCGGGTCAAGCGCATCCGTCTCGGCGATCCATTGCTCGAAACCACCAACTTCGGCCCACTGGTCAGCAGCGCCCATATGGACAGCGTGCTCGGCTATATCGACAAAGGCCGCAGCGAAGGCGCGCGGCTGCTGGTCGGCGGCCAGCGCGTCGTCGAGGGCGACTATGCCAAGGGTGCCTATGTGGCGCCGACCGTGTTCACCGATTGCACCGACAAGATGACCATCGTCCGCGAGGAAATCTTCGGCCCGGTGATGAGCATCCTGATTTACGACAGCGAAGAGGAAGTGATCCGCCGCGCCAACGATACCGACTACGGCCTGGCCGCCGGCCTGGTGACCCGCGACCTGGCCCGCGCACACAGGGTGATCCATCAGCTGGAAGCCGGTATCTGCTGGATCAACACCTGGGGCGAGTCGCCGGCGGAAATGCCGGTCGGCGGTTACAAGCAGTCCGGCGTTGGTCGCGAGAACGGCCTGACCACCCTGGAACACTACACCCGGATCAAATCCGTGCAGGTGGAACTCGGCGGCTACACCTCGGTGTTTTGAAAACAGCCACAAGCTGCAAGCTTCAAGCGGCAAGTCAGAGCAGTTCGCGCTTTTACTTGTGGCTTGAAGCTTGAAGCTTTCATCCGAAGGATGCTGCTTCTATGGAATTCGACTACATCATCATCGGCGCCGGTTCGGCCGGTAACGTGCTGGCCACGCGCCTGAGCGAGGATGCCGACGTCAGCGTGCTGCTGCTGGAAGCCGGCGGCCCCGACTATCGCCTGGATTTCCGCACCCAGATGCCCGCGGCCCTGGCCTTTCCGCTGCAAGGCCGCCGCTACAACTGGGCCTACCTGACCGAACCCGAACCGCACATGAACAACCGCCGCATGGAATGCGGACGCGGCAAGGGTCTGGGCGGCTCATCGCTGATCAACGGCATGTGCTATATCCGCGGCAACGCCATGGATTACGACGGCTGGGCTCAGGAAAAAGGCCTGGAAGACTGGAGTTATCTGGATTGCCTGCCGTATTTCCGTAAGGCCGAGAGCCGCGATATCGGCGCCAACGCCTACCACGGCGGCGACGGCCCCGTGTCGGTAACTACCCCAAAAAGCGGCAATAACCCGCTGTTCCACGCCATGGTCGAAGCCGGCGTGCAGGCCGGTTACCCGCGCACCGACGATTTGAACGGTTACCAGCAGGAAGGCTTCGGCCCCATGGACCGCACCGTCACCGCGCAAGGGCGACGTTCCAGCACCGCGCGCGGCTATCTCGATCAAGCCAAGGCGCGGCCGAACCTGAGCATCGTCACCCACGCCCTCACCGACCGCATCCTGTTCGACGGCAAGCGTGCCGTCGGCGTCGACTACCTGCACGGCGACAGCAACACCCCCACCACCGTGCGGGCTCGCCGCGAAGTCTTGCTGTGCTCCGGGGCCATCGCTTCGCCGCAAATTCTGCAACGCTCCGGGGTCGGCCCGGCGGCGCTGTTGCGCGATCTGGATATCCCCGTGGTGCACGACCTGCCCGGCGTCGGCCAGAACCTGCAAGACCACCTCGAGGTGTATATCCAATACGCCTGCAAGCAGCCTGTGTCGCTGTACCCGGCGCTGAAATGGTGGAACCAGCCGCAGATCGGCGCCAACTGGTTGTTTCTCGGCAAGGGCATCGGCGCCAGCAACCAGTTCGAGGCCGGCGGTTTTATCCGTTCCAGTGCCGAGTTCGAATGGCCGAACATCCAGTACCACTTCCTGCCGGTGGCGATCAATTACAACGGCAGCAATGCGGTCAACGAGCACGGTTTCCAGGCCCACGTCGGCTCCATGCGTTCGCCCAGCCGCGGGCGCGTGCAGGTCACCTCGAAAGACCCGCGCCAGCACCCAAGTATCCTGTTCAACTACATGGCCCATGAGCAGGACTGGCGCGAGTTCCGCGACGGCATCCGGATCACCCGCGAAATCATGGCGCAATCGGCGCTAGAGCCGTTCCGCGGCCGCGAGATCAGTCCCGGCGCCGAGCTGCAGAGCGATGCCGAACTGGACGCCTTTATCCGCGAACACGGCGAGACGGCTTACCACCCCTCCTGCTCCTGCAAGATGGGCTTCGATGAGATGGCGGTGGTCGACGGCCAGGGCCGCGTGCATGGCATGCAGGGCTTGCGCGTGGTCGACGCCTCGATCATGCCGCTGATCGTCACCGGCAACCTCAACGCGCCGACCATCATGATGGCGGAAAAGATCGCCGATAAGATCCGCGGCCGCACACCGCTACCGCGCAGCACCGCGCCCTACTACAAGGCCAATGGCGCGCCGGTACGCGGCACGCCGCAGCGCTGAGATCGTCCATAGGCGCGGCATGATCACAGACACTCGCCGCGCTAGCTCCTAGACTGATGGCCAGCCACTGGCCATTGCAGAAGGAGCCACGCGTTGCAGTGCCCCAAATGCCAACAACCCTGTGACGAGCAGCGACTCGACTGCCCGCACTGCGGCATCGTATTCAGCAAGTACGCGCAATATATCGAGCGCCAGGCGGCGCTGGCCGACACCCTGGTCGAAACGCAGGCGGTGCCCTCATTGGCCGCCAGGCTGCGCCAGCGCCTGCTGACACCGCCCGAGAGCGGCGCCTTCTGGTACGGCCGCGCGCTGCTCTGGGCGCTGTTCGTGCTCTGGGGCCTCAGTTTCATCCTGCGCGACATCGCCAGCCTCGGCGATTCCCCGGGCTTTCTGCATAACGTCAATCTGCCGTTTCACGAAGCAGGGCACGTGATCTTCGGCCTCTTCGGCCAGTTCATCGGCTCCCTCGGCGGCACCCTCGGCCAATTGCTGATGCCGGCGATCGCCATGCTCGCCCTGCTGCGCCAGCGCGACACCTTCGGCGCCAGCCTGTGCTTCTGGTGGTTCGGCCAGAACTTTCTCGATATCGCCCCCTATATGGCCGACGCCCGCGCCGGGCAACTGCCGCTGATCGGCGGCAACTCCGGCCACTCCGCGCCCTATGGCTTCCATGATTGGCAATACCTGCTGAACGAAACCGGCCTGCTGGCCTATGACCAGGGCTTGGCGCTGCTTTGTCTCAACCTCGGCCGCGTCCTGATGCTGCTGAGCCTGGCCTGGGGCGGCTACCTGCTATGGAAAAGCCGACCCCTGGGCCTTGGCGGTTGATCTTGTAGATCCGTAGGGCGGACATGCCGAAGGCTTGTCCGCCATCGGGATCGCCAGCGGTGGACAAGGCTTCGCCATGTCCACCCTACATAGGCTCGGAGGACGGGCACCCCCGACGTCCGGTCGCGTCGACGCCTATGCTGGCTACACGCCTGCTACACTGCGCGCCATTTCGCTTATCAGGCCTGTACCGTGACCAACACCGCTTTCGCTTCGCTGCCGCTTTCCGCCGCCATGCTGGCCAACCTGGAGTCCCTCGGTTATGCCGAGATGACGCCGATCCAGGCGCAGAGCCTGCCGGTGATGCTCAAGGGCATGGATCTGATCGCCCAGGCCAAGACCGGCAGCGGCAAGACTGCGGCCTTCGGCATCGGCCTGCTCAATCCGCTGAACCCGCGCTATTTCGGTTGCCAGGCCCTGGTGCTGTGCCCGACCCGCGAGCTGGCCGATCAGGTGGCCAAGGAAATCCGCCGTTTGGCCCGTGGCGCCGACAATATCAAGGTGCTGACGCTCTGTGGCGGCGTGCCTTTCGGCCCGCAGATCGGCTCGCTGGAGCATGGCGCGCAGATCATCGTCGGCACGCCGGGGCGCATCCAGCAACACCTGGCCAAGGGCACGCTGAAGCTCGACGGCCTCAATACCCTGGTACTCGACGAAGCCGACCGCATGCTCGACATGGGCTTCTACGACAGCATCGCCGAGATCATCGGCCAGACCCCGGCGCGGCGGCAGACCCTGTTGTTCTCCGCCACTTACCCGGCGGGCATCAAGCAGCTGTCCGCGGCCTTTATGCGCAACCCGCAGCAGGTCAAGGCCGAGGCGCTGCACGACGATGCGCAGATCGAACAGCGCTTCTACGAAATCGCCCCCGAGGAGCGCATGGACGCCGTGGTCAAGCTGCTCGCCAGCTTCCGCCCTCAGTCCTGCGTGGCGTTCTGCTTCACCAAGCAGCAGTGCCAGGAACTGGTCGACCACCTCACCGCCAATGGCATTTCCGCCGCGGCGCTGAACGGCGACCTGGAACAGCGCGACCGTGATCAGGTCCTGGCGATGTTCGCCAACCGCAGCCTGTCGGTACTGGTGGCCACCGATGTCGCCGCCCGCGGCCTGGATATCGATGGTCTGGACATGGTGATCAACGTCGAGCTGGCGCGCGATTCGGAAATCCATATCCATCGCGTCGGTCGTACCGGTCGCGCCGGCGAGAAAGGCATGGCCATGAGTCTGGTCGCGCCACCGGAAGCGCACCGCGCCCAAGCCATCGAGGCGCTGCAGAAGAGCCCACTGAATTGGCACCCGCTGAGCAGCCTCAAGGCCAAGGCCGGCGAGCCTCTGCAGCCGCCGATGATAACCCTGTGCATCGGCGCCGGACGCAAGGATAAACTGCGTCCCGGCGATATCCTCGGCGCCCTGACCGGCGAAGCCGGGATTCCCGGCGACAAGGTCGGCAAAATCGCCATATTCGATTTCCAGGCCTTCGTCGCGGTGGAGCGCAGCCTGGCCAAGATCGCCCTCAAGCGTTTGACCGAAGGTAAGATCAAGGGCCGTTCGCTACGCGTGCGTACCCTATAGTTGTAGTTGCGATAGCAGGTCGTTGATGACAATGAACAGGCTGGCAGCCAGGAGGCGGCCCGAGGCAGAGGAACCTCCCGTGCGCAATATTCTGGTTATCGAAGACAGCCCCATGGTGCTGAAGATTCTCGAACACCTGTTCCGCCAGGAAACCGGCCTGCAGCCGGTATTCTGCGCCTCCCTGGCGGAAGCGGAGGTGATGCTGGAAACCTCCGCCGAATTGTTCTTCGCCGCCATCGTCGATCTGCACCTGCCCGATGCGCCGAACGGCGAAAGCGTCGATCTGGTGATGCGCTACAAGCTGCCGTGTATCGTCCTCAGCGGCTCCTACAACGAGCAGCGCCGCGACGAGTTACTGCTCAAAGGTGTGGTCGACTATGTGCTGAAGGACAACCAGCATTCCTACGAATACGCGTTCCGCCTGATCCATCGCCTGGAAAGCAACAGCCAGGTGAAGATTCTGGTCGCCGAGGACTCGGAGGCCACACGCCACTACATTCGCCATATCCTCACTCCGCATCGCTACCAGATCATCGAGCCAGCGACGGCGACGAGGCCTTGCGCCTGCTCAAGGAGCAGCCGGACATCGACCTGTTCGTGGTCGACCACAGCATGCCCGGCATCAGCGGCTTCGAGCTGGTCAAGCTGCTGCGCCAGCAGATGAAGCGCAACGAGCTGATCATCATCGGCCTGTCCGCCGACGCCAAAGGCTCGCTCAGCGCCAAGTTCATCAAGCACGGCGCCGACGACTTCCTGCGCAAACCCTTCTGCCCGGAAGAACTCAACTGCCGGGTGATGTCGACCCTGGAACGCCGCGACCTGATGCGCGCGCTGAAACAGGCCGCGCAGTACGACGCGCTCACCGGCCTGCGTAATCGCCGTGCGTTCCACGAGCATGGCCAGCAGTTATTCGAACAGGCGCAGCGCAGCGGCAGCAACCTCAGCGTGGCGATGCTCGACCTGGACTTCTTCAAGCGGATCAACGACGAGCACAGCCACGCCACCGGCGACGCCGCGCTGATCGCCTTCGCCAAAGCCTTTACCAGCCAATTCCCCCACGCCTTGATCGGCCGTTTGGGCGGCGAGGAGTTCGCCATGGTCAGCAGCCAGGACGGCGCGACCCTGGGCCAGGCGCTCGACCAACTGCGCGAACACTGCGCCGGCTTGAAATACGCCGTCGGCGCACCACCGCTGTCCTTCAGCGCCGGGGTCTATCACGGCCCCCCGGAGGATTTGGAAAGCCTGCTGCACCAGGCCGACCTGCGCCTGTATCAGGCCAAGACCCAGGGCCGCGGCCGCACGCACTGGCAATAGCGCTGTTTCAGTGCGGCACGACCGATCAAGATACCCGCACTGGGGCGAATATTACGAATCGGCTAAAGTAGCCGCCGGATGCTGCTTTGCCGCACGCGTTGATTGATGCGTGAGCCGGCCAAGCCGCGGGAAAACAATTGAATGGATGCTCTCGATGCAAGCAAAAAGCGCAACTGCGGAGAAATACTGGCTGGGCGGCATATTCTTTTGCTGGCTGGTTTTCGGCATCTGCTATTCGGTGTTCGTCCCCAACAGCGCCTTCGACAAACACAGCAAATCCCTGCACGCAGCGCGGCAACAACATATCCCCATCCATAACATCGAAGTACGCCAACAGCAGGACGTTCTGACCTTCTGTGCCGGGGCCTTCGTCGAGCCGCAACGCTACCTCTACTATGAGTTTTCCGCGCACCCGCAGAAGTTGGTTTCTTCTCTTCAAGCTCTCGGCGACAAGCGCCTGATCTACAACAACAGATGGATTGAAATACCAGCCGAATACCGCGTGCGGCGCTGCGCAGCGGATACTGCTGCTCTCGCCGTTACCCGTCTGGACAGTTACGAGGAACTGGAGAAGATGGCGCCCGTGGATGCACCCCTGGCGTTCTGGACGCCAGCGCCGAGATCGGCAGAACAGGATGCAGCTGCCGCTGGGCAGAACGGCCTGACGATCAAACACTATAGACGTGCAGTGCACATCGGCTCGGTGGCCTATCAAAGCGATCTGGTCGTCGATGACTATCTGGACCTTGCTGGGTCGATGCTAAAAGACATCGCCTACTTTCCACTCTTCGTCATATCAACGATCGGCATCGGAATATTTTTGGCGATAGGTGGAAGATTTCATTAGCAGGCATCCATTCGGCAACAGGCTCACCTTCACCACGGCAATCAGCACCTGATCCGTGCTATATCCGCAGATTCAGACTACCGCCGAAAATCCCCACCAGACCGATTACGATCAGGTAGATAGCGACGATATAGTTCAACAGCCGCGGCATGATCAGTATCAGGATGCCGGCGATCAAAGAAATCAGTGGCGTTAATGCAAGGTTCATTCGGTTACTCCCGGTCGACCGGCCCTAACAGGCCGTTAAGCCACAGTGGATTAGCACAAACTTAGACACTCCAGGTTTTGAGCAGTTCTAGAGCTGTTCGCCCGCACTGCGGCAATGTCTCGAGTGCGCCTGCTAGCCTTTTGACCCAACGGCCACTCCTCCCTAATCAGTCGTTTCCATGGAGCTCTCTATGCAACTGATCGGAATGCTCGATTCGCCTTATGTCCGCCGTGTGGCGGTATCCCTGCAATTGCTCGGTGTGCCGTTCGAACACCGCGCGCTTTCGGTCTTCCGCAACTTCGAGCAGTTTCAGCGGATCAACCCGTTGGTCAAGGCGCCCACGCTGGTCTGCGACGACGGCACTGTGTTGATGGATTCCACGCTGATTCTCGAACTCGCCGAATACCTCGCCGCCCCGGCGAAAAGCCTGATGCCGGCCGGCATCGCCGAGCGTCAGCAGGCCCTGCGGGTGATCGGCCTGGGCCTGGCGGCGTGCGAGAAGAGCGTGCAGATAATCTACGAGCGCGAGTTGCGCCCCATGGAAAAGCAGCATGAACCCTGGCTCGCGCGGATCACCGGGCAATTGCTGGCCGCTTACGATGCGCTCGAAGCCGAGCTGCTGCGCAGACCGCTGGCCGTCGACAGCCTCGATCAGGCCGGCATCACCACTGCCGTGGCTTGGCGCTTCAGCCACGGGATGCTGCCCGAACTGCTGGATGGCACGCGTTTTCCGACACTGCAGCGGTTCTCCGAGTCGGCCGAACGGCTGCCCGCGTTCGCCGCCGCGCCCCATGGCCTTGGCACTTACCCTGTGGCCCATTAGCCGCGCAGGCCGAGCGCAGAAAACCCCGGCTACCTCACTGCGGCACGGGGTAGCCATGCTGCTGAAAGATCCGCGCATAGCTGCCATCATGACGCATCGCCGCGATCGCCTGGTCGAAGGCTTCGGCGATCTGTCGGTGCTCGGGGTGCTGGTGGCTGACTAGAATATGCAAGCCGCTCTCGCTTAGCGGCTGCGGCAAAAACTCCAGATCGCCACTGATGCTCGCTAGCTCGCCCTTGAACAGGTAGCGGGCCACGAGTTCGTCCTCCACGGCCAAGTCCAAACGCCTGGCCTGAACCATGCGCGCCCCCGCAGCAAAGTCCTGTACCACGAACTTGCTCACGCGGCTGTCGTTGTCGAACTCCGGCGAATAGGCATAGCCGCGCCCCACGGCAATCAGATATTGGTAGAGGTCGGCCAGCCGCTCGAAGCGGATGCCCCGCCCGCGTCGCTGCACCAAACGCACCTGGTTGATCAGATAGGGCTGGGAAAAGTCGGCGAATTCGCTGCGCTCTTCGCTGTACCAGGCGCTGATCGCCACATCGTAGCGCCCGATGCGCAAGCCACGCAGCGCGCGGGCCCAGGGCACCTCGCTGCGCACCGTGGCATAGCCCGCGCGGTGCAGGGCGTTCTGCACCAGGTCGCTGGCCAGACCGCCATTGAGTATGCGCTGGTCGGTATAAGGTGGCCAGAAGTTGGCCACCAGGCGCAGCGGACCATCTGCGGCCGCGATCCCGGCCATGGCCCACAACAGCAGCACAACCCCAACGCGCCACATACTTCGACCTCAGCACTGGATAACCGACCTTCAGCTTAGGTGCTGTTGCCCGAACCCACAATGTCATCGCGGCCACCCACTCAGGTAAGATGCGCGCCAATCCGGACCAGGTCCGGGTGTTTCCATTCATTTGAGGAGCCCGCCGTGTCCGCGACAGACGTCATCATCATTGGGGCCGGCGCGGCAGGTCTGATGTGCGCCCTGACCGCCGCCGGGCGCGGGCGCCGGGTGTTGCTGCTGGACCACGCCAACAAGGCCGGCAAGAAGATCCTAATGTCCGGCGGCGGGCGTTGCAACTTCACCAATATGTATTGCGAGCCGGGCAACTTTCTTTCGGAAAATCCGCATTTCTGCAAATCCGCCCTGGCGCGCTACACCCAGTGGGACTTTATCGGCCTGGTCGGCAAGCACGGCGTGCCCTACCACGAGAAAAAACTCGGCCAGCTGTTCTGCGATAACAAGGCCAGCGACATCCTCGAGATGCTCCTGAGCGAATGCGCGCAGGCCGGCGTCGAGCTGCGCCTGAACACCTCGGTGACGCAGATCGACAAGCGCGAAAGCGGTTACGACTTGCAGACCAGCATCGGCGCGCTGAGCTGCGAATCCCTGGTGATCGCTACCGGCGGTTTGTCGATTCCAACCCTGGGCGCAACCGGCTTCGGTTATCAGGTGGCCCAGCAGTTCGGCCACAACCTGCTGCCGACCCGCGCCGGCCTGGTGCCGTTCAGCATCACCGATCCGCAGTTGAAGGCGCTATGCAGCGAGCTGTCCGGCACCTCGGTGGAGGATTGCCTGGTGAGCTGCAACGGCCAGAGCTTTCGCGAGAACATCCTGTTCACCCACCGCGGCCTGAGCGGGCCGGCGATTCTGCAGATTTCCTCGTTCTGGCGACCGGGCGACGTCGTGCATATCGACCTGCTGCCGCATATCGACCTGCCCGAGTGGCTGGCCGAGCAGCAGCGCGAGCGGCCCAACAGCGAGCTGAAAACCCTGCTCGCCGAACTGTTCACCAAGAAGATGGCCGGGCTGCTGGCCGACAGCTGGTTCGCCTCCAAGCCAATGAAGCAATACACCCCCGGCGAACTCAAGGCGATCGCCGACAAGCTCGCCGACTGGCAGCTGGTGCCGGCCGGCACCGAGGGCTACCGCACCGCCGAAGTCACCCTGGGCGGCGTGGATACCCGCGAAGTGTCGTCGAAAACCCTGGAGTCGCTGAAAAGCCCAGGGCTGTATTTTATCGGCGAGGTGCTGGACGTCACCGGTCACCTCGGCGGCTTCAACTTTCAATGGGCCTGGGCTTCGGGTTATGCGGCGGCGCAGTACGTTTAGCCAAACTTAGCTCAAAAGTAGCCCGGATAAGCCGCAAACGCGGTGCAACCCGGGGAGACAATCCCGGATTGCGCCAAGGCTTATTCGGGCTACGACAAGCCTCGCGTATCGCGGCGATCTGGTAGCCCGGATGCAATCCGGGAGCGATCTCAGCCGCACAATATTCCCCGGACTTTAGCCGCGCTATGCCGCCTATCACGGCCAAGGCCGCTCCTACTCCGCCAATACCTCGATAAAGCGCTGGGCGAACCTGTGCACATCGCCCGGCCAGCGTGCGGAGATGTAGTTGCCGTCGCGTACCACCCAGGCCGGGCGCCTGTCGCTCGGGCTGTCGCGGTGCAGGCCGCTGGTCTTGCGCAGCCGATCGGGCGCCTCTTGCGGCACATCGAGAAAATCTTCGGGGCGGGCCAAAGCGCGGGTGACCTCGGCCTGCACGCTCATATGGCCGCTCGGCTCACCCGGCGCCTCCAGATAGGTGCGGTAATAATCGGGGTCCCAGAAGCGCGCAAAGAAACGGGTCAAATCCCAGGCGCTTTTTTCCATGGCCCAGGTCAGCGCCGTGGTCTTGCGTCCATGCAGCGCAGAGCGACCAGCCGTGCCCGGGCTGCGCGCCGCCAGCAGCACGCCATGGCAGATCGCGGCAACCGGCTTGCCGCTGCTAAAGAACGCACCGACAAAAGCCTGCAATACCTGGCTCTCCAGGTAGCCGCGCATCCCCCGCGCCCAGTGCCCGCCGGGCAGCAACAGGCCGTCGAAATCAGCCACATCGAGTTGCTCATAACGCAGCGGTTGGTGGAATTCGGCGTCGCCCAGCATGAGCTCGTAAGCTTCGCGGGCGCCGCGCCGGGCCCGTAGCAGCAGGCCGATCAACTTGAGCCGACGCGCACCCGGTAGCCAACCCCAGGGGTCGAGTCCCTCGCCGCTGAGCATCAGCGGGTCGCCCTCGGCAGGCCGCCCATCCGGGGTGGCGAAGCGCACCCGATGCCCGGCGGCGCGCAATAGCTGCCAGCTGATAGCCACTTCGCTCGGGTCGAAGTCACGGTTCGGTAGCGGGATCAGCACGGTTTTGCTGGGCATGGCGCAAGTACTCGGAGGACCAAGCCCAAGCTTAGCCGGCCCGCATAAACCCAGGCGAGTGGCTCTGCGGGCCAAGGTAGCGACCGTCGAGCCCCGACCGGGCTGCTTGGATTGATATGGTTTTGGCCGTGGCTTCATTAGGGTCTGTTGCCGTTTCATCGCGACCGCGCCGGAGCCTGTTTTAGCGCGAGGCAAGGCACGAGACGCGAGGTTTGGTCGTTCCAAATGAGCGTCGAGAAACGCAGCATCGCGCTAAAACAGGCCC
>NZ_CAMPHN010000118.1 GCF_946885885.1 uncultured Pseudomonas sp.
AAGACGAGCTGGAAGGGGCTGACGAGGACGACGGCGAGGAGCTGGCGTCGGCCGCTGACGACACGGGCGATGACGGTGACGACGGCGATGATGACGTAGTCGCCACCGGCAAGAGCAAAACCAAGGCCAAGGCCGCGGTCGATGTCGATGAGTTGCCCAGCATCGAAGCCAAGCAGAAGGAACGCGATGCCCTGGCCCGTGCCATGGAAGAGTTTCTCTCGCGTGGCGGTAAGGTGCAGGAAGTCGAGCCCAACGTGGTTTCCGACCCGCCCAAGAAGCCCGATAGCAAGTACGGCAGCCGCCCCATCTAAGGGGACGGTTGCAAGTGAAAAAGCCCGCACGCTAAAAGCATGCGGGCTTTTTTACGACTGGTCGGGTCGTAGGATGGGTTAGCCGCCGTGGCGATCTTTGGCAATGGCATATTTTGGGCGGGTGGCGTAACCCATCATTGCGGTGTGCCTGCGGGCGCTCTGTCGGGTTACGCGGCGCCTGGATTCGTGGTCGCTGGGGAATGCGGTCGCCGCTAACCCGACCTACGCCTGACGCCAGTTTGTAGGATGGGTTCGCCGTCGTGGCGATCTTTGGTCATGGCGCATTTCGGGGGGAGCGCTAACCCGAACCCGACCTGCGCGGTCCTTCCCAGCAGCCTTAATGTGTTGGCCGATCAGCTCCAGCTGTGCAGCAACGCCGGCAGCTCGGCCAGGCTGCGGATCTGCCCGTCCGGCGATTGCGCGGCTTCCCAGGGCTTGCCCAGGGGGTTGAACCAGATCGCCCGCAGACCGGCAGCCTGGGCGCCGGCGATGTCGTCGCTGGGATGATCGCCAATATGCACGGCATGTTCGGCGTCGATACCGGCCCGCTTGAGCGCTTCCTGGAAGGGTTTAGGGTCGGGTTTGCCGACCCCGAGCTCTTCGGCGCAGAGGCTGAAGCGGAAATAATCGGCCAGGCCCAGGCGGCGTACATCGGCATTGCCGTTGGTGATCACCCCGAGCTGGAAGCGGTTGGCGAGAATTTCCAGGGTGGGGTGTACTTCGGCGAACAGTTCGATCTGATGGCGGGCGGTGAGGAATACCTGAAAACCGCCCTCCGCCAGGATCTCGGCTTCATGGCGGGCATATCCGGCGTCTTCCAGGGCGTGCAGCAGGATGCGCCGCCGCAGCTCGCTGAGGCGATGCTTGAGGCTGGGTTCGGCCTGCAGCAAGCCGGCGCGGATCGTCCACAAATGCTCTACCGACACAGGGCCCAGGCGCGGGGCATGCATGGCCAGCCAGTTGCGTAGTGCGGCTTCGGCGTCCTGCATCACCGGGGTGACGTCCCACAGGGTGTCGTCGAGATCGAAAGTGATCAGCTTGATGGTCATTCGTCGTTGCCTTTGCGTTTGGCCCGCGGGTGGGCGCTGTCGTACACCGTGGCCAGGTGCTGGAAGTCCAGGTGGGTATAGATCTGCGTGGTGGCGATATCGGCGTGGCCGAGCAACTCCTGCACCGCGCGCAGGTCTTGCGAAGACTCAAGCATATGACTGGCGAACGAGTGACGCAGCATGTGCGGATGCAGATTTTGCCCGAGCTCGCGCACGCCGGCCTGGCGCACCCGCAACTGCACCGCACGGGGGCCAATCCGCCGGCCCCGCTGGCTGACGAACACCGCGCCGTCGCCCGGTTTGGCCAGGGCGCGCAACGGCAGCCAGTGTTCCAGGGCCTGGCGCGCCATGCGCCCGATCGGCAGTTCGCGGGTCTTGTTGCCCTTGCCGATCACCCGTACCAGGCCGGCGGGCAGGTCCAGGCCGTCGAGGTTCAAGCTGACCAGCTCCGACAGACGCAAGCCCGAGGAGTAGAACAGCTCGAGCATGGCCTGGTCGCGGCGGGCGATAAAGTCATCTTCCAGGGCGCCATCGAGCAGTTGCGCGGTGCGGTCGGCGTCCAGGGTTTTCGGCAGGCGGCGTTCGCCTTTCGGCGGTGTCAGACCGCTGGCCGGGTCGTTCTGGCAATGGCCTTCGCGGATCAGGTAACGATACAGCCCGCGGGTCGCCGACAGCAGGCGCGCCAGGCTACGGCTGGATTGACCTTCGAGGTTGAGCCGGGCGACCAGGCGGCGCAGGCGCTGAGTATCCAGCGCGGACCAGGTGGCCAGTTGCTCGCGCTCGCAGTAGGCCAGCAGCTTGCTCAGGTCGCGGCTATAACCGTCGAGGGTATGCGCCGACACCTGGCGCTCGCTGCGCAGGTGTTCGAGGTAGGCGGCAAGAGCAGTGTCAAGCTTCAAGCTTCAAGCTCCAAGTGGATCGCGCTCGCTTGTATCTTTTCTTGCAGCTTGAAGCTTGTGGCTTGCAGCTGCTTCTAGCGTACCGAACGCAGCGGGGTGGCGAAGCGCGGCAGCACGCGAGCCAGCACTTCGGCGATATAGCCGAGGAACAGGGTGCCCAGGGAGCTTTTGTAATGCTGCGGGTCGGCGCTGCCGATTGCCAGCACGCCATGCAGGCCTTGGTAGGTGAGGGCGACCACGGCGGCCGAACCGACCTGCGCGCCTGCTTCCTCGCCGAAGAGGAATTTCAGCTCGTGCTCGCGCAGTACGCCGCAAATGGTCTTGCCGCCGGCGAGCAGGCCGCCGATGGCCTGATGGGCTTCGGCGCTGCTGACCCAGCGGCCCACCGGCAAGGGGGCATCGCTGAACAGGATCAGGCCGACGAACGGCACCTGGAATTCCCGGCGCAAGCTGTCTTCCACCGCGCTGACCACCTCCTCCAGGCTGGTGGCATCGAGCAGGTCGAGCACCAGGCGGCGGGTCTTGTCGAACAGACGGTCGTTGTCGCGGGCCACGTCCATCAATTGCGAGAGGCGGTGGCGCATCTCGATATTGCGTTCGCGCAGCAGCTTGACCTGACGCTCCACCAACGACACGGTATCACCGCGCTGATGCGGGATGCGCAGCTCGGGGATCAGCTCGTCGTGATCGATGAAGAATTCCGGGTGCAGGCGCAAATACGCGGCAACCGTTTCCGAGTCGAGCGGCTTGGGCGAATCCTGCTGGTCAGTCATAAGCGAACCTGTCCTTCGTACACGCGCATTGCGGGCCCGGTCATCATAACGGGCTGGTCGGCGCCTGCCCACTCGATGCTCAGCTTGCCGCCTGGCAGTTCGAGTTGCACTGGCGAATCCATCCAGCCCTGGCTGATCGCCGCCACGGCCGCGGCGCAAGCACCGGTACCGCAGGCCTGGGTTTCCCCGGCGCCGCGCTCCCAAACGCGTAGCTTGGCGCGCTGACGGTCGAGAACCTGCAAAAAGCCGACATTGACCCGTTGCGGGAAACGCGGATGCTGTTCGAGCTTCGGCCCCAGGCCATGCACCGGCGCACTGGCAACGTCGTCGACGCGCAGCACCGCATGGGGGTTGCCCATCGACACGGCGGCGAGCTCGACTTTCAGGCCATCGACCTCGACCGCATAGCTCAGCGCCTGTTGCTCGGCCTGAAACGGAATCTGCGCCGGGCTCAGGCGCGGTGGGCCCATATTCACCCGCACTTGACCATCGGCGCGTACGTCCAGTTCGATGATGCCGCCCTTGGTTTCCACGCGGATCTGCTTCTTCACCGTCAGGCGCTTGTCCAGCACGAAACGGGCGAAGCAGCGCGCGCCGTTACCGCATTGCTCCACTTCCGAGCCGTCGGCGTTGAAGATGCGGTAGCGGAAGTCGACGTCCGGGTTGCTCGGCGGCTCGACGATCAGCAATTGATCGAAGCCGATACCGGTGTGGCGATCGCCCCACTGCTTGGCGTTTTTCGGCTGGATATGCGCGTGCTGGCTGACCAGGTCGAGGACCATGAAGTCGTTGCCGAGGCCGTGCATTTTGGTAAAACGCAATAACATCCGCATCACTCCGGCAGGCGGCTTTCGCCCGCGAAGAGTTCGCTGAGGGTCTCGCGGCGGCGCACTTCGTTTGCCTGCTCGCCATCCACCATCACCTCGGCGGCGCGGCCGCGGGTGTTGTAGTTGGAGCTCATGACGAAGCCGTAGGCGCCGGCCGAACGAACCGCCAGCAGATCGCCTTCGGCCAGCGCCAGCGGACGATCCTTGGCCAGGAAGTCGCCGGTTTCGCAGATCGGCCCGACGATATCGTAATTGCGCGTGGCGCCGTCGCGCGGCTGCACCGCGGCGACGTCCATCCAGGCCTGGTACAGCGCTGGGCGGATCAGGTCGTTCATCGCCGCGTCGACGATGGCGAAATCCTTGTGCTCGGTGTGCTTGAGGTATTCGACCCGGGTCAGCAACACGCCGGCGTTGGCGACGATGGAACGGCCCGGTTCGAACACCAGGGCCAGATCGCGGCCGGCAATGCGCTCACGCACGGCTTGGATATAGTCGCCGGCCAACGGTGGCTGCTCGTCGCGATACTGCACGCCGAGGCCGCCGCCCAGGTCCAGATGCTTGATCGGGATGCCGTTCTCGGCCAGTTGGTCGATCAGCGCCAGCAGGCGATCGAGGGCGTCGAGGAACGGCGGCAAGGTGGTCAGTTGCGAGCCGATATGGCAATCCACACCGACCACCTGCAGGTTCGCCAATGCCGCGGCGCGGGCATAGACCGCCGGTGCCTGCTCGATGTCGATGCCGAACTTGTTCTCTTTCAGGCCGGTGGAGATATAGGGGTGGGTGCCTGCGTCGACATCGGGGTTGACCCGCAGCGATACGGCCGCGGTCTTGCCGAGTTCGGCGGCAACCAGTTGCAGGCGCTCCAGCTCGTCGGTGGATTCGACGTTGAAGCAATGCACGCCGACTTCCAGGGCGCGGCGCATGTCGTCGCGGCTCTTGCCGACGCCGGAGAAGACGATTTTGCCCGGTTCGCCGCCGGCAGCCAGAACACGCTCCAGCTCGCCGCGCGAGACGATATCGAAGCCCGCGCCGAGACGCGCCAGCACGTTCAGCACGCCGATATTGGAGTTGGCTTTGACGGCGAAGCAGACCAGATGCGGAACGCCTTGCAAGGCATCGGCATAGGCACGGTACTGCGCCTCGATATGCGCGCGCGAGTAAACGTAGGTCGGGGTGCCGAAGCGTTGGGCGATGGCGGACAAGGCCACGCCTTCCGCGAACAGCTCGCCGTCGCGGTAGTTGAAGGCGTTCATCAGCTGTCCTTATTCGGTTTGCGCGGGCGCGGGCTGGCTTTCTTCCGGCAGGTACAGCGGGCCTTTCTGGCCGCAGCCGGCAAGCAGGGTGCTGATGGCGACAAGCGCGATAAGGGCAGTAAACAGCCGCTTCATGGTGGAATCCTTGTAAAAAAGCATAATTGCGCCGGAGTATACCGGCCCCCTGGCGCCTTGCCTATGCGCCAGGATTCCCGTCTGGCGGGGCTTTGACAGCCGGATAACGTTTGAGGAAGTAGCCTGGATAAGCGCAGCGCAATCCGGGAGCCACAATCCCGGATTGCGCCAAGGCTTATCCAGGCTACATCTACGCTTTTCCATCTGGGAAACGCGCCTGAAAAGCGGCGAATGGAGCGAGCTGTCCCCATACAGTTGTACAATGCCGCCCTTCGCCTGCGTATGCCTTGCCTGCCCTTGGCTCGCAATGCTTCGACGCGGCAGAAATGCAGACTGTTGCAGTCGCCGAATTTGAGGACATCCGTAATGAGTTTGACCGAAGCCCGCTTTCATGACCTGGTCGATGCCGTGCAGCAAGCGGTGGAAGACATCTTCGATGACAGCGACCTGGATCTCGACCTGGAAAATTCGGCGGGCGTGCTCACGGTACGTTTCGAGAACGGTTCGCAGTTGATTTTCAGCCGCCAGGAGCCGATCCGTCAGCTCTGGCTGGCGGCGCGTTCCGGCGGTTTCCATTTCGATTACGACGAGGCCAGCGAGCGTTGGATCTGCGACAGCAGCGACGAACAGCTTGGCGAAATGCTCGCACGTATCACCCTGGAACAATCGGGTGCCGATCTTGAGTTCGAAGAACTCTGAGCCGCCCCAGGCGACGGCCACGACGGTCGCATCGCCGTGCCGGCGGCAATGCTGTCTGGACGATCGGGATATCTGTATCGGCTGTGGCCGCACGCTCGCCGAAATTCTCGAGTGGGGCCAGGCCGACGAGCCGCGCCGCCGGCTGATCTGCCAGAGCGCCCGGGAGCGCTTGCAGCGGCGCCTCTGACCCGCCGGTCTTGTATATTTGTTTGGCTGTGATACGGTCGGCTCAACGACTGCAAAACCCCATCTCCGCGATGGGGTTTTTGCTTTTTCCGCGTTATACCCTTTTCGGCAAACAAGCTCATACGCCACGAGCTTCGCGTTATAGAGGTTTGCGTTCCACCCAGGAGAGTGTCTTTCACCATGACCAATACCCCGCCAATCATCATCACCCGCCTCGATTTACAGCGTTTGGAGCGTTTGCTCGACAGCCTGGAGGATTCCGGTTCGGGCGTCGCCACGTCGGGCGCGGTGGCGTTGCAAGCCGAACTGGATCGCGCCGAAGTCGTCGGCCATGACCAGGTGCCGGCCGGTGTGGTGACGATGAATTCGCGGGTGCATTGCCGTGAGGAAAGCAGCGGCAAGGACTATCATCTCAAACTGGTCTATCCGCAGGACGCTGGCGGCGAGGGTTGCGTGTCGATTCTGGCGCCGGTCGGCAGTGCGCTGTTGGGCCTGAGCGTGGGTCAACATATCGATTGGAAAACGCCCAGCGGTAAGATTCTCCAGCTAACCTTGTTAGCGGTTGAGTATCAGCCGGAGGCGGCCGGCGAATACAACCGCTAACCCGCTCCTACTGGCGGGCCGCTGAAAACCCAGGTGGTTTTTCGACGGCCCGCTAAGGCTGAGCGCAGCATTTTCGGCAAGGAGGTCCGTATGCCCAGTCTACCCCTGTATTTTCCCCAGGGCTTTGCCCTGAACCAAGCCTTGTTGTGCGCGCAGATGGTCGAACTGGCCTATGCGCAGTACGACCAATGGCAAGCCCAGAAGCGCCCGCGCCGGCCGCAGGATTTCCATTGGCAGAAACCGCAGATGGCGGGTTGGAGCTTTTCCGATCCGATCTGGAGCGTGCTCAGCGAGCTGCATTTTCTCAACGAATCCGAGCCCTTCGGTTTCGCCGCGCGCGATCCCCAGGGCGCGTTGTATCTGGTGTTTCGCGGCACCGACACGGTGCAGGACTGGCTGGACGACCTGGATGCCGATCAGTGCGAGTATCCCTGGCAGGCCGGGGTCGGGCGCGTTCACCACGGTTTCCTGAAACTCTATACCTCGCTGCGCGACCTGGCGCTGCTCGCGGTGGACGGGCTGCAACCGAACGGCCCGCTGTGGGTCTGCGGGCACAGCCTGGGCTGTACGTTGTCGAGTCTGGCGGTGCTGGATTTGCGCGAGCGCTGGCCGGATTTGCCGCTGCAGCATTACAACTTCGCCAGCCCGCGCCTGGCCGCGCCGGATTTCGCCGCCTACTACAACGCTCTGAGCGTGCCGACCTACCGGGTGGTCAACGATAGCGACCTGGTGCCGCAGGTGCCGCCCGGGGCGGTGGACGGTTTGCTGTATCAGCACCTGGGGTTGGCCGTGACCTTCACCGCGAGCTATGCCGGGGTGGCGGCCAATCACAACCTGGCCGACTGCTACCTGTACGCGTTGCAAAATCCGCAGGCGCCGATGCGCGGCTGAGTTTTACCGGGCCCCGGCGTGGCACGTCGGCGGCCCGGCCCCATCGGCAAGATGCCGTCTTCTAGCAGGACGTTGAGAAACGTAGGCGACGACTGCATGGATGCAGGAGGTAGAGCGAAGCAGGAAGCCCGAGCCGAGGCAGCCAGCGCAATATCGATGGCGGCCCCGCAAAAACAGGCGAAAAAGCGACTGGGGTGGCACTCGACTTTACGAGCTGTAAATGAGCATTTTGAGACGCCGAGTCCCGGCCTGTTTTTAACGCCGCGATGGCAACGCAGGTAGTTTTTCAACAGCCTGCTAGTCGCCGCCACCACCGCAACCACCATCCCCGCCACTATCACTGCCGCTACTCCCGCCACAGCCTCCACCGCACCCCGAACTGCAGCCGATATGCCCGGCGCAGTAGGTGTCGCTTTGTCCGTTGCGCCCGTCGCGGCAGTTGAGGCTGTAGCGGAAGCCGTCGGCGATGGCCAGTTCGGCATCCAGGGCGAACAGCAGCGGCAAACGCTCTGGTGCCTTCGGCGCTATGTCCTCACGAACGCAAGCCAGACGCCAGGCGCGGCGGATGCCCTGCTGCGCCAGGGTCGGGCTGTGCATGGCTTCGCTCGGTACATGGTGGAGGAAGCGACCGATGCCCTTGCCGCAGAACTGCTGGTATTGGCGGGTATGCAGGATGAATTCGTGCCAGAGCACATCGACCGCCTGGGACGGCATGGCAACCATGCGCCGTCTGGCCTGACGGCACAGCTGGAAATACTGACGCAGGCCGAGCAGGGCCTGAGCGGTCTGCTGTTCGCTGAGGTGCGGATAGCGCTCGGCCAGCTTGCGCCGCAAACGTTGGGGAAAGGCATAGCCTTCGATAAAGCGCTCGCGGGCGCGCAGGCGGGTGTGGCGCAACAACAGACCGGCGGGAATCAGGGTGAGGCCGAGAAACAGCAGCAGGCTCATAGAGGGTTTCCAGGTTCAGGCTTTTTGCAGGGCGGTGTTCAGGGCTTCCTCCAGGCGGGCCTTGTAGCGCAGGTAATGCACCGTCTGCGCATGGCCTTCGCCGAGAACTGCCGACAGATCGAGGTCGGTGATATAGCAGGGGTAGCGCTCGCCGTCGCGGCGTTGGGCGAGGATGTGCTGCGCCACCGCGGCGAACAGGTCGCCACCGAACTCCAGCTCGGAAAACTCACGGTGGTTGCAATAGAGCGTGACATGCGCGTTCTTGCCGCCAGCCGGTTCGACGATCGCCTGCACGTCATAGAACGGATGGCTCACCGGCGAGCGCGGCGGTAGCCGCGACTCCAGGCGCTGCGCGCGCTGTGGCGGCTGCGGCAGTACTTCGTAGTACAGCACTTGCAGCATCGTCTCCAGCGTTTGCTGGCCATCGAACGGCAGCGAAGCGTTGCGCCGGTACAGCAAGGATTGCAGGAAGCGTTGCAGCGGCGTCAACAGGCTGTGTTGGTCGTGAAACGGCAGATGCTGGCGCCATAGCGCGTTGTGTTCGTCGAGCACCGTCAGTTCGGCCTGCCCCGCGGCTTCGTCGAGGCGGTAGAACACCTGGATGCAGGCCGGTCGTCCCAGCGGCAGGATCAACGCCAGGTCGTCCCCTTCCAGAGCGTTGCGATCCAGGTGCAGCGCACTGTAGACCGGCTGTTCTTTGCCCAAATAGTCGAGCAGGGCCGGCAGATCGGCGAGGGCTTTATGGCTGACCTGGCCGGGGACCAGATCGAGCAAATGGAACTGGTGTCTGATCTGCAGCAAGTAACGATGGTGCGCCGCGCTGCCGAAGTTATCGAGCGTATCGTGGAACAATTCCTCGACCCGTTCGGCGATGGCGGTGGCGCGGTTGCGGCAGAAGCAGCGCACCCGCAAGTTGGGTTTTCGCTCCCCTGGCGGCAAGCTATTGAGGAAGTCGCGCAGGCAGTCGAGCAGGGCGTAGGGGCCGTCGTAACGGCTGACCAGCAGCTCGTTCCAGCTGTTGAGGCAGACCTGGTCGATGGTTAGGACCAGGTTCTCGCGCACCCCGGAATAACCCAGCGCATCGGTGCGGTCGGTGGTCATGTGCACGTTCATCTGGCTGTGCTGCTTGAGCGGATCCACGCCGACGTTGACCAGCAGCAGAACCTCGTTGGGGCAACTGGCTTTGAGCAGCGCATTTTCCGCGACCCCCGGCAGGGGTAGCGGTACGGTCTGCTGCAGGCTGACGAGCAGGTTGAACAGCTCGGGCTCGCTCAGGTCGCTGTCGCCAGGGTGCAGGGACAGGCGCGTACTGGTGTCGATCACGCCGTTACGGTGACACCAGGCGAGCAGTTCGATCAGCTCGCGGGCGCGCTTGAGCGGGGCGAAGTCCTGCCATTCCTGGGCATTCAGGCTGCCGCTGAACAAGGCCCATTGATGTTCCCGCGGCGCGTCGGGACTCGGGCATTGCACCAGGGTCAGGGTGTCTTCGGCGATATCCGGGGCTATCCCCGGGTTGATGAATTCGATCTTCCCGGCCTTGCGTTCGAACGCGGCGTAAAGGCGCCGGCCGAGTACGCCGAGGTCGCGGCTGTTGAGCGAGCTGCCGGCGTGTTCGGTACGGGCGAATTGCGAGAGAAAGCGATAGCTGAACGTCAGCTCGTTGACCAGCGCGCGGCGCTCGGCGCTGACCTGACGAACCTTCCATTGGCTGCGGCTGTCGAGCATCGCCAACTGGCGTTCGTCCCAGTTCCAATCGCGGGTCAGGCGTTCGAGCAGCAGGCGCTGCCAGCTCTTGAAGCGGTTGCGCGGCGGCCGGCTGAGTTTCTTGCCGACCTTGAGGTACAGGCAGCGGCGGATCAACTCCAGGCGTTCGCTTTCGCCACGTGCCAGCAGATATTCCTCGAGACGGCGATACACCACGATATAGGGGTCGAGTTCGTCGAGATCGGCGTGGCCCTCGAATACCGTTTGTTTGAAGCGCAGCGACAGGCACTCGACCTTCGGGTGCTCGCTGGCGTACACCTCGGTGAGCAGCAGTTTGAGCACCGATTTATACGGCGACTCTATGCCCTTGAACAATTGCCACATGCCGGCGCCGATGAACTCGTTCGGCGGGATCTGCGCCAAATGGCCGAGGTCGAGGACATCGTCGGCGCGGATAAAGCGTTTGCTCAGCAAAGTTTGCGTGTAATGCGGGTAGCGCGGTTCCTCGTACACCGGCACCAGCCACCACAGCGGCGTGCGCCCGGCCAGCCAGATCGCCGTGCGGTAGAACTCGTCGAGCAGCAGATAGTGCTGGGTGGTGCCGCAATCGTCCGAGGTCAGCTTGGCCTCGCGGTCGCCGACGGTGAAGCGCGCCGGGTCGACCAGAAAGAAATGCGCTTCGGCGCCCAGGGTCGCCGCCCAGGTTTCCAGCAGGTCGCACTTCTTGCGCAGTTCGCCGATTTCCCGGGCGCTGAGGTTGGGCGCATGGCAGACCCACATGTCCATGTCGCTTTGCTCGTCCTGGGCGACGGTGCCGAGGCTGCCCATCAGGAACAGGCCATGGATCGGCAGGGCGGTTTTGCCGCGTTGCGCCTTATAAGCGAAGGAACGGGTCAGGCGTTGAGCCTCGGCGAGCAGTTGCTCGTCCGGCTCGAAACCGCTCAAACCGGCTGGCGTAAGCCCGGAAACGTAGCCCGGCAGCAGCGGATGATTGACGTGAAACAGCAGCGGCAACAGCTTCAGGACCAACTGCTGGCGCGTCGATAGAGCCTGCATGGCGCGCTGCAGGCGCCCGTGGTTGATTTGCAGGAAGCGCGCGCGCAACTGGGTGAGTACCTTGCGATCGATACCCTCGTCGATGTTCGGGCGGATTTCCTGGGAGCGACTCATGCTAAAGCTCAGTACGGCAGTGGGGCGAAACTATCACGGCCGCGTGTACAGCGCGGCCCGTTAAAGGCTGGTCGGCGGCTGCGTACAAAGCGCCTTACGCCGGCCCGTACCGCCGGTCGCTGGCGCGACGGACGCGGGACGAGCCGCTTACCCCCCGATCAGACCGCTTCGGCGACGTTAAGGATGGTCAACAAACCCTGTGCGTGCTCGGCGGCATCCAGGCCCAGGCTGGTCAGGTAGCCGCCATCCGGCTGGGTGATCAGGCCCTTGTCGTGCAGACGCTTGGCGGCGGCGATCGCTTGCGGCGCCGCGACTTGATGAACCTTGAGACCTTCCTGGGTGTTGGCCAGGTTGTACAGTGAAAGAAGTTCCAGTTCAGCAACCAGCTCAGGAGTGAAAGACATAGATGCTCCGGGTTCTTGTGGGTGGGGGCGCGATACGCCCGAGAGGCATGGCCCGCGCAATCGATTGCGGGCGGGCTGTCAGCAGTGTAGCGAGGCAACGTCCCTTGTGCCGGGTTCGGTGACTATACGGGCGAGATATTTTGCCTTGGCCGTCGTTCACGTGGGCTCTTCGGGCAGGTCCGGCAAGGCGCGCATCAACTGTTCGTAACGCTCCCTATCGAATGGCCGGTTGGCAGCGAGCATGGCCTGGATTTCGTCGGACAGGACCACGCTCATCAACTCGAGGATTTCCTCGCGCGGGTAACCGACCAGGGTCAGTTTATTCAGGGTGGCCCTGGTGGCGGGAGGGTCGCCGCTTTCGATCTGATTTTCGATGGCTTCGAGCAAGATGCCTCCGGCGAAGGCCTCGTCATCGTCCTCTTCCAGCATAAGCGGCTCCTTGGTTTGAACGGGTGGGTGCGCCGCTCGGCGCGTTGACATGCCGAGAGTAACCCTCGAACAGGCTCTACGCCTATGGCGATTTCGTCGGCGCGTAGAAGCGTTCGGTCAAGCGCTTGCCGTGCCGGCGGCTGAGCAGGCGGCGCAAAGTGCCGTCGTCGACCATGGCGCGCACGTGTCGGCTCAGCCAATCGACGGTGGCCGGCGTCAGGGTCAGGCGCGACAGGTACAGTCCTATGGACAGGGCGTCCGCTTGGGGCACCTGGATGACGCGCACCGCGTCGCTCAGCGCCAGCTCGTCGAGTTCCTTCTGATAAAGCCCGGCGGTCATCAGCGTGGCCTGGATGCGCCCGGCGCGTAGCTTGAGGAAGACATTGTGCGCAGTGGGCGACAGCTGGACGCGCGGCGTGTCCATGAGCGGCTGCAGGCGTTCGTCGAAATAGGCGCCGTTGGAGTGACCGCGAACCAGGCCGATGCTGATTGCGGGGTCGGCCAGCAACTGCTCGAACGTCGCGATTTTTTCTCCGGGGCCGCGCAGCAGGATGAGGTCGTTGCGATTGCGAAAGTATTCGACGAACTGGCCATGGCGGTCGCGTTCGGGAGTACGGAAGGTCGGCGAAACGATATCCAGCTGGCGCTGCTCTGTATCGTGCCAGGCACGGATGCGCGGCTGCGGCACAAGGGTGAAAACGCAGCCGCTACGACGCGCGAGCTCGTCGTAGAAGTCGAACGAGGAGCCCGCGGGCGTGCCGTCTTCGCGCAGGTAGTAGCTGTAGCCGATCTGCGAAATACCGACGCGCAGCGGCTGCGGGCAATGCGGCTCGGCTAGCGCGACGGCATGGATCAGCAGCAGGCCCAGTAGGACCGCTAGTGTACGCATGGATCACGTGGGGCGGCGGCTGGAAAAGCGGGCCGGCCGATCCGGCCCGGATGACCGCTCGGGCTCAACGGCTGGCCAGCAATGCCTGGCCGCGCGCGACCGCGGCCAGCACCTGCTTCGGCGCGGTGCCGCCGATATGGTCGCGGGCATTCACCGAACCTTCCAGGGTCAGCACGGCGAACACGTCCTGTTCGATTTGATCGCTGAATTGGCGCAGTTCGTCCAGGCTCATCTCGGCCAGGTCCTTGCCGCTGTCCACGCCGTACTTCACCGCGTGGCCGACGATCTCGTGGCAGTCGCGGAACGG
>NZ_CAMPHN010000119.1 GCF_946885885.1 uncultured Pseudomonas sp.
TCGATTTCTTCGTCGGGCATGAAATGCAGGCAGTCGCCGCCGAAGAACCACAGCAGGTCGCGCGGGACCAGGTGGGCGATCTGCGGATAGCGCTGGAAAATCTGGCTGATCAGGTCCTGGCCCAGATACAGGCTGTTGTCCGGGTCATTCGGTAACTCGACGAGCAAATCGTCGTAGCGCTCGACGAACATGGCGTGGCTGTCATCGAGAATCTGCTCGGCTTCGCCCAGGGCGACCAGGATGGTGCGCAGGTGGTTGAGCAGGGCGAGGTGGTGGTCGATGTGCGCGTTGGCCATTGGGCAAATCCTATAGAGGTAAAGCGGGCGGGCCAGTATAAGGTTCGCGCTGCCCGCTGTCCTGCCTGGCGCTTATCGCACCTTGCCTTCACCGAGGGTCAGTTGCTCCTTGGCGAAGTCGTCCACGTCGATCACTTTGCGTCGCGCGGCTTCGGTTTGTCGCAGCTGGCTGGCTTCCTCGGCGGTGAGTACTCCGGCGCTGACCGCGGCGTCGATCGGGTTGTGTAGCGCGCTGTCCTGCAACTGAGCGGATTTAAGCGCCTCGTCGAGTTTTTGCTGGATGGGCCGCACGCTATGCAGCAGGTCCATCGCATGTTGCAGGGCGCCGACCGGATCTTCCTGCGCCTGTGGTCGATAGCAGCCGACGAGCACCTCTTCCAGCGCCGGGTCGCCGCTGTTGCGTCCGATGATCTCGGCGACCTGGGCATCGAGCGCATCGCTGGGGCCCCTATGTCTGCGGCCGAAGGGAAATACCAGTACGCGCAGCAGGCAGCCGACGATGCGGTTGGGGAAGTTGCCGAGCAGTTCTTCCAGGGCGTGCTCGGCATGACCTAGGCTCTCTTCCATGGCCCAACTCAGCAGCGCTCGCGAATGCTCGGGATAACCCTGGTCGTGGTAGCGCTTGAGCGCGGCGGACGCCAGATAAAGATGGCTGAGCACATCGCCAAGACGCGCGGAGAGGCGTTCGCGGCGTTTCAGTTCGCCGCCCAGGAGCATCATGCTGACGTCGGCGAGCAGGGCGAATGCCGCGCTCAGACGATTCAGTGCGCGGAAGTAGGGGCGGCTGATACGGTCGCCGGGAACCCGGTCGAATGCTCCAAAGCCGAGGCTCAACACCAGGCTGCTGGCGGCGTTGCGCACGGCGAAGCCGATGTGTTGCAGCAGCACCTCGTCGAACTCCAGCAGCGCCTGATCCTGATCTTCGCGATTGGCCAGGGTTATTTCCGCCAGCACGTAAGGATGGCAGCGGATCGCGCCCTGGCCGAAGATCATCAGGTTGCGCGAAAGGATATTGGCGCCTTCCACGGTGATGAAGATAGGCGCGCCTTGCCAGGAGCGCGCCAGGTAGTTGTTCGGCCCCATGATGATGCCCTTGCCGCCGTGTACGTCCATGGCGTGGCTGATGCATTCGCGGCCGCGCTCGGTCAGGTGGTATTTGAGCACCGCCGAAAGTACCGAGGGCTTTTCGCCGAGGTCCACCGCATTGGCGGTGAGCACCCGCGCACTGTCCATCAACCAGGCATTGCCGCCGATACGCGCCAAGGCTTCCTGAATGCCTTCGAATGCTGCTAGCGGCACGTTGAATTGCTCACGGATCTGGCTGTATTGACCGGTGACCAGGCTGGTGAACTTGGCCGCGCCGGTGCCCACCGCCGGCAGGGAGATGGAGCGGCCGACCGACAGGCAGTTCATCAGCATCATCCAACCTTTGCCGAGCATCTCCTGTCCGCCGATCAGGGCGTCGAGCGGCACGAACACATCCTTGCCGGTATTCGGGCCGTTCATAAAGGCCGCGCCCAGGGGGAGGTGGCGCCGGCCGATGTCCACCCCAGGGGTGTCCGTCGGGATCAGCGCCAGGCTGATGCCGAGGTCTTCCTCGTCGCCGAGCAGGTGATCCGGGTCGTAGGCTTTGAACGCCAGACCCAGCAGGGTGGCGACCGGGCCGAGGGTGATGTAGCGCTTTTCCCAGTTCAGGCGCAGGCCGAGCACTTCCTCGCCTTGCCACTGCCCGCGGCAGACGACCCCGGTGTCGTTCATCGCACCGGCGTCGGAGCCCGCATAGGGGCCGGTGAGGGCGAAGCAGGGGATTTCCTCGCCGCTGGCCAGGCGCGGCAGGTAGTAGTCGCGCTGCTGCTCGGTGCCATAGTTGAGCAACAGATCGGCGGGGCCGAGGGAGTTGGGCACCATCACGGTGGACGCCAGATCGCCGCTGCGGGTCGCCAGTTTCATCGCCACTTGCGAGTGGGCATAGGCGGAAAAGCCCTTGCCGCCGTATTGCTTGGGAATGATCAGGGCGAAGAAGCCGTGTTGCTTGATATGTGCCCAGGCCTCGGGCGGCAGGTCCATCCGTTGACCGATCTGCCAGTCGCTGACCAGTTTGCAGAGTGCTTCGGTCGGGCCGTCGAGAAACGCCTGCTCCTCTTCGGTCAGCCTGGCTTTGGGGTAGGCCAGCAGGGTGTCCCAGTTCGGCCGGCCGCTGAACAGCTCGCCGTCCCACCAGACGGTGCCGGCTTCGATGGCATCGCGCTCGGTGGCCGACATCGGCGGCAGCACCCGCCGGAACCAGGCGAACATCGGTGCGCTGAACAATCTGCGGCGCTGCTCGGGCAACGCCAGGGGCAGGGCCACGGCCAGTAGCGACAGCCAGAGGATGAGCATGAGCCAGACCGGCGCATGGCTGAGAGCGCCCATCAGCAACAGGTAGACGGCGACGATAGCGAAAAACTGGAGGGGAGCGGTGCGCCGGTGGGCCAGATAGGCCGTGCCGAGCACCAGCACGAGTAACCAGACTACGAACATGTGTGGTTCTCCATGATGACGGTTTGTTGAAAACACCATAACAAACGTAGCCGTCACTTATGGCGACAAGAGCGGTTAACTTGGCCGGATAGCCGTGACATGGGCGTTGTTAGGGACGTTAGACTGGCAGTTCAACCATGGAGTGATGCAAATGGATGAATACCTCGAGC
Organism: uncultured Pseudomonas sp.; assembly: GCF_946885885.1. The sequence goes on from NZ_CAMPHN010000119.1 coordinate 2,987, forward strand.
CCGGCCGCTTCATCGATAGTGACCATCCGTCCGTAGTTGAGTTCGCAGAAAACGCGCGAGGCGCCAGTCGCGACCCTCTTCAGCAGGCGATCGCTCTGTACTACGCGGTACGTGATCGGATCCGCTACAACCCCTATGTTTTCAGCCGCGATCCCGACACCCTGAAAGGCAGTCATGCCGTGCTCAGCGGCGAGAGCTACTGCGTGCCCAAGGCGACCCTGCTGGCGGCCTGCGCCCGGCATTGCGGCATACCGGCGCGCATTGGTTTGGCCGATGTGCGCAACCACCTGTCCACGCCAAAACTGCTGGCGATGCTGCGTAGCGAAGTGTTCGCCATGCACGGCTATACCGAGCTGTATCTCGATGGCCGTTGGGTCAAGGCGACCCCGGCTTTCAACCTGGCGCTGTGCCAGCTGTTCAAGGTCGAAGCGCTGGAGTTCGATGGGCGTACCGACAGTGTGTTCCACCCATTCAACGCAGATGGCGAGCGTTATATGGAGTACCTGCGCGATCACGGCCAGTTCGCCGATGTGCCCGAGGAGTTGTTTTTCTCCCATTTGGCCAGTTGCTACCCGCACCTGTTCGTCGAGGATGCGCCGCTGCTGGCGGGGGAACTACAAGCCGAACTCGGCGCCTAGCGCGGCAGTTGTAGCCCGGATGCAATCCGGGGAGCGATGGCACACGGGCAAATTTCTCCCGGATTGCGCCAAGGCTTATCCGGGTTACAACGCTCAAACCAGCGAAAAACTGGCGGTGCCATTGGCAGCGACTGGCGTCCTTGGCGCGGTGCACAAGTGGCGCCATACAGGCCGCCGTTTTGTACCTTATCTACTGCACATGACGCGCAAGAAGCCGGATATAGGCGCTCTGGTATCCATTCGAGTTCTCGGTGACTGGCCAGGAATTCAGCGGCCAACTGGTGTTGAAGTCGAGATAGGATTTTTGCGCGGGCTGATTGTAGGGCGGCGCCGGCGGGGCGCTGCCGCACTGGGGTGAAATGCCAGGGCAGCGGGTTTCCCATTCGTAGGAAGGGTTGGGGCCGCCGACGAGGAAGCCGGGAGGCGGTCCGTAGACCGAGTCGCGAACACTGTCCCAAAGCGCGCTGCCGTCCGCGAACCAGGTGTGGAAGAATTGGTCCACCGAGTTTTCCGCGCCGAAGTCGCCCATGTTCGACAGGTAGACTTTGCCCAGCGGATTGACGCCGTGCAGGTAGTGCAGATAGGCCGCGCTCGCATTCATGATATCCGCGGTGCTGTGTGTGCTCAGTCCATACAGCGCCTGGTCGGCGAACATGCCGCCGGCGAGGGATTTCACCGCATTGCTGCCCCACGTGTAGTCGGTGATGAACGCACCGTAGGGATCGCGCCGCGTGTTCACCGCTCCCCAGCCATCGGCGCCTTCCCACAGTCCGACATAGCGACTGCGAATTTCGGTCGCGACCGTCTGCGTGGCGCCGGGCAGGGATGCGTAATGGAGCAGCGGGCGTGTCACGCCGGAATGGAAAGGCGACAGCCACCAGGTAGAGAACATCGGCGCTTCGGTGTAGTGGGCGTCGACGAGCTCCCGATAAGTGGCGCCGCCGGTCAGGTCATAGAGATAGATGGCGGCCACCAGCCGCTTCTGGGCGCGGCCGGCATCGTCGATCTCCTGCTGCCCGGCGCCGAGACCGGTGGTGCCGGAATCCGCGTCATTATTGAAAAACACAACATTCGGGTTGGCGTTCGCCCAATTCCAGGCCCGCTCCGCGCGCAGGGCCAGATCGGCGGCATAGGCATTGAAGGCGGGCGTGTTCAGCGCGCCAAATACCCTGGCGCCGTAGGCGTAGGCGGCCGCCGCCGACAGGGTGGCGGAAGTGCTGGCGTCGCCGTAGAGGCTCGGTTGCGTTGCGTTCGAGGGCGGGCTGGCGGAACTAAGCCCGACGATGGACAGCACGGAGCCGTCGTCCTCCTGCATCCGCACCAACCAGTCCAAGCCCCATTTCACTTCATCCAGCAGGTCCGGCACGCCGTTGCCGGATTCGGGAATATTGAAGTCGTCGGTCCAGATGGATTGGTTTTCCGAATAGGCGTGCAGCAGGTCAATGACATAGCTGGCCGCCCAACTGCTGTACTTGTTGAGGTCGCCGGCGTCGTACCAGCCACCGTGCAGGTCGCGCTCGGTGGCGGGATCGTCGGGTGTTCTGTAGTGGCGTGCGTTGGCGTCCTGCAGCGTGCCCAGGTGACTCGCCTCGTCGGCCCAGCCGACGCCGGCGAACTGTGCCGGCTTGGCGTGGCCGGCGCGCTGGTAAAAGAAGGTGCGCACCGCCTGTACCAGGATGGGCCTATAGATATTGGCGCCTATCTCGAAACGCGCCGAGCGGACATTGCCGCCGACATCGACGATTTCATAGCTGCCCGGCGTGGTGACGGCGCTGAAGTCGAACAGCCAGGCGCGATCGCCGGAGGACGGGTCTGTTGCGCCGTTGTTCCACTCGGTTGTGGCACCGGTGAATACCACTGCGTTGTCGAGGGTGTTTATCACCTGGATGGTTGCACCCGGTGTGTACTCGTCGTTGCTGTCGTAACCCGCGAGCGGATCTCGCAGCACGGCGATTTTCTGCTGGTTCGGTTGATAGCCGAATTGATCCACCAGAATAAAGGGACCATCACCAACCGCTGTCACCGACGGAATGGGGTCGGGGGTGGGCTCTGGCTCTGGTTCTGGTTGAGGTTCGGGTTGCGTGGACGCCGGAACGTCAGGCGTTCCGCTACCTTCGTCACCGCCACTGTTCTTGCTACTGCCACCGCAGGAGGCCAGGCAGAACAAGAGAGCCAGGGTCGCTACGGATCGCAAGCATTGGATGTTCATTGCAATTCTCTCGGTTGATAGGTTGTTTAGTCGGGCAAGGTTAGGAACGGAAAACGTCGCGCTGATACCAATGCTCCAGCAGCCGTACCTTGTTGGTCGTCCACCTGATGGCCGTCCGCCGCTGGGGGATTTGGTAACGATGGGCTGTCATGCCTTCGAACAGGGAGATGTCCCCGGCCGAGAGGCGGGCCGCTGCAAGCGTCGCGTCTTCAGGGAAGTGGGGGGTGTACAGGTAAAGAACGGTGCCCTCGTGGGCGGATACCAGATTGACGGGCTGTTCGCGGGTTTCCGGTTGCGCCCAGCAGAGGTCGTGGGGGAGTCCTTGAATGCCGGGTATGCCCAGCTCTACGGCGGCATGCCGAGCTGATGGGGCGGTCGGGATATTGAAGGCTTCCACATCGCGCCAGAAATTCATGACGCGAAGGGGGACACTGGCCTGATTGCTCAAAGGTCGAACTCCATCAAGGTAAATCGGCGCGTTTCCTGCGACTGCCTGAGCCCTCGCCGATCCTGATGGCAATGAAAACGAGCTGCGAGAATAACGCCGCGAAAAACTCCCAACCTTGCGATGGTCCGCAGAACGGCGTTCCGGATATATCCAGGGTATGGCTATCGGGACTGTTTAGCGGATGCGCTGAATGCTGCGTAGCTGCGTGAGTGGTGTTGAACCGCCGTCGGGGCAGTGGGGGTTATGTTGTGATGATGACGTCTGGGTTGGCGGCATCCCACGATGTTGCCTAGGACGCGACTGTACCGGCCCAGTCTTTGAGCTCGCCCCGCATCGCCCCGCTGATGATGCCGGGCAGGTAGCCGGCCGGGTTGCGTATCGGCGTGCTGCAAAGCGTGCCACCCATTCGACGAGCACCGCCTGGCGCAGCGACGATTCGACCTGCTGTTCATTCTTCAGCTCTATGAATCGGGATGGCAGGCGAAGCTGGAGCGACTCGCCCCGTACTCGCCCACCGGCTGTTGGATCAGTTGTAGCCTGGATGCAATCCGGGGAGGGGGAGCGATGGCAGACGCGCGGACTTTTCCCGGATTGCGCCAAGGCTTATCCAGGCTACAGCGCTTCGCTACGTCCGGGTTGTATCGATGGTCTCGATTAGTACCATCGGGGCGGCGGGGTTTCTTCTTTTGGCAGCGCTGTTAGGCTGCTGCCCGGTCATGACCGAACGCATTATTCCGGTAAAGGGGCTGCGATGGTCTCCCGGCAAACGCTAGACTTGAACGACTTTGCGCCTGTGCTCTGGGCGCGGCCTCCGCTTGAACTTTCTTTTCTTAAATCAGGTGCGCGCATTTTTATGAGTACCGCTCTGTCCATTCGCCAGTTGAGCAAGACCTACGGCAACGGCTTTCAAGCCTTGCACGGCATCGATCTGGATGTTGCCGAGGGCGATTTTTTCGCTTTGCTCGGCCCCAACGGCGCCGGTAAATCCACCACCATCGGCATCCTTTCCACCTTGGTGACCAAGACCAGCGGCACGGTCAACGTCTTCGGCCACGACCTCGATAAGCAGCCCTCGGCGCTCAAGCGCTGCCTCGGCGTGGTGCCGCAGGAATTCAATTTCAACCAGTTCGAAAAAGCCTTCGACATAGTCGTGACCCAGGCCGGGTACTACGGAATTCCCGCGCGCATCGCCAAGGAGCGCGCCGAGCAGTACCTCAATCAGTTGGGCCTGTGGGGCAAGCACAATGTGCCGTCGCGCGAGCTATCCGGTGGCATGAAGCGCCGGTTGATGATCGCCCGCGCGTTGGTGCATCAGCCGCGTCTGTTGATCCTCGACGAGCCCACCGCGGGCGTCGATATCGAGTTGCGCCGTTCGATGTGGAGCTTTCTCACCGAGCTGAACGAGCAGGGCATCACCATCATCCTGACCACCCACTACCTGGAAGAAGCCGAACAACTGTGCCGCAACATCGGCATCATCGATCACGGCCGCATCGTCGAGAACACCAGCATGAAGACGCTGCTGAAAAAACTGCATGTCGAGACCTTCCTGCTCGATCTCAAGGATTCGCAAACGGTGGCGCCACAGCTGCTCGGCTACCCGGCGCGGTTGCTCGATCACCACACCTTGGAAGTGCAGGTCGACAAGTCCCAGGGCATCACCGAGCTGTTCCGCCAGTTGGCGTTGCAGAACATCGAGGTACTCAGCTTGCGCAATAAAACCAACCGCCTGGAGGAACTGTTCGTCTCCCTGGTCGAGAAGAATCTGGCGAAGGGGGCGGTATGAGCACGGCTTACCTGAATTCCGAGTTCGCCGCCAATATGGTGGCGCTGCGTACCATCGTTTACCGGGAAGTTCGCCGCTTCACCCGCATCTGGCCGCAAACCCTGCTGCCGCCGGCGATCACCATGGTTTTGTATTTCGTCATCTTCGGTAATCTGATCGGCCGGCAGATCGGCGATATGGATGGCTTCACCTACATGGAATACATAGTGCCGGGGCTGATCATGATGTCGGTGATCACCAATGCCTACGGCAACGTGGTGTCGAGTTTCTTCGGCAGCAAATTCCAGCGCTCGGTCGAGGAGCTGATGGTTTCGCCGGTGTCGCCGCATATCATCCTGATTGGCTATGTGATTGGCGGCGTGCTGCGCGGTCTGGCGGTGGGTTTTATCGTCACGCTGCTGTCGCTGTTTTTCACCAAGCTGCAGGTGCACCACCTCGGCATCACCGTGCTGGTGGTGCTGTTGACCGCGACCATCTTCTCCCTGGGCGGCTTCGTCAATGCGGTGTTCGCGCGCAACTTCGACGATATCTCGATAATCCCGACCTTCGTGCTGACGCCTCTGACCTACCTGGGCGGAGTGTTCTATTCGATCAACCTGCTGCCGCCGTTCTGGCAGACCGTATCGCTGGCCAATCCGGTGCTGCATATGGTCAACGCCTTTCGCTACGGCATCCTCGGGGTTTCGGACATCCGCATCGGCATCGCCATCGGTTTTATGCTGGTGGCTACCGCCTTGCTCTATGGCGTGTGCATTCGTTTGCTGGTCAGCGGGCGCGGTATGCGTCAGTAAAAACAAGGGGAAACATTTAGTTCGGCGCATCTTGCGTCGAGGTCGTTAGACTTCGGCTCGATAAGACAAGAGGTAGTTTATGTCCGTGCTAAGCCGTTCCCTTTCAGGCACTTTGCTGTGGTTCGTAGCCCTCTCGCTGCAGGTTCAGGCCGCCGATGGGCCGGTGGTGGAAGTGGTGCCGGTGGCTAAAACCCTGGTACGCGGCGAGTTGATCACTTTTGGCTCACTGCGCTCGGACGAGTCGGTGATGATCCGTCCGGAAATCGCCGGGCGCCTGGCCAAGCTGCATTTTCGCGAAGGCCAGAGCGTCGAAGCCGGGGCTCTGCTGGTCAGCCTCGACGATGCGATCAGTCGCGCCGAATTGGCCCAGGCCCAGGCCAACCTGAATCTCGCGGAAAAGAATTTCCAGCGCGCGCAGATGCTGTTCAAACGCGGCGCCAGCAATGCCCAGGCCTTGGACGAGGCCAACGCCCAGCAGCAGGCCGCCCGCGCCAGCCTGGCCTTGGCCCAGGCGCGCCTGGACAAGACGCGGATCCAGGCGCCGCATGACGGCGTCCTCGGTTTGCGCGAAGTCAGCCCCGGCGATTACTTGAGCGAAGGTCAGGATATCGTCAACCTGGAAGTGCTCGACCCGCTCAAGGTGGACTTTCGCATTCCGCAGAAAGCCGTCAGCCAGATGCGCCTCGGCCAACTGATCGAGGTCAGCCTCGATGCTTACCCCGGCGAGCGCTTCAGCGGCGAGATTTTCGCGATCAATCCGCGGCTCGACGAGGCCGGGCGCAGCCAGGCGATTCGCGCCCGTATCGACAATGCCGAACGGCGCTTGCGGCCGGGGCAGTTCGTCAAGGTTTCGGTGATTCTCGACGAGCGTCCCGATGCCCTGATCATTCCCGAAGAGGCGGTGATGCCGGTGGGCGAGCGCCTGTTGGTCAACCTGGTGGTGGACGGCAAGGTCGAGGTGCGCCAGGTAGAGCTGGGCAAGCGTATGGACGGTGCGGTGGAGGTGCGCGAAGGCCTGAACGGCGATGAAACGCTGATCAGCGCCGGCTGGCAGAAGGTGCGCGAGGGCATGCCGGTGCGCACCAAGACGGCGGATGGCCGCCCCACGGAGCGCAATCGATGACGCTGTCGGATATCTGCATCCGCCGGCCGGTCTTCGCTACGGTGTTGTCGCTGGTGCTGGTGTTGCTCGGCTTGATGGCCTATCAGCGCCTGAGCGTGCGCGAATACCCGAACGTCGACGTGCCCATCGTCACGGTCAACGTCACCTATCCGGGTGCGAGCCCGGAGATCATGGAATCCCAGGTCGCCCAGCCGATCGAGGACGTACTCTCGGGCATCGAGGGGTTGGACTTCGTCAGCTCCATCAGCCGCTCGGAAAACACCCAGATCACCGCGCAATTCAGGCTCGGCAGCAATGCCGACGAAGCCGCCAACGACGTGCGCGACCGCTTGGGCCGGGTGCGTGGCTTGCTCCCGGAGGAGATCAGAGAACCCATCGTGCAGAAGGTCGAGGCCGATGCGCAGCCGGTAGTGTGGATCGCCTTTTACAGCGAACGCTACAGTTCGATGGAGATCACCGATGTCCTCGAACGGGTGATCAAGGACCGTCTGCAAACCATTCCCGGGGTCTCCGAAGTGCAGATCCGCGGCGGCCGCACCCTGGCGATGCGCATCTGGCTCGATCCGGAAAAACTCGCCGCGCATAACCTCACCGTGCAGGACGTGGAAGACGCCTTGCGCCGGCAGAACGTGGAAGTCCCCGCTGGGCGCATCGAATCGCGCCAGCGCGAGTTCACCGTGCTGGCGGAAACCGACCTGAACACGCCGGAGCAATTCAACCAGCTGATCCTCGACGACTCCCGTGGCTACCTGCTGCGTCTGGCCGATGTCGGCTACGCCGAAATCGGCGCGCAGAACGAGCGCAGCATCGTCCGCTATAAGGGCCGCCCGGCAGTATCCATGGGCGTGATCAAGCAGGCCACCGCCAACCCGCTGGAAATCTCCGATGGCCTGAATGCGGCGCTGCCGGAGGTGCGCGAACTGCTGCCCGAAGGCATGGAAATGGCCATCGCCCATGACAGTTCGTTGTTTATCCGCGAATCCATCGACAACGTATTCATCACCATCTGGGAAGCGGTGGCGCTGGTCATTCTGATCATCTTCATCTTCCTGCGCTCGCTGCGCGCGACCATCATTCCGTTGGTGACCATTCCGGTATCGCTGATCGGCGCTTTCGCCCTGATGAGCCTGATGGGCTTCACCATCAACACCCTGACCCTGCTGGCCATGGTCTTGGCGATCGGTCTGGTGGTGGACGACGCCATCGTCATGCTGGAGAACATCCACCGGCATATCGAGGAGGGTATGCGCCCGGTGCAGGCGGCGCTCAAGGGCAGCCGCGAGATCGCTTTCGCGGTGATCGCCATGACCCTGACCCTGGCCGCGGTATTCGCCCCCATCGGCTTTATGCAGGGCACCACCGGCAAGTTGTTCACCGAGTTCGCCTGGACCCTGGCCGGCGCCGTGTTGGTCTCGGGTTTCGTCGCCCTGACCCTGACCCCGATGATGTGCGCGGTGTTGCTCAAACCGCATCAGGTCGGCGAGCGGCACAGCCGGGTTTACAACCTGATCGAGGATTTCCTCAACAAGCTGACCTATGGCTACAAACACCTGCTGGCGCGTGCCCTGGGTGCCTGGGCATTGGTGGTTGGGGTTTTGCTGTTGATCATGCTGGCTTGCGCGTTGCTGTTCGCCGGCTTGAAGTCGGAACTGGCGCCGACCGAAGACACCAGCACCATCATCGGCGTATTCAATGGCCCGGATGGCGCAACCATCGACTACACCGGGCGTTACGCGCGGGAGATCGAGGCGGCCTATGCGAGCATCCCGGAAACCAATCGCTACATGGTGATCGCCGGTTTCCCCACGGTGGCCCAGGGCATCTCCTTTATGAAGCTGGAGGACTGGGACCAGCGCACGCGCAGCCAGTTCGAGATCCGCAACGAGCTGTTGCCCAAGTTCCAGGAGATCGCCGGAATGCGCGCTTTCCCGGTCAACCGGCCACCGCTCGGGCAGAGCGCGCGCAACCAGCCGGTCAACTTCGTGATCCGCTCGTCCCTGGAATATGCCGAGCTGCAGGTCTATGTCGACGAGCTGTTGAACAGCCTGCGCGAGTATCCCGGCCTGGAAAGCCTGGACAGCGACCTCAAGTTGAATGCGCCGCAGCTCAAGGTCACAGTCAACCGCGAGCAGGCGGTGGCGGTCGGCAGCGATGTGGCGACTATCGGTCGCAGCCTGGAAAGCCTGTTCGGCAGCCGTCAGGTGACGCGCTTCAAGCAGAACGGCGAGCAATACGACGTAATGGTGCAGCTGCAGGACGTCGACCGCAGCAACCCGCAGGATCTCGACCGGGTTTATGTGCGCGGGCGCGACGACAGCATGGTGCAGTTGTCCAACTTGATCGAAGTGCGCGAAACCGTGGCACCGCGTGAGCTCAATCACTTCAACCAGCTGCGCGCGGTGACCGTCAGCGCCAACGTCGGCGCTGGCTATACCCTGGGCGAAGTGCTGGTGCATCTGGAGAACACCGCCCGCGGCGTATTTCCGCCAGAAACCCAGTACGACTACACCGGCACCTCGCGCGACTTCAAGGAATCCAGCTCCGGCGTGGCGCTGATCTTCGCCCTGGCCCTGGTGTTTATCTTCCTGGTGCTGGCGGCGCAGTTCGAGAGCTTCACCGACCCCTTGATCATCCTGTTCAGCGTGCCGCTGTCGATGGCCGGCGCCTTGCTGGCGCTGACCCTGTTCGGCGGCACCCTGAATATTTACTCGCAGATCGGTCTGGTGACGTTGATCGGTCTGATCACCAAGCACGGCATCCTGATCGTCGAGTTCGCCAACGTGCTGCTGCGCGACGGGCATGAGCTGCGCAGCGCGGTGATCGACGCCGCGGTGCAGCGCCTACGGCCGATTCTGATGACCACCGGGGCCATGGTGCTGGGCTCGCTGCCCTTGGCTATCGCCAGCGGCGCCGGAGCGGAAAGCCGCCAGCAGATCGGCTTGGTGATAGTCGGCGGCTTGTTGGTCGGCACCTTCTTCACCCTGTTCGTGATTCCCACGCTCTATATGCTGCTGCGCCGCTGGCGGCCGCTTAAGCAGGAAGAACAGGAGTTGGTGGCGGTGTAGCTGGGGAAGGACGGATGTAGACCCGTAGCCCGTATATGGACTCCTCCTCTAGCGCAAGTAGCAAGATGATGATCAA
>NZ_CAMPHN010000120.1 GCF_946885885.1 uncultured Pseudomonas sp.
AACTCAGCGCATCGGAAATTTCCGCGTCGAGGAAGCTCAACAGCTGATCGCGGTTGTCGATCAGATCGACCAACACCCCCAAACCGCTGAAAATCGATGCGTATTCGCAGCCGATCACCCCGGCGCCATAAATGATCAAGCGGCGTGGCGTGTGACTGAGATTGAGGATGGTGTCGCTGTCGTATACCCGTGGATGATGGAAATCGACATCCGCCGGACGATAAGGTCGCGAACCGGTGGCGATGACGATCTGCTTGGCCACCAGCTTCTCGACCACGCCGTTGGCGCAGACTACTTCGATGGTTTGCTCGTCTGAAAAGCTGCCGGTACCGAAGAAGACATCGATGCGGTTACGCGCGTAGTAACCGGTGCGCGAGGTCACCTGCTTGGCGATCACCCGTTCGGCGCTTTTCAACACATCGGGGAAGGAGAACCAACGCGGCTCGCCGATCTGGCGAAACATCGGGTTGGTGTTGAATTGCATGATCTGCCGTACCGAATGGCGCAGCGCTTTGGAGGGGATCGTGCCCAGGTGGGTGCAGTTACCGCCGACTTCGCGGCGGCTATCGACCACCGCGACCTTGCGCCCCGCTTTGGCGGCGTTCATTGCCGCACCTTCACCTGCTGGGCCGGAACCCAGCACCACTACGTCGTAGTTATAGACCGCCATGTTTACTCCTTCAGATCACACCGGGGCGCTTATGGCGCACCCTCGGCAGGGCCAGCCCGTTGTCGCGGGCCGGCAATCGATACAGCCGCAGCCTAACAATCAGTGTTGCGTCGGGCGATTAGCGCTTGGTCGCGTCGTACGCCAGTTTGTCGCCATCGCTGAGCGAGGAATCGCGGTCGCGGTTGACCTCCTCGCATTTCTCGCGGCTACCGCCGCAGATCGAACATTCCTTTTCGATACCCAGATTGGCGATCCCGCCGCAGGATCCGGCGATGGGCTTACGCCCCATGATCACGCCAACGGCCATCAACGACACCACCAACAACATGGTGCAAAAAACGATCAGCCAAATCATTGCTTATCTCCTGCAGCGAAAAGCTGCTCGAAAACGGCGGTGCTCCGTGTGACGAAGCCCTCACCCTCACGGGTCACGAAAAACGCCGCGATACCCGCTTGTTCCGCATACTCGGGACCTTTGATCGGACCGAGCACCATTAACAATGTAGACAAACCATCGGCCTGTAAGGTCGACGGATCGACCACCGTTACCGCGGCCAGTTTATGGGTGATAGGCGCACCGGTCTGCGGATCCAGGGTGTGCGAGTAACGCACGCCGTTTTCCTCGAAATAATTACGGTAGTCGCCCGAGGTCGAGACCCCGTAACCGTCCAACTGCAGAACCCGTTGCGCGACTCGCTGATCGTCCCGTGGCGCCTCGATGGCAATGCGCCAAGACTGGCCGTCCGGCTTTTTACCGGCAGCCTTGAGTTCGCCCGTGACGTCCACCAGGTAGCTGTCGACGCCCAGCTCGAGCAGACGACCGACAATCCTGTCGACCGTATAACCGGCCGCCAGGCTGTTGAGATCCAGCTGCAGGTCGACGTCCTTGCACAGCTGCTGCCCTTCGATACGCAGGTGCCGGTGGCCGCTGCGCTCGCGCGCTTGCGCCAACTGCTCGGCGGTCGGTACACGTTCCACCCGCGCCTGGGGCCCGAAGCCCCAGAGGTTGAGCAGAGGTTCCAATGTCAGGTCGAAAGCGCCTTGGCTCTCCTGTGACAATGCCTGGCCGGCACGCACCACCTCCAGCATTTCGGCCGGCACCGCCAGGCAGCTGCCCGCCGGAGCCTGATTGAAGTTGGAGATAACGGAGTCGGTGCGGTAGGTGGACATCTGCCGATCGACTTCAGCGAGAATCGCCTCGGTCTCGGCCTTGAGTCGCGCGCGCTCGGCAACGCCTTCGCCGGTTACGTATTTGACCGAGTAAGTACTGCCCATGGTCGGGCCGCCGAACTCTTCGACTTTCTCAGAATGCAAACAGCCCGTTAGGGCTGCCGCAAGAGCGACAGCGATAACGGGCTGGAATACTGCTAACTTCACGCTTAGCCGCCGAAGTCATCGAGCAGGATATTTTCCTCCTCAACACCCATGTCGACCAGCATCTTGATCACAGCAGCGTTCATCATGGGCGGACCGCACATGTAGAACTCGCAATCTTCCGGCGCCGGGTGGTCCTTCAGATAGTTCTCGTACAGCACGTTATGGATAAAGCCTTTGAGACCGGTCCAGTTGTCCTCAGGCAGCGGGTCGGACAGCGCCAGGTGCCACTGGAAGTTCTCGTTCTCCGCCTGCAACTGGTCGTACTCTTCCACGTAGAAGGCTTCGCGCATGGAGCGCGCGCCGTACCAGAAGCTGATCTTGCGCTTGGACTTCAACCGCTTGAGCTGGTCGAAGATGTGCGAGCGCATCGGCGCCATGCCGGCACCACCGCCGATGAAGACCATCTCGGCGTCGGTGTCCTTGGCGAAGAACTCGCCGAACGGGCCGTACACGGTGATCTTGTCGCCCGGTTTGAGGCTGAACACGTAGGACGACATCTTGCCCGGCGGCAGATCATCCTTGCCCGGGGGCGGCGAGGCGATACGGATATTGAACTTCACCAGGCCGCGCTCTTCCGGGTAGTTGGCCATGGAGTAGGCACGGATCACGGTCTCGTCGACCTTGGACACGTACTTCCACTGGTTGAACTTGTCCCAGTCGCCGCGGTACTCCTCCTGGATATCGAAGTCCTTGTAATGCACGGTGTGCGGCGGGCATTCCAGTTGCACGTAGCCGCCAGCGCGGAAGTCGACGTTCTCGCCTTCCGGCAGTTTCAGCGTCAGCTCCTTGATGAAGGTGGCCACGTTAGGATTGGACTCGACGGTGCACTCCCACTTCTTCACCCCGAAGACTTCTTCCGGCACCTCGATCTTCATGTCCTGCTTGACCGGAGTCTGGCAGGACAGACGCCAGCCAGCCTTGGCTTCGCGGCGAGTGAAGGCAGCTTCCTCGGTCGGCAGCATTTCGCCGCCACCATGTTCGACCACGCACTTGCACTGGGCGCAGGTACCGCCGCCGCCGCATGCCGAGGAGAGGAAGATATTGTTGGCCGCCAGGGTCTGCAGCAATTTGCCGCCGGCCGGGACCACAATGGTTTTTTCGCCATTGATCTCGATGCTCACGTCGCCGCTGGAAACCAGCTTGGCGCGTGCCATCAGGATGATCAGCACCAACGCCAGCACAATGCCGGTGAACATGCCGATCGCGAGAAAGATTTGATAATTGATCATCTATTCATCCTTCCTTACAACTGCACGCCGGAGAAGGACATGAAGCCCAGAGACATCAGACCGATGGTGATAAAGGTGATGCCCAAGCCCTGAAGGCCAGCTGGAACGTCGCTGTACTTGAGCTTCTCGCGAATCCCCGCCAACGCGGTGATCGCCAGCGCCCAGGAGAGACCCGAACCGAAGCCGTAGACCGTACTTTCCGCCAGGTTGTAGTCGCGCTCGACCATGAACAGCGTGCCGCCCATGATCGCGCAGTTCACGGTGATCAATGGCAGGAATACGCCGAGGGCGTTGTACAGGCTGGGTACGTACTTATCCAGGAGCATTTCGAGGATCTGTACGATCGCCGCGATCACCCCGATGTAGCTGAGCAGACCGAGGAAGCTCAGATCGACTTCCGGCAGACCGGCCCAAGCCAGGGCACCGTCTTTGAGCAGATAGGTATAAATCAGGTTGTTCGCCGGTACGGTGATCACCTGCACGACAACGACCGCAATACCCAAGCCAATCGCCGTCTCGACTTTCTTCGAGATGGCGATGAAGGTGCACATACCGAGGAAGAAGGCCAGCGCCATGTTCTCGACGAACACGGCCTTGGCCAGCAAGCTAACGTAATGTTCCATTAATAAGCCTCCTTATTCGAGACTTGCGGCGCCATCTTGTAGCTCGGTTGCTCGAGCTGCTCTTTTTTCCAGCTGCGTAGCGCCCAAATAAACAAACCGATCAGGAAGAACGCCGAAGGCGGCAGCAGCAACAGGCCGTTGGGCTGATACCAACCGCCGTCGTTGATCACCGGAATAATCTCGTAACCCATCAGTTTGCCCGCACCGAACAGCTCGCGAATGAAGCCCAGGGCGATCAGCATGGCGCTGTAACCGAGACCGTTACCGATGCCGTCGAAGAACGACAGGACCGGCGGGTTCTGCATGGCGAAGGCTTCTGCGCGGCCCATCACGATGCAGTTGGTGATGATCAACCCGACGAATACCGACAACTGCTTGGACAGGCTGAAGGCATAGGCCTTGAGCACCTGATCCACCACGATTACCAGCGAGGCGATGATCACCATCTGCACGATCATGCGGATCGAGCTGGGGATCTGACTGCGGATCATCGAGATGAACAGGTTGGAGAAACCGGTCACCAGGGTCAGCGCGATGGACATTACCAGCGCGGTTTTCAGGTTCGAAGTCACCGCCAGGGCCGAACAGATACCGAGGATCTGCAGGCCAATGGGGTTGTTATTGAAGATAGGGTCCAACAACACTTGTTTGATCGTGGGTTGCGACATGATCAAGCCTCCCCTGCGCGCAGGTTCTCGATAAAGGGACCGAAGCCGTTTTCGCCCAGCCAGAATCTCAACAGATTCTCCACACCTTTACTGGTCAAGGTGGCGCCGGCCAGGGCATCGACCTGATGCTCCGCCTCGGGGCTCTGCGGATCGACACCGCCTTTAACCACCTGCACGGCTACGGAACCGTCGTCGTAAACGACCTTGCCCGGCCATTGACCGGTCCATTTCGGGTTATCCACTTCGCCGCCCAGCCCCGGGGTTTCGCCGTGCTGGTAGAAGCCCATGCCGACCACGGTTTTCAGATCGCCCTTGAGCGCGATGAAGCCGTACAGCGTCGACCACAGGCCATAACCGCGAACCGGTAGGATCATGGTGTCGATCTGGCCATCTTTCTCGACGATATAAACGGTGCTGAAGTGCTCCTGGCGTTTGATCCCGGCGGTATCTTCGCTAGCGGGCAGAACGCTGGAAAGCTTCGGATCCTTCGAGGCCTTCAGCGGGTCGAAGGTCAGCGGGTCGTAGGCATCGGAGAATTCGCCGGTTTCCAGGTTGACCAGCTTGGCGCTGATGGTGCTCTTGAACAGCTCCTTGACTTCGCGCGCCGACATGTTCTTCTCGCCCAGACCGGCGATCGCCAGGATGCTGCGCTGCTTGTCCAGCAGCCGGTTGTCCAGCTGGGTCGGTTTGAGCGCCACTGCGGCGCCGGCGACGAACACCGAGCACACCAGGCAGACCAACAGGGCCACTGTCAGGGTGCGGGCGGTGGATTCTTTTTGACTAGACATTACGTGCCAGCCTCCGCTTGATATTGGCTTGAACGACGAAGTGGTCGATCAGCGGTGCAAACAGGTTGGCGAACAGAATCGCCAGCATCATGCCTTCCGGGAAGGCCGGGTTGACCACGCGGATCAACACCACCATCACCCCGATCAAGGCACCGAAAATCCACTTGCCGGTATTGGTCATGGACGCCGACACCGGGTCGGTGGCCATAAAAAACATACCGAAGGCGAAACCGCCGACGACCAGGTGCCAATACCAGGGCATGGCGAACATCGGGTTGGTGGTCGAACCGAGCAGGTTGAACAACAGGCTGAGACCGATCATGCCGAGCATCACGCCGGCGACGATGCGCCAGGAGGCGATCTTGGTGATCAACAACACCAGGCCGCCGATAGCGATAGCCAAGGTGCTGGTTTCGCCGAGCGAGCCGTGAATGGTGCCGACGAACGCGTCCATCCAGGTGATGCCCTGGCCGATCACGCTCTCGATACCGCCTGAAGCGGCCAGACTCAATGCGGTTGCGCCAGCGAATCCGTCGACCGTAGTCCATACCGCATCGCCGGACATTTGCGCCGGATACGCGAAGAACAGGAAGGCACGGCCGGTCAAGGCCGGGTTGAGAAAGTTCTTGCCGGTACCACCGAATACTTCCTTGCCGATCACCACGCCGAAGCTGATGCCCAGCGCCACCTGCCATAAAGGAATACTCGGCGGCAGAATCAGGGCGAACAGCACCGACGTGACGAAGAAACCTTCGTTGACTTCATGTTTGCGGATCGAGGCGAACAGTACTTCCCAGAAACCGCCGACGATGAAGACCACCCCGTACACCGGCAGGAACCATGCAGCGCCCTGGACGAAGTTGTCCCAGAGGCTATTGGGGTCGAAACCGGCGAGAGAACTGATCAGCGCAAAGTGCCAACCTTCCTGGTTAGCCAACAGCTCGGGGTTTTGCGCGAAAATCAGGTTGGCCTGATAGCCCGCGTTCCACATGCCGAAGAACATCGCCGGGAACGTACAGACCCAGACGGTGATCATCATGCGCTTGAGGTCGATGCCGTCACGCACGTGAGCGGTGGTTTTGGTCACGCTGCCGGGGCGATAGAAGAAGGTGTCGACGGCCTCATAGAGGGCGTACCACTTCTCGTACTTGCCGCCCTTCTCGAAGTTGTGCTCGATTTTATCGAGGAATGCACGGATACCCATGGATTAACCCTCCTTCTCGATGCGGGCGAGGTTATCGCGCAGGATCGGGCCGTATTCGTATTTGCCGGCACAGACATAGGTGCACAACGCCAGATCTTCTTCATCGAGTTCCAGGCAGCCCAATTTCTGAGCCATCTCGGTATCGCCGACGATCAGGTAGCGCAGCAGTTGCGTTGGCAGAATGTCCAGCGGCATCACTTCTTCGTAATTACCGACCGGCACCATGGCGCGCGGGCTGCCATTGGTGGTGGTGGAGAATGCGAATTTTTTCGCCGCCGACAGCTTGGAAACGAAGATATTCAGTACCGAGTGCTTGTTCACCCCGGCACGCAGGTAATGCAGCATTTCGCGCTCGTTACCCTCGGCCAGGCAAGACACCTGCAGGTGGTAACGACCGAGGAAGGCAAAGGCGCCATGGGCGGTACGACCACCCAACACCGAACCGGAGATCACGCGGTTATTGCCAGGCTGCAATTGCCCCGCACTGAGTTCTTCCAGATTGGCGCCCAGACGGGTGCGCAGCAGACGCGGCTGCTCGACCACCGGGCCGGCCAGCGCGACGATACGCTCGACCCACAATTGGCCGCTGGTGAACAGCTTGCCGATGGCGATCACGTCCTGGTAGTTCAACGACCAAACGCTCTTGGTCGCGCTGACCGGATCGAGGAAGTGTATATGGGTTCCCGGCAAGCCAGCCGGATGGGGTCCGGCGAAAGTCTCGGTCTGCACCTTGGCCAGTTGCTCGCCGGGCAAACTGACGCCTTCGGCCTTGCACAGGAAGACCTTGCCCAGATTACCGAGCACCTGCAGGCCGTTTTCGAAGTCTGCGGCGTACTCGCCGATGACCAGCGCGGGATCCGCCGCCAAAGGATGGGTATCGATGGCCGTGACGAAGATCGAGTGGGGAACCGCATCTACAGCAGGCACCTTACTGAACGGACGCATGCGAAATGCTGTCCACAGGCCGGACTGCTGAAGGTTTTCACGTACCTGAGCGTCGCTCAAGCTAGCCAGTTCGGCCGCTGGGTACTGGGCAAAAGTAACTTGTTCATCGCCCTCGAGGTCGATCACCACCGATTGCAGGACGCGCTTCTCGCCGCGATGAATGGCGCTGATGACCCCCGCGCCTGGCGCGGTGAAATCCACGCCGGGCGATTTCTTATCGGAGAACAGTACCTGACCGAGCTTGACCCGGTCGCCGACCTGGACCTGCATGGTCGGTTTCATCCCGTGATAATCGAAGCCTATGACGGCGACACTGCGTACCGGCCTCGCGGCCTCTATACGCTGCGTCGGCGCACCTGTTATGGGCAAATCGAGCCCATGTTTTATTTTGATCATAGGTTTGCCTAACCACTGATTTATAAGCTTTTTTAGAATACGGGCGACATCGGCACGCTTAAGATGCAAAGCAGCACCACAAGAAAGTTAGGCACTGCTTGTGATGTCGAACGCGAGGAAAAAATCCGCTCGATTATAAAGAGCACCCCTGCCACTGACCACCCGAACCCGGGCTTTTTTTGAGCTTTCTGCAACAGCGGGCAACATATGCCGGCTTGACCGATACCCCCTTCCAGGCGAAACAAGGACATTCGCCCTCCGGAGTAGGATCATGCGTCGAATACTGCTGTTTAGCGCGTTGCTATTGCTGAGCGACACCCTGCTCGCCAACACCGGCGAGCGCTTGCGCGAGGCCGGTTTCAGCAGCGGATTCGAACTGAACCGAGAAGCGCTGGAGCGCAAGAACCAAAGCGTCCTGACCTACCTATGGGTCGACGTCTATGCCGCAGCCTTCTACGCCCCGCGCCAAGCCAGCCCGGGCGACGCCTTTGACGCCCCGCTAAGCCAGCGCCTGGAGCTCTACTACTTTCGCGATATCGACCGCGAAGACGTGATCGAGGCCGCCTGGACCACCCTGAACAGACAACACGACGCCCGCACCCTCGAGCCGTTACGCGATGCGCTCGATGCCCTGCACGACAACTTCCGCGACATCCGCGCCGGCGACCGCTACGCCCTGAACTTCAGCCCCAGCAGCGGCCTGACCCTGGAACGCAACGGCGAAATCGCCTTTACCAGTCAGAACCCACAACTGGCCAAGGTGTATCTGGGGATATGGTTGGCACCGAAAGGACTCTCGGACGACCTGCGCGGCCGCCTGCTGGCGCCATGACCAACCTCTTGTCCATGAGTCAGACACCGGAAAAGCAGAAACGAAAAACGAAAAACGGGAGCCGAAGCTCCCGTTTTTTTCAAGCACTGACGACGCTTAGCGCGGAAACGCCGGCGGGTTGACCCCGGCCATGTCTTCCATCACGCGCACCACCTGACAGCTGTAGCCGAACTCATTGTCGTACCACACGTACAGCACCACGCGGTTGTCGTTGGCGATGGTCGCCTCGGCGTCGACCACACCGGCATGACGCGAGCCGACGAAGTCGGTGGAGACCACCTCCTGGGAACTGACGAAATCGATCTGCTTTTGCAGATCCGAATGCATGGCCATCTGGCGCAGGTATTCGTTGATCTCTTCGCGGGTGGTGGCCTTCTCCAGGTTCAGATTGAGAATGGCCATGGACACGTTCGGCGTCGGCACGCGAATGGCGTTGCCGGTCAGCTTGCCCTTGAGTACCGGCAAGGCCTTGGCGGCAGCGGTGGCGGCCCCGGTTTCGGTGATCACCATGTTCAACGCGGCACTGCGACCGCGACGACTGCCCTTGTGGAAGTTGTCGATCAAGTTCTGGTCGTTGGTGTACGAGTGAACGGTTTCGACGTGGCCGTTAACGATGCCGTACTGATCGTTGACCGCCTTGAGCACCGGCACGATGGCGTTGGTGGTGCAAGACGCCGCGGAAATGATCTTGTCTTCCGGGCTGATCTCGCCATGATTGATGCCGTGCACGATATTTTTCAGCGCCCCCTTACCCGGCGCGGTGAGCACGACGCGGTCGATGCCCGGGCACGCCAGGTGCTGGCCCAAACCTTCGGCATCGCGCCATACCCCGGTATTGTCGACCAGCAGGGCGTTCTTGATGCCGTACTGGGTGTAATCCACCTCGGTCGGCGACTTGGCGTAGATGATCTGGATCAGGTTGCCGTTGGCAGTGAGGGTATTGTTTTCCTCATCGATGGTGATGGTGCCGTTGAACTTGCCATGCACCGAATCGCGGCGCAGCAGACTGGCACGCTTGACCAGATCGTTGCTCGCGCCCTTGCGCACGACGATGGCGCGCAAACGCAGTCCATCGCCGCCGCCGGTTTTCTCGATCAGGATACGCGCCAGCAGACGACCGATACGACCGAAACCGTAGAGCACGACATCGGTACCCTCGCGGCCCGCGCTGTTTTGTGCCCCCGCCACCTCGACCAACTCGTCCTTGACGAATTGCTCGATACTGCGGCCCTCGCCCTCGGCCTTGAATTTGCCGACCATCTTGCCCAGATCCACCGAAGCGGCGCCCAACTTGAGCTCGCTCATGGTCTTGAGAATGGGGAAGGTGTCATGCACCGACAGCTCTTTGTCGTCAGCCAGGCGATGGCGGGCGAAACGGTGAGCTTTGAGAATGTCGATCACCGAGCGGTTGATCAGACCACGGCCGTAGATCGAGGTGACCACGTTGTTATTACGGTAGAGCTGGCCAATCATCGGAATCATCGCTTCCGCAAGGGCTTCTCGATCGATCCACTCACCAAGACACTGGTCGGGCTTCTGAGTCACGGGCAGTACCTTCCACATGTAGGGGCTTAAAAAGGGGGCTACATTATGCCGACGCGGGCTATCGGCGGCAATCTGCAACGGACGAAACACTGACAGCACCCGGCGCGGATAGTTACAATCGCCAGCCCTGTCGTATGACCGTGAGCTACCCGTGCCCGTAACCCCCGAGTCCATATTGCACCTACCGTCCCTGCCGGCCAGCGCGGGCAAACAACACTGGGGCAACCTGCCCGGCGCCGCGCTGAGCCTGGCGATCGCCGAGGCCGCCAGTACCGCCCGCCGCTTCACCCTGTTGCTGACCGCCGACAGCCAGAGCGCCGAGCGCCTGGAACAGGAGCTGCGGTTTTTCGCGCCCGAACTACCGGTGCTGCACTTCCCCGATTGGGAAACCCTGCCCTACGACCTGTTCTCGCCGCACCAGGACATCATTTCCCAGCGCATCGCCGCACTCTATCGCCTGCCCGAACTGAAACACGGCGTTCTGGTAGTACCGATCACCACCGCCCTACACCGCCTGGCGCCGACGCGCTTCCTGCTCGGCAGCAGCCTGGTGCTGGATGTCGGGCAGAAGCTCGATGTCGAGCAGATGCGCACGCGCCTGGAAGCCTCGGGCTACCGCTGCGTCGACACCGTGTACGAACATGGCGAGTTCGCCGTGCGCGGTGCGCTAATCGACCTGTTCCCGATGGGCAGCAAGCAACCGCTGCGGATCGACCTGTTCGACGACGAAATCGAAACCCTGCGCACCTTCGATCCGGAAACCCAGCGTTCGATCGACAAGGTCGACTCGATAAAACTGCTGCCGGCGCGCGAATTCCCGCTGGAGAAGAAGGCCGTCACCGACTTCCGCGGGCGCTTCCGCGAGCGTTTCGACGTGGATTTCCGCCGCTGCCCGATCTATCAGGATCTGTCGACCGGTATCACCCCGGCCGGCATCGAGTACTACATACCACTGTTCTTCGAAGAAACCGCGACCCTGTTCGACTACCTGCCGCAAGACACCCAGGTGTTTTCCCTGCCCGGCGTGGAAAAAGCCGCCGAGCAGTTCTGGAACGATGCACGCAACCGTTACGAAGAGCGCCGCGTCGACCCCGAACGCCCGCTGCTGCCGCCGGCGGATATCTTCCTGCCGGTGGAAGATTGCTTCGCCCGCCTGAAAGACTGGCCGCGGGTGGTGGTCAGCCAGGACGACATCGAACCGGGCGTCGGCCGCCAGCGCTTCAGCGCCCGCCCGCTGCCGGACCTCGCGATCGAAGCCAAAGCCACTGAGCCACTGGCCGCGCTGCGCCGCTTTATCGAGGAGTATCCGGGCCGGGTGCTATTCTGCGCCGAATCCGCCGGTCGCCGCGAGGTGCTGCTCGAACTGCTCGCCCGCCTCAAGCTCAAGCCAGTGGAAGTCGGCGGTTGGCCGGAATTCGCCAGCGGCAAGGAACGCCTGGGCATCTGCATCGCCCCGCTCGACGAGGGCCTGCTGCTCGACGACCTGGCCCTGATCGCCGAAAGCCCGCTGTTCGGCCAACGGGTGATGCAGCGTCGTCGCAGGGAAAAATCCCGGGACGGCGGCGACAATGTGATCAAAAACCTCGCCGAACTGCGCGAAGGCGCACCGGTGGTGCATATCGATCATGGCGTTGGCCGCTATCTGGGCCTCATCACCCTGGAGATCGACGGCCAGGCCGCCGAGTTCCTCGCATTGATGTACGCGGAGGAGGCCAAGCTTTACGTTCCCGTGGCCAGCCTACACCTGATCGCCCGCTATACCGGCAGCGACGATGCCCTGGCGCCGTTGCACCGCCTCGGCTCGGAAACCTGGCAGAAAGCCAAGCGCAAGGCCGCCGAACAGGTGCGCGATGTCGCCGCCGAATTGCTCGACATCTATGCGCGCCGCGCCGCCCGCGAAGGCTATGCCTTTGCCGATCCCAAGGCCGATTACGCAACCTTCAGCGCTGGCTTCCCCTTCGAGGAAACCCCCGACCAGCAGGCCGCCATCGAAGCGGTGCACGACGACATGCTGGCGGCCAAGCCGATGGATCGCCTGATTTGCGGCGACGTCGGCTTCGGCAAAACCGAAGTGGCCATGCGCGCCGCCTTTATCGCCGTACACGGCGGCAAGCAGGTGGCGGTACTCGTGCCCACCACCCTGCTCGCCCAGCAGCACTACAACAGCTTCCGCGATCGCTTCGCCGATTGGCCGGTGAAAGTCGAGGTGATGAGCCGCTTCAAAAGCGCCAAGGAAGTCAGCGATGCCATGCAGCAATTGGCCGAGGGCAAGGTCGATATCGTCATCGGCACCCACAAGTTGCTGCAGGGCGATGTCAAATTCAGCAACCTGGGTCTGGTGATCATCGACGAGGAGCACCGTTTCGGCGTGCGCCAGAAGGAGCAGCTCAAGGCCCTGCGCAGCGAGGTGGACATCCTCACCCTCACCGCCACGCCGATCCCGCGCACCCTGAACATGGCCGTATCGGGCATGCGCGACCTGTCGATCATCGCCACGCCGCCGGCGCGCCGTCTGTCCGTGCGCACCTTCGTCATGGAGCAGAACAACCCGACGATCAAGGAAGCGCTGCTGCGCGAACTGCTGCGCGGCGGCCAGGTGTACTACCTGCACAACGATGTGAAAACCATCGAGAAATGTGCCGCCGATCTGGCCGAACTGGTGCCGGAGGCGCGCATCGGCATCGGCCACGGGCAGATGCGCGAGCGCGAATTGGAACAGGTGATGGGCGACTTCTATCACAAGCGCTTCAATGTGCTGATCGCCTC
>NZ_CAMPHN010000121.1 GCF_946885885.1 uncultured Pseudomonas sp.
AGCTGGACCAGTGGAAGCCGGGCGAGCACAACGGCACCTTCCGCGGCAACAACCATGCCTTCGTCACCGCCACCGCGGCGCTCGAACACTTCTGGCGCGACGACGAGTTCGCCCAGCGCGTGCGCGCCAAGGGCAAGCGCATCGCCGACGGGATGAACAAGATCGTCCGTCGCTACGGCCCGGACTCGCTGTTCATCAAAGGCCGCGGAATGATGGTCGGCATCAGCTGCCCGGACGGCGACACCGCCGCCGCGATCTGCCGCCACGCTTTCGAGAACGGCCTGGTGATCGAAACCAGCGGCGCCCACAGCGAAGTGGTCAAGTGCCTGTGCCCGCTGATCATCAGCGAAGCGCAGATCGACAAGGCCATGACCATCCTCGACGCGGCTTTCGCCGCCGTGATGTCCGAACAAACCGCCAGCCAGGCCTCCGCTTCTTAAGGAACTTCAACATGATCGTACGCACCCTCGCCGACTGCGAGCAGTCCAACCGCAAGATCGTCAGCGAAACCTGGGACAGCACGCGCATGCTGCTCAAGGACGACAACATGGGCTTCTCGTTCCATATCACCACCATCTACGCCAACACCGAGACCCATATCTGGTACCAGAACCACCTGGAGTCGGTGTACTGCATCAGCGGCGAAGGCGAGATCGAGACCATCGCCGACGGCAAGATCTACCCGATCGCCCCCGGCACCCTGTACATCCTCGACAAGCACGACGAACACCTGCTGCGCGCCACCACGGAAATGAAGATGGCCTGCGTGTTCAATCCGCCGCTCAACGGCAAGGAAGTACACGACGAGAGCGGTGTGTATCCGCTGGAGGCAGAAACCGTCGCCTGAACCGATCTGGAGGAGTCATCCGTGCAAACCGACCTTTACCCCTCTCGCCAGCAGGCCGAGCCGAGCTGGCAGGAACGCCTGGACCCGGTGGTCTACCGCAGCGACCTGGAAAACGCGCCCATCAGCGCAGAGCAGATCGAGCGCTACGAGCGCGACGGCTACCTGCTGATGCACGATGTGTTCAGCACTGAAGAAGTGGCGGTGCTGCTCAAGGAGCTCGACCGCGTGCGCCGCGACCCGGCGGTGGCCAACTCCGGCAAGACCATCACCGAACCGGAAAGCGGCGCGGTGCGCTCGGTGTTCGCCATCCACAAGGACAATGCCCTGTTCGGTCGTGTCGCCCGTGACGAACGGATCGCCGGGATCGCCCGCTTTCTGCTCGGCGGCGAGCTGTATGTGCACCAGTCGCGGATGAACTTCAAACCGGGCTTCAGCGGCAAGGAGTTCTACTGGCACTCGGATTTCGAGACCTGGCACGTCGAAGACGGCATGCCGCGCATGCGCGCCCTGAGCTGCTCGATCCTGCTCACCGACAACGAGCCGCACAACGGCCCGCTGCTGCTGATCCCCGGCTCGCACAAACACTACGTGCGCTGCGTTGGCGCCACCCCAGAGAATCACTACGAAGAATCCCTGCGCAAGCAGCAGTTCGGCGTACCGGACGACAACAGCCTGAAGGAGATGGCCAGTCGCTACGGCATCGACACCGCTCTCGGCCCGGCCGGCAGCGTAGTGTTCTTCGACAGCAACATCCTCCATGGCTCCAACAGCAATATTACCCCCAGCGCGCGCAGCAACCTGTTCTACGTCTACAACCAGGTGGACAACGCACTCCAGGCGCCCTTCTGCGCACAGGCGCCACGCCCGGCCTTCGTCGCCGAGCGCGAGGATTTCACGGCGCTGGATATTCAGCGCCAGCAGTACCTCTGACCGACTCTCGCAGGCCCGCATTGGGCCTGCATTCGTTCTTCGGCCGCCAACTTGCGGCCCAGGGAAGCATTCACCTACGACTGGACGCACCTATGCATACCGTGGAAAAGATCGGCGGCACGTCCATGAGCCGCTTCGAAGAAGTCTTGAACAACATCCTTATCGGCCCGCGCCAGGGCGACCAGCTGTATCAGCGGGTGTTCGTCGTTTCGGCTTACAGCGGCATGACCAACCTGTTGCTGGAACATAAAAAGACCGGCGAGCCCGGTGTCTACCAACGCTTCGCCGATGCGCGCAGCGAGGGTGCCTGGCGCGATGCGCTGGATGCCGTGCGCCAGCGCATGCTGGCGAAGAACGCCGAGCTGTTCCCCGGCGCCTTCGAACGGCAGGCGGCCAACCAATTCGTCGAGTCGCGCATCGCCGATGCCGGCGAGTGCATGCACAGCCTGCAACGGCTATGCGCCTACGGCCATTTCCAGCTCACCGAACACCTGATGAAGGTGCGCGAGATGCTCGCCTCCCTCGGCGAAGCCCATAGCGCCTTCAATACCGTGCTCGCACTCAAGCAGCGCGGGGTCAACGCCAAGCTGGTGGACCTCACCGGTTGGCACCTGGAGGCGCCGCTGGCGTTCGAGGCGATGATCCGCAGCCGCTTCGAAGACCTCGACCTGTCCCGCGAGCTGGCGGTGGCCACCGGCTACACCCACTGCCGCGAAGGGCTGATGAACAGCTTCGACCGCGGCTACAGCGAAATCACCTTCGCCCAGATCGCCGCCGCCACCGGCGCTCGCGAGGCGATCATCCACAAGGAATTCCACCTTTCCAGCGCCGACCCCAAGCTGGTCGGCGAGGACACCGTGGTGACCATCGGCCGCACCAACTACGACGTCGCCGACCAGCTGTCGAACCTCGGCATGGAAGCGATCCACCCGCGCGCGGCCAAGACCCTGCGCCGCGCCGGCATCGAGCTGCGGATCAAAAATGCCTTCGAGCCCGAGCACGCCGGCACCCTGATCAGCCAGGACTACCGCAGCGAGCGGCCTTGCGTGGAGATCATCGCCGGGCGCAAGGACGTGTTCGGCCTGGAGGTATTCGACCAGGACATGCTCGGCGACGTCGGCTACGACATGGAGATCAGCAAACTGCTCAAGCAACTCAAGCTCTATGTGGTGAACAAGGACTCCGACGCCAACAGCATCACCTACTACGCCTCCGGCTCGCGCAAACTGATCGAGCGCGCCGCACGGCTGATCGAGGAGCGCTACCCAACCGCCGAGGTCACCGTGCACAACGTCGCCATCGTCTCGGCGATCGGCTCGGACCTCAAGGTCAAAGGCATCCTGGCCAAGACCATGGCCGCGCTGACCGAGGCCGGCATCGACATCCAGGCGGTACACCAGTCGATCCGCCAGGTGGAAATGCAGTGCGTGGTCAACGAGGAAGACTACGCCGCCGCCGTGGCCGCCCTACACCGTGCGCTGATCGAGCCGGAGAACCATGGCGAAGTGATTGCGGCTTAGGGCAGTTGCGGTGCCGCTGCACGCTGGCGCTGGAAGTACAGCGCCACCGGTAGCAGCACCAGCAGCCCGAGAGCGCCGGCAGCGAGAAACAGGCCGCTATAGCCCAGCGCCTTGGCCAACACCCCGCTAAGCGCGCCGACCAGGCCACCCAACAGCAGTTGCGCCGAGGCTTGCAGGGTGAAGTCGGCGCCTTCGTGTTCGGGGCGGCATTGGCGCATCATCGCGGCGAACAGGGCGACCGTGGACATGCCGTCGGCGATTTGTTCGAACAGCGCGACCAGGTAGACCAGTTCGCGGTCGCCACCGGCCTGCACCAGCAGGGCCATGGCGGCGATGCCCAGGGCTTGCAGCGCACCAAACAACAGCAGCGAACGCAGCGTGCCGAAACGGGCGTAGAGCAGGCCGCCGAGTAGGGCGCCGCCGATGCCGGCGAGGCTGCTGAGCAGGGTCAGCAGGCCGAGGTCGGCATAGCTCCAGCCCTGGTCGACCAGCATCGGTTTGATCATCGGCGAGCCCAGGGCGTCGCCGAGTTTGAAGCTGAGCACCACCGCCAGCCACAGCAGCATGCCTGGCTGTGCCAGCAGGCCGCGGTAATGGCGCAGCAGCAGGCCGGGGCCGGCGGATTCGGCCAGGGCCGGGCGATAGGGCAAGCGTTGCGCTTCTGGAAAGCGCCAGATCGGGATCAGGCTCACCAGCAGCAACAGCGCCAGCAGGCCGACCGCGAGGTTCCAGCCGAGCCAGTCGACCGCCAGCAGCAGGCCGCTGCCGCTGACCAGCATGCCGATCTTGTAGCCGCCGACTTGCAGGCTGTTGCCCAGGCCGCGCCAGCGCTCCGGCAGCAGGCGCACGGTGAGGCCGTCGGTGGCGATGTCCTGGGTCGAAGCCGCGAGGTTGATCAACAGCAACAGGCCGAGCAGCAGCGGCAACTGGCTGCCGAACAGCACAGCCGGCGAGAGCAGCGCCAGCCCGCCGAGCAGCAGCGCGATGCCGCTCTGCAGCGGCAGTATCCAGCCGCGATGATGACCGAGCCGCGGCGAGGCCAGGCGATCCACCCAGGGCGCCCAAAGCACCTTGAGCAGCCAGGGCAGGGCCAGCAGTTTGAGCAGGCCGATCAGCGCCAGGTCGACGCCGTGCTCACGCAACAACACTGGCAAGGAGTGGGCGATCAGGCCCGAGGGCAACCCCTGGGCGCAATACAGCGAGGCCAACAGCACCAGGGTGGCGGTGGGCGGGCGGGGTGCGGCGTCGAGGGGCGTGGACGACATGGCGGTCTCTTTAGCAGCGCCGGACGAGGGGGTGCGACAATAACCAGCGCCGTCTGATCGGCACAAGCCCACAAGTGCCGGATTAGCGGTGCCGAGCACTGTGCCAGGAATCGCTAACGGGGCCAGACGTGGGAGGGGCATTAGCCGCGATTGATCGTAAAGGCACTGAAAGCATCGCGGCTGAAGCCGTCGGACCACGCAGGCTGAGTTCCGCAAAGCCCAACATGCTGATTTGGTTGGGCTTCGTTCCTCAGCATCAACCTACGATTTGCAGTTCTATTCTCGGACAGGCTCCGAGGCACGGCGCTTATTTCCAGATGGCGAAAGCCTGATCGCGCAGCAGTTGGGCGAAGACTTCGGCCGGCACCGGCTTGCTGATCAGGAAGCCCTGCACCTCGTCGCAGCGCTGGGTCTTGAGGAAGTTCAACTGCTCATGGCTTTCCACGCCCTCGGCGACCACTTTCAGTTCCAGGCTGTGGGCCATGGCGATGATCGCCCGGGTGATGGCCGCATCCTCGCTGCCCGGCGACAGGTCGCGGATAAAGGTCTGGTCGATTTTCACGCAATCCACCGGGAAGCGCTTGAGGTAGCTGAGCGAGGAATAGCCGGTGCCGAAGTCGTCGATCGCCAGTTGCACGCCCAGGTTGCGCAGCTGCTGGAAGGTGCTGATCACGCTTTCGACGTTGTCCAGCAGTTGGCTTTCGGTCAGCTCCAACTCGAGAAACTGCGGCGCCAGGCCGGTTTCCACCAGGATCTGCCGCACCAGGCTGACCAGGTTGCCCTGGCGCAGTTGGTGCACCGAGAGGTTCACCGATACGCGGATCTCGGCCAGGCCCTGTTGCTGCCATTCGCGGGCCTGTTGGCATGCCCTGCGCAGGACGATTTCGCCGATGGGGGCGATCAGCCCGGTTTCCTCGGCCAGGCCGATAAAGTCGTTCGGCGGCACCAGGCCCATTTCCGGGTGACGCCAGCGCACCAGCGCCTCGGCGCCGTTCAGGCTACCGTCGGCCAGGAGCAATTTGGGCTGGTAGAAGACTTCCAGTTGGTCGCTGTCGATCGCCTTGCGCAGCTGGGTTTCCAGCTGCAAGCGCTCCAGGGTGCAGGCTTGCAGGTTGTCGGTGAAGAACTGGAAGGTGTTGCCGCCCAGGTGCTTGGCATGTTGCATGGCCATATTGGCCTGGCTGATCAACGCGGAGATTTCCCGCGCGTTGTCCGGCAGCAGGCTGATGCCCAGGGACGCGCTGACCACCAGTTCCTCGCCGCCGACGGTCATCGGCATGCGCAGCTTGGTCAGCAAGCGGCTGGCCAGGCGCGCCAGGCTGGAGAGGCTGCCGTAGGAGTCGAGCAGTATGGCGAATTCGTCGCCGGACAAACGCGCGATGGTGTCGGCCTCGGAAACGGCCTGGGTCAGGCGCCGGCTCATCTGGCGCAGCAACTGGTCGGCGATTTCATGGCCGAGACTGTCGTTGAGCAGCTTGAAACGGTCCAGGTCGATGTGCAGCAGGGCGATGCTGCGGCCGCTCTGGCGCGCGCGTTGGCTGGCCTCGTGCAGGCGTTCCTTGAACAGCGTGCGGTTGGCCAGGCCGGTCAGCTCGTCATAGTGCGAGAGATAACGCAGGCGCTCTTCGGCTTCGCGCCGGGCCGACAGATCGGCGAAGAAGCCGACGATATGGCTGACGTTGTTCCGCGAATCGCGCACCACATTGAGTTGCAGCCACTGCGGATAGAGTTCGCCGTTCTTGCGCGTCTCGATCAATTCGCCGCGCCAGCTGCCGGTGTTCTCCAACTCCAGGCGGATCATCTGATACTGGCGGCGCGTATCGCGGCTGCCGATCAGGCTCATCACGTTGCGGCCGACCAGATCCTCCTGGCGGTAACCAGTGACCTGGCTGAACGCCTGGTTGACCGAAAGCAGGCGGTAATCCGGGTCGAGAATCACGATGCCTTCGCTGGCCGCTTCGAACACCGTGGAGGCCAGTTGCCGTTGTTGCTCCAACTGCTTGCGCGCGCTGACATCGCGTCGCGTGCCGAGCATACGCAGCACCCGGCCCTGGGGGTCGCGCTCCACTGCGCGGCCGCGGTCTTCGACCCAGACCCAATGGCCGTCGGCGTGCTTGATCCGGTATTCGACCTGGTAATCGTCGCTGCGACCCTTCATATGCTCAATCAGCGCCCGGCGCAGCACCGGCAAATCGTCCGGGTGCAGGCGCGGTTTGAGGTCGCGCAGCATCGCGCGAACCTCGCTGGACTCGATGCCGAAAATTTCCTTGAGACGCGAGTGATGCACTTCGTCGCTTTGCAGGTTCCAATCCCACAGGCCCAATTCGCTGGCCTCGATGGCCAGACTCAGGCGCGTCTGGCTTTTGCTCAGGGCATGGGTCGCTTCGTCCAGCTCCAGGGTGCGCTCGGCCACCCGCATCTCCAGCTCGGCATGGGCGGCGCGCAACTCGCGCTCGGCACGGCCGCGCTGCTCGACCTCATGGGCCAGCTCATCGTTGAGGCTCTCGGCGCGTTGCTTGGCGTGCTCCAGGTTGGCGATCAGCGCCTGGTTATGAAAGCGTTGCAGCAGCGCGCGTTGCACCAGGCGATTGACCTGCCAGGCGGTGGCCAGCAGCGCCGCCAACAGAATCGCCCCGAGCACGCCCCAGCCGCGTTGCTGGCTGTGCTCGCTGAGCAGCAGAAAGACCATCGACGGCAGCAGGCAAGGCAACGCGAACGTCAGAAATGCCGGCAAGCTGACCGCATAGGCCACGCTGGCGGAGAGGATGGTCGCCGCGATCAGACCGTAGACCAGCGCCTGCTGATAGAACACATCCGCGGGCACCAGGACGATGGCGGCAAAGGCCAGGGTCAGACCGGATACGCCGGCCCCGGCGAGAAAGCTCATGCGCCAGTGCCGCTGCGCCTGACGGGCCGGCGAGGCGCTGTTGAACGCATTGACCTGCACCAGGCGCAACATGGCCAACAGCACCAGCCAGACCAACCAGGCGGATAACAGCGCATTGCCCTGCGGTTTCCATAACAAATAGGCGCAGGCCAGGCCATTGAGCAGCATGAACAGGGTCGGAAATCGCGAGCCCTGGTACAGCAGGCGAGTGCGTTCGACCGAAATTTCCGCAGCGAACTGCTCGGCGATATGCCGTTGAGGTTCCATCGCTGCGGCGTTGCGAATAGGAATCATAGGCGGATTTCTTATAGTGGTTTGCCTAAGTATGGCGGCCGAGCATAACCGAGCATGGCGCATCGCCATAGACGGATGTGCACCAATTCACAAAATCGGAGATTGTTTCGCGGTCGGCGCAAAGGCATCCGCCATGCTCAATGCGGCACCTGCGGATGCCCGGCGGACCAGCGGCAGACCGCACGGTTTGCCCTGCCTGCCGCCGCCCCCTAGAATGCCGCGATGCAAAACGACCCCGAACTCCTTATCGCCTCCCTTAACGACGGCCAGCGGCAAGCCGTGACCGCGTCGCTCGGGCGCCAGTTGGTGCTCGCTGGCGCCGGCTCCGGCAAGACCCGCGTGCTGGTGCACCGCATCGCCTGGCTGATCCAGCTCGAAAACGCCTCGCCGCACAGCATTCTCTCGGTGACCTTCACCAACAAGGCCGCGGCGGAAATGCGCGCGCGCATCGAGCAGATGCTCGGGCACAACCCGGCCGGCATGTGGGTCGGCACCTTCCACGGTCTGGCCCATCGCCTGTTGCGCGCGCACTGGCAGGAAGCCGGCTTGAGCGAAAGCTTCCAGATCCTCGATTCCGACGACCAGCAGCGCTTGATCAAGCGGGTGATCCGCGAGTTGGGCCTGGACGAGCAGCGCTGGCCGCCGCGCCAGTCGCAGTGGTTTATCAACGGGCAAAAGGACGAGGGTATCCGTCCGCAGAACATCCAGCCCGGCGGCGACCTGTTTCTCGCCACCCAGCTGAGCATTTACCAGGCCTACGAAGCGGCCTGCGCCCGCGCCGGGGTGATCGATTTCGCCGAGCTGCTGTTGCGCGCCCTCGACCTGTGGCGCGACAAGCCGGGCCTGCTCGAACACTACCAGCGGCGCTTCCGGCACATCCTGGTCGACGAGTTCCAGGACACCAACGCCGTGCAGTACGCCTGGCTGCGCATGCTCGCCCAGGGCGGCGAGAGCCTGATGGTGGTGGGTGACGACGACCAGTCGATCTATGGCTGGCGCGGGGCGAAGATCGAAAATATCCAGCAGTTCGGCGACGACTTCAAGGATGCCGAGCTGATCCGCCTGGAGCAGAACTACCGCTCCACCGCCGGTATTCTCAAGGCCGCCAACGCGCTGATCGCCAATAACCAGGGGCGCCTGGGCAAGGAGCTGTGGACCGAAGACGGCGACGGCGAACCGATCAGCCTATATGCGGCATTCAACGAGCACGACGAAGCGCGTTACGTGGTCGAGTCGATCGAGGACGCGCTGCGCAAGGACGGCCTCAAGCGCAGCGAGATCGCCATCCTCTACCGCTCCAACGCCCAGTCGCGGGTACTCGAAGAAGCCCTGCTGCGCGAGAAGATCCCTTACCGCATCTACGGCGGCCAGCGCTTCTTCGAACGCCTGGAAATCAAGAACGCCATGGCCTACCTGCGCCTGCTCGACGGCCGCGGCAACGATGCTGCGCTGGAGCGGGTGATCAACGTGCCGGCGCGCGGCATCGGCGAGAAGACCGTCGAGGCGATCCGCGCCTTCGCCCGTGAGCAGGACCTTTCCATGTGGGAAGCGATCCGCCTGATGGTCGCCAATAAGGCCCTGCCCGGCCGCGCCTCCGGCGCCCTGGCCGGCTTTATCGAGCTGATCGACAACCTCGCGGCCAAGGTGCTGAGCATGCCACTGCACCTGATGGCGCAAACCGTTATCGAGCAGAGCGGGCTGATCACCTACCACAAGGAAGAGAAGGGCGAGAAAGGCCAGGCGCGGGTGGAAAACCTCGAGGAACTGGTCAGCGCCGCACGCACCTTCGAGAACGACGAAGACGACGAGTTGACCCCGTTGCAGGCGTTTCTCAGCCACGCCTCGCTGGAGGCCGGCGACACCCAGGCGGCGGAAAACGAGGACAGCATCCAGCTGATGACCCTGCACAGCGCCAAGGGCCTGGAGTTCCCCCAGGTGTTCCTGGTCGGCATGGAAGAGGGCCTGTTCCCGCACAAGATGAGCCTGGAGGAACCCGGCCGCCTCGAAGAAGAGCGGCGCCTGGCCTATGTCGGCATCACCCGCGCGATGCAGAAGCTGGTGATCAGCTACGCGGAAACCCGCCGTTTGTACGGCAGCGAAACCTATAACAAGGTATCGCGCTTCGTCCGCGAGATTCCGCCGCAGCTGGTGCAGGAAGTGCGCCTGTCCAACAGCGTCACGCGGCCATTCAACGGAAATTCGATGAGCGGCAGCAGCCTGTTCGCCGGCAGCGCCGTACCGGATACCGGCTTCAGCCTCGGCCAGCGCGTGCGCCATTCGCTGTTCGGCGAAGGCACCATCCTCAATTTCGAGGGCGCGGGCGCGCAGGCCCGCGTGCAAGTGAATTTCGAGGACGAAGGCAGCAAGTGGTTGATGCTCGGTTATGCCAAGCTGGAAGCGCTTTAAAAGCTTTGGTAGCCCGGATGCAATCCGGGAGCGGTGTCAGTCGTTAGACCCACCCCGGATTGCATCCGAGCTACGAGATTCATTCGAACAATAAGGAAGTCCCCATGATTCGTCGCCATGTACTGCTCGCTACTGCCCTGTTCGCCACGCTTGGCCTGGTTGGCTGCAAGGATGAAAAAGCCGCTACCGAGCAGGCTGCCGCACCCGCGCAGACCTTCCAGTGGAAAATGGTTACCGCCTGGCCGAAGAACTACCCCGGCCTGGGCACTGCCGCCGAGCACCTGGCGGAGCGGGTCGCGACCATGAGCGACGGCCGCCTGACCATCAAGGTCTACGCCGGCGGCGAACTGGTGCCGCCGCTGGAGGTGTTCGACGCGGTCTCGCGCGGCACCGCCGAACTCGGCCATGGCGCGGCCTATTACTGGAAAGGCAAGGTGCCGGCGGCGCAGTTCTTCACCGCCGTGCCCTTCGGCCTGTCCACCAGCGAAATGAACGCCTGGCTGAGCAAGGGCGGCGGCCAGGCATTGTGGGACGAAGCCTACGCGCCCTATGGCGTGAAGCCCATGGTGGTGGGCAATACCGGCATGCAGATGGGCGGCTGGTACAACAAGGAGATCAACTCCCTGGACGACCTCAAGGGTCTGAAGATCCGCATGCCGGGCCTCGGCGGCGAGGTGCTGAGCCGGCTCGGCGCGACCACCGTCAACCTGCCCGGCGGCGAAGTTTTCACCGCGCTGCAAAGTCATGCGATCGACGCCACCGACTGGGTCAGTCCTTACAACGACCTGGCCTTCGGCCTGCACAAAGCCGCCAAGTTCTACTACTACCCGGGCTGGCAGGAACCCCAGGCGGTGCTCGAACTGCTGATCAACCAGAAAGCCCTCGACAGCCTCCCGGCCGACCTGCAGGCGATCCTCAGCGAAGCCGCCCGCGCCGCCAGCCAGGACATGATGGACGACTACGTCTATCACAACACCCTGGCCCTCGATGAACTGAAGCAGCAGGGCACCCAGCTCAAGCGCTTCCCCGACGAGGTGCTCGACGCCATGCAGCGCGAAAGCGCCCTGGTGCTCGGCGACCTGGCCGCGCAAAGCGAGCTGAACGGGCGTATCTGGGCCTCGATGCAAGCCTTCCAGGCCCAAGTCAGCCAGATGCACCAGATATCCGAGAAAGAGTTGTATAACTGGCGCTAAGCCTTCGTAGGGTGGATGTCGCTTTCTACATCCACCAAGCGGTGGATCGGTGAAGCGTGATCCACCCTACAGGCTTAACCCATCCTATGAGCTGAACCATGCCATGTAGGCGTCCCCCTGGCTCCTACAACAACCCGCCTCGGCTCCGTTGGTCGTGCCAACCTCCTCTTTTTTGCCGGCGGCCCATACTCGATGGCGAGGTGAGCCGATGAAAGCCGCAAAATTCACTGCCGAACAGATACTCGATAGCGCTCTGCGACTGGCCGACGTTTGTGGTTGGGAGCGTTTGCATCTGTTCGACATTGCCGCGGACCTGGGCGTCGGCCTGGATGTGATCGCCTGTCATTACCGGGAAAAGGATCAACTGGTCGAAGCCTGGTTCGACCGCGCCGACCACGCCATGCTCAGCCGCGCAGTAGCCGCCGACCTCAACGACCTGAGCGCGGACAAGCGTCTGGAAGAATTATTGATCGCCTGGCTCGACAGCCTGGCGGCGCACCGGGCGGTGACCGGGCAGATGCTGTTGTACAAACTGGAGCCGGGGCACATTCATTTGCAGCTGCTCGGCCTGCTGCGCATCAGCCGCACCGTGCAATGGTGGCGCGAGGCGGCCCGGCGGCAAACCCATCATCTGTACCGGATTGTCGAGGAAAGCCTGCTGACCGGGGTGTACCTGCGCAGCTTTATCCACTGGCTACGCCACCCCGAGGAAAACGCCGCCGACTTCCGCGCGTTGCTGCGCAGCCAATTACGCAGCGCACCGCTGTCGGTGCTGTTACACCGCTAGCGGGTTCAATTCTGCGGCGCGACCAGGCCCGGCAATTGTGCGGCGAGTTTGTCGTTGTTGATCGGCGCGCGGATAAAACCGCGCTGCGTGCCGTCCGGACCGATCAACACCAGGTTGCCGCTGTGGTCGACGGTGTAGTTCTCCTTGCTGGTGTCGGCCGGGATATAGGGGATGCTCACCGCATTGGCCAGCGCGCTCAGGGTCTTTTCATCGCTGGTCAGGCCGATGAAGCCGGCATCGAAGTAATCCAGGTACTTCTTCAATTGCGCCGGGGTATCGCGGTTGGGATCGACGCTGACCAGGATCACCCGCAGGTTGTCGCGCGTCTCCTGGGGCAGCTGACCTTGCAACTGGCGCAACTGGGCGAGGGTCGCCGGGCAGATATCCGGGCAGAAGGTGTAACCGAAGAACAGCAGGCTCCACTGATCCTTGAGCTCGTTCACCTGCACTGCCTGACCGTTCTGATCGGTCAAGCTCAGCTCGGGCAGCGTGCGGCTCTGCGGCAACAGCACTATGCCAGCATCGAGTAGCAGGGTCGGATCGCCCTGGCCCTTGCTGTTAAGCACTTTGTTGACGGTCAGACCGAGGACTAACGCGACGATGGCGACGAGAATGAAAACAGTGGTCTGGGTTCGGGACATGGCACCAACGATTACAGGTTTAACAGCAGATAGTGGTCAGCCAATAAGGCGATAAACAGCGTGAAAAGATACCAGATGCTGTATTTGAAGGTGTTGATCGCCGCGTGTGGCTTGCTGTCACGGTACAGCACCACCGCCCAGTGCAGAAAGCGCCCCCCCAGCACCACGGCGCAGGCGAGATAGAGCAGCCCGCTCATATGGATCGCGTAGGGCAGCAGGGTGACGGCGAACATGATGCAGGTGTAAAGCAGGATATGCACCTTGG
>NZ_CAMPHN010000122.1 GCF_946885885.1 uncultured Pseudomonas sp.
AGCCGGTGGATGAGTTGAACCAACGCCGCGCGCCGTCCAGCTCGACCAGGTGATTTCCGCTGTACACCGTTTGCGTGGAGTCGCCGACGAAGCGCGCCTCGGGCAAAGCATCCAGCAGCGTATCGAACAACTGGCGGTAATGCGCCCAGCCGGTCAGGTCCTCGCGCAGTTGCGCCTGTATTGCCGCGGTACGTTGCGCACCGTTGCTGCGCGGGTTGGCTTCGGCCGGTGTCAGGTCGGCCAACAGCAGGCGCATGGCCAGACGCGCGTCGCCCTGGATCGCCAGGGTTGGGGTGAAGTTGCGCTGTAGCTGCTGGGCATCGATATCGATACGGATCAATTGGCCGCACAGTTTGAAGTTGCCGTCGAATACCACGTCGTAATCGGTTTCGCCCAGCTCGGTGCCGATCGCCAGCACCACATCCGCGTCCAGGGCCAGTTGCCGTACCGGTACTAACGACTGGTTGCTGCCCAGGAGCAAAGGATGATCCGGCGGCAGCAGGCCCTTGGCGTTGATGGTCAATGCCGTGGGGGCATCCAGGGCAGTCGCCAGCGCGCGGGCTTCGGCCTGGGCCTCGACGCAGCCGCCGCCGAGTAACAGCAGCGGGCGTTTGGCATTCTTCAGCATGGCCGCGGCTTCGTGCAGCAACGGACGATTCGGTGCCGGGCGTTGGATGCTCGGCCGCGGCGCCAGACGCATATGCGCGGCATCTGCGGTGATGATGTCCAGCGGCAGCTCGATATGCACTGGGCGCGGCCGCTCGCCCTCGAATACCGCGAACGCGCGAGCCAGCACGCCCGGTAGTTCCTCGACGCCCATCAGGGTATGGCTGAAGGCCGTGACACCGGCAGTCATGGCGCGTTGGTCGGGCAATTCGTGCAGGTAACCTTTGCCCAAGCCCAGTCGGTCGCGTTGATTGACGCTGGAAATCACCAGCATCGGGATCGAGTCGGCATAGGCCTGAGCCATGGCGGTTAGGATATTGGTCATCCCCGGCCCGGTGATGATGAAGCACACCCCGGGCTTGCCGGTAACCCGCGCGTAGCCGTCGGCCATAAAGCCAGCGCCCTGTTCGTGACGCGGGGTGATATGGCGAATGCTGCTGTGCGGCAGGCCGCGGTACAGCTCGACGGTGTGCACGCCGGGAATGCCGAATACGGTGTCG
The DNA here is from genome assembly GCF_946885885.1 of uncultured Pseudomonas sp. Next base: position 1,167 of record NZ_CAMPHN010000122.1, read on the forward strand.
ACGCCCCAGGCTTCGAGTTGTCTGACGAGAAATTCGCCGCAAGTGGTCATCTCTTGATCCTTTAACAACTGATTCGGGCTACAAAGCACGTTTTTTGTAGGGTGGACATGGCGAAGCCTTGTCCACCGTTGGCCGCCCCGGATGGCGGACAAGCTTTCGGCATGCCCGCCCTATGGATGGGTTAACCGACTATCCAATGCGCCATCAGCGCGATGATCGGCAGGGTGATCAGGGTGCGGATGATGAAGATCGCGAACAGCTCCAGCACATTCAGCGGCAGCTTGGCCTTGATGATCAGCACGCCGACTTCCGACATATAGATCAACTGGGTCAGCGACACGCAGGCCACCACGAAACGGGTCAGCTCGCTCTCGATGCCTTTGCCCAGCACCGCCGGCAGGAACATATCGGCGAAGCCCACCAGGATCGCCGGGGCCGCCTTGGCCGCTTCCGGTAGTTGCAGCAATTCCAGCAAGGGCACTATCGGGTAGGACAACCAATTGAACACCGGCGTGTACTCGGCGATCGCCAGCGACAGCGTGCCGATGGCCATCACCAACGGCAGCAGGCCGAGCCAGATATCCACCACGTTGTGCACGCCGACGCGCGCCATCTGCACGGGCGAGGGGTTGCCGTTGGCGCGTTTCACCGCCTGGGCGACGCCCCAGCGCAGCAGCGAGACATTGCCCGGCACCTCTTCATTGATCTGCTTACCGACGCCGACCATGTAATCGTCCTTCTTCCAGGACAGCGGTGGGATGCGCGGGGTGATGATGGCCGCGGCCAAACCGGCGACCACCACGGTCAGGTAGAAGGGCACGAACAGGTGATCGAGCTTCATGAAGTTGGTGATCAGCAAGCTGAACGCGATCGAGGCGATGGAGAAGTTGGTGGCGATCACCGCCGCTTCGCGCGCGCTGTAGAAACCCTTGTGGTACTGCTGGGCGGTGATCAGTACGCCGACGGTGCCGGAGCCGAGCCAGCTGGCGATGGCGTCGATCGCCGAGCGCCCCGGCAGGCCGAACACCTTGCGGAAGATATTGCGTACCAGGGTGCCGCAAAACTCCATCAGGCCGTAATCGGTGAGCAGCGGCAGCACCAGGCCGGCGACCAGGAAGAAGGTGATCAGCACCGGCGCCAGATCGTTGAGCACCACGCCGCCGGTATTGGCGTTCCAGATCCATTCCGGGCCGAACTGCCAGAAGGTCATGGCGGCGAACAGCGCGCCGATCAAGCGCAGGCCGAGCCAGAGCGGATGCAGGTTGAACAGCTCGTCGAGGGCGCGGCGTTCGGTGATCCAGCGCGGTTTCAGCAGGCTGGCGAACAGGCCGATCAGCGCCGAAGTGCCGAGGAGGAATACCGCGATAGCCGGTAGATAGGCAGCGGTCGCGGACTTCAAACCGTCGGCGAGCAGGCCCAGGCCGATGGTCACCTTTTCCTCGTAAACGATCGGGGTGAGGAATAACAACACGCCGAGCAGCGAGGGGATCAGGAAGATCAGCAACTGACGCAGGTTGTAAGCGTGTGCAACGGCGGTTGCTGCCGGTGGCTGGTCGTCCAGCAACAGCATGGGTTCTTCGCGGTTCATGGATACACCTTAGTTGTTGTTATTTAAGTGTTGGGCGCCATGCGACGCCCGGCCGGAACAAACAGCCCGGTCGCGCTCAGCGGCGCTGCACGCCGGGTAGAACGCAGAGCATTTCGTAAAGCAGATTGGCGCCGAGCAACGAGGTGTTGCCGGTGGTGTCGTAGGGTGGCGAGACCTCGACCAGGTCGCCGCCGACCAGCTCCAGACCTTGGCAGCCGCGGATGATCTCGATCGCCTGGATGGTGGTCAGGCCGCCGATTTCCGGGGTGCCGGTGCCCGGCGCCCAGGCCGGGTCGATGCCGTCGATATCGAAGGACAGGTACACCGGGCCGCCGTCGACCTTGGCGCGTACTTCGGCCATCAGCGGGGCCAGCGATTTATGCCAGCATTCCTCGGCCTGAACCACGCGAAAACCTTGCTTGCGGCTCCAGTTGAAATCCTCGGCGGTATAGCCCTGGGCGCGCAGGCCGATCTGCACCACGCGGTCGCAGTCGAGCAGGCCTTCTTCCACGGCGCGGCGGAAGGTGGTGCCGTGGGCGATCTTCTCGCCGAACATATGGTCGTTGACGTCGGCATGGGCGTCGATATGCACCAGGCCGACCTTGCCGTGCTTCTTCTTGATCGCACGGAGGATCGGCAGGGTGATGGTGTGATCGCCACCGAGGGTCAGGGGGATGATGCCGTAGTCGAGAATCTCGTCGTAGGCGGCCTCGATGATGCGAATGGCCTCGGCCATATTGAAGGTGTTGATCGGCACGTCGCCGATATCGGCCACGTTCAACGAGTCGAAAGGCGCGGCGCCGGTGGCCATGTTGTACGGGCGGATCATCACCGACTGGGCGCGGATCTCGCGGGGGCCGAAACGGGTGCCGGAACGCAGCGAGGTGCCGATATCCAGCGGCACGCCAACGAAGCCGACATCCAGGGCGCGTTTTTCATCCGCGGTTTGGATATGCGGCAAACGCATCATGGTGGCGATACCGCCGAAGCGCGGCATCTCGTTGCCGCCCAGGGGCTGGTGCAGAATCTTCTCCACGGGAGGGCCTCAGGTTGTTTTTATTGAGTCGTGGGCCGGATTGTTGGGCAGGCGGGCGCCGGGAAAAATCGCTGCGGGCAAAAACTTAGTTCAGAGATTTCTAAACTAACGGCGGCGACTGTAGGATGGGTCGGGCCGCGCAGGTCGGGCCGCGCAGGTAGCGGCCCCGGAGCGTGTGGTAACGGCCGTCACGAACTCGCCGCGCCGCGTAACCCATCGAGGCGGAACGCCGCGCATATGGATGATGGGCTACGGCGCAACCGGATTCTCTGCAGGCCGCGACCCTGACGCCAGGCGCCTAACCCATCCTACGAGAGGCCCGCGCCCATGACCCAAGCCTTGCCCGACCTGAAACTGCTGCGCATCTTCGTCAGCGTGGTGCGTCACCAGGGCTTCGCCGCGGCGCAGCAAGAGCTGAACCTGTCGACTTCGGCGATCAGCACCTATATGAGCCAACTGGAAAACCACCTGGGTCTGAGCCTCTGTCATCGCGGGCGCGGCGGTTTCAGTCTGACCAGCAAGGGCGAGCTGTTCCATCAGGAATGCCTGCGCCTGCTCGGCGAACTGGAAGGTTTCGAGCGCTATGCGGCGGCACTCAAGGGCGAACTGCGCGGCACCCTGAACCTCGGCGTGCTGGACTCGACGGTCAGCGATCCGGCCCTGCCGCTGGCCGAAGTGATCGGCGCTTACAGCCAGGAACACCCGGCGGTGCACCTGCATTTATCGGTGATGAGCCCCTACGAACTGCAATTGGCGGTGTTGGACAACCGCCTGGATTTGGCCATAGGCGCGTTCTCCACGCGGATGAACGGCCTGGTCTACCAACCGCTGTACCGCGAACAGCACTGGCTGTATTGCAGCGAGCGCCATGCGCTGTTCGGCGAGCGACGCATTCCCGAGGAGGTGATCGCCCAGCAGCGCATGGTCGGTCGCGGCTACTGGAGCCAGGCCGAGCTGGCCCGGCATGGTTTCAAGCACAGCGCCGCGACCGTCGAATCGATGGAAGCCCAACTGATTCTGATCCTCTCCGGTGCCTATATCGGTTACCTGCCGGAGCACTACGCGCAGTCCTGGGTCGAGCAGGGGCGTTTGCGTGTATTGCTGCCGGCGACTTTCGGTTACCAGGCGCCGTTTTCCCTGATCCTGCGTCGTGGGCGTTCGCGCGAGGCCTTGTTGCAGACCTTCCGCGATCTGTTGAAGGCGCAGCTCAACGCTGCTGATTAGCGGTCTGTTGCCGTTGAGGCACTGGCTCAGCTTCGGGTGGGTTAGCAGGCCGTTGAAGCATCGCGGCTGAAGCGGAGCGCCGCCCGGCCCCTCCCACGGGCTGCGACAAATGATTCATGTCGCGACCCCAGGGTCTGTTGCCGTTTCAGCGCAAGCCGCGTTGCCGCGAAAAATCTCGCCATGGCCGGGCGGCGCTCCGCTAGGCGTAGGACGCCGGTAATGGACTAGCCGTCCGCGTTGTTCCCTTGCCAAGTCCTACAACAACGCATGGCGAGATTTTCCGCGCAACCTAGGCGGCCCCACCCGAAGGGCCGGGCCTGTTTTAGCGCGATGCTGCGTTTCTCGACGCTCATTTGGAATGACCACAAAAACGCCAGGAGCGTTTTTGCGCGCAAGCCCCGAAGGGGTGAAGCACATGGATGTGCTGAACAAACGAGCGTCTCGTGCCTTGCCTCGCGCTAAAACAGGCTCCGGCGCGGTCGCGATGAAACGACAACAGACCCTAGCCATCCAGGCTCTCGATAACCTGGCCGGCCGTGCGCCAACCGGCAAAACCATCGATCAGGTAGCGCGCATCCAGGCCCATGGCGGCCAGGGTCGCGGCGCAGCCCTGGCTGATTTCGTGGCCGTGGGCGCAATACAGAATTGCCGGTTTGTCCCGAGGGATCTGATCTTTCCAGGTGAATAGCGCATCGGGGTCGCGCCACTGCGCCCCTGAGATCTGCGCCGCATCGGCCAGACGCACGCCGGCTCGGCGCACATCGATCAGATTGAACATCTGGCCTGCCGCTTGCCATTGCGCCAGTTCGCTGATGCAGATTCGGTTCATTACGCAGCTCCTATTCAGTCCCAGATATCAGTTCAGCCCCAGATGCACCAGTAAGCCGATCGAGGCGCAGGCCGCGATGGTCTCGATCACCCCGCGCTTGAACTTCAGCAGCGCCACGGCCGCGGCCAAAGCGATCAGCGCCGAGGGCCAGTCGAAGCTGCCGGCAAAGCCTTGCGGCCAGAGCACGTGGTAGCCGAAGAACAACGCCAGGTTGAGGATCACCCCGACCACCGCGGCGGTGATGCCGGTCAGCGGCGCGGTGAACTTCAGCTCGTTATGGGTCGATTCCACCAATGGCCCGCCGGCGAGAATGAACAGGAACGACGGCAGAAAGGTGAACCAGGTGACCAGGGTCGCCGCCACGGCGCCGGCGAGAAATACCTGCTCGGGGCCGAACACCTGCTGTACATAGGCGCCGACGAAGGCGACGAACGCCACCACCATGATCAGCGGCCCCGGTGTGGTTTCGCCCAGGGCCAGGCCGTCGATCATCTGCGTCGGCGTCAGCCAGCCGTAATGGCCGATGGCGCCCTGGTAGACATAAGGCAGCACCGCATAGGCGCCGCCGAAGGTCAGCAGCGCGGCCTTGGTGAAGAACCAGGCCATCTGCGTCAGAGTGCCGTCCCAGCCATACAGCCAGACCAGCAGCCCCATGGGCAATAGCCAGAGCAGCGCGCCGACGGCGGCGATTTTCGCCAGGTGCAGGGCGCGGAAACGCGTATGGGCGGGGGGCGGGGTGTCGTCGTCGATCAGCGCCGGGCCGAAGGATTTATCGCTGGCCGCATGGCCGCCACCGACGCTGAACTGCGCCGGCAACAAACGCCCGCCGAGATAACCGAGCAACGCCGCGCCAAGCACGATCAAGGGGAAGGGCACGTTAAGCGCGAAGATGGCGACGAAGGAAGCGGCGGCGATGGCCCACAGCCAATTGTTTTTCAGCGCTCGCGAACCGATGCGATAAGCCGCCTGGACCACGATCGCGGTCACCGCCGGCTTGATCCCGTAGAAGATTCCCGCCACCAGTGGCACGTCGCCGAAGGCGATATAGACCCACGACAAGGCGATCAGGATAAACAGCGACGGCAGCACGAACAGCCCGCCGGCGATCACCCCGCCCCAGGTGCGGTGCATCAACCAGCCGATATAGGTGGCCAGCTGCTGCGCTTCCGGCCCGGGCAGCAGCATGCAGTAATTCAGCGCATGCAGAAATCGCCGCTCGGACAGCCAGCGGCGTTTCTCCACCAACTCCTGGTGCATGATGGAAATCTGCCCGGCCGGGCCACCAAAACTGATCAAACCCAGTTTGAGCCAGAACCAGAAGGCCTGCAGCAGGCTGACGGGTTCTGGACTGGCTGCTGCCTGCGCTGTCGGCGTCCGGGGTTTATTCGTCACGGGCTTCTTCCTTTACGAAGGCTGCCAGCAAGCCATCGAACAGGCTGCTGGCGGCGTTGAGCAATTGGTCGTCGTCGGTCAGGGTTTCGCGCAACCCGGCCAGCACCCGCTCGATACCGGCGGCCTCCGGTGGCTGCGCGCCGCCGATATCCAGGTAGTGCACCAAGGCGGCGACGCGTTGCAGGCCGGGTTCGGCGAGGGCGAAGCTGGCGATCAGGGTTTCGCAGGTCACGCGTTGGCCGACGTGGCTGAAGGACGCGCCGTCATAGTCGAAACCCAGGGCCTCGGCGGGGCACTCCTCGGGCGAGCGCAGCCAGACGAAGCGTGCTTCGGGGTCGATAAAGCGGCGGATCAGCCAGGCGCTGGCCAGCCGGTCGACCCAGGGCCGCCGTCGTGTGGCCCAGAGTCGGCCGCGGTAGTCGCGCCGGTCCAGTATCGCTATCAGCAGATCCTGGCTGCTCGGCTCGTCGGCGCACAGGGCACGGCTTGCAGCGCTTTCGAGGGCTTGCAGGGCGTCGTCGAGCTGCTGCTTGGCCGGGCCGGGGAAGAAGTCGATGCTCGCGAGCTGAGCGCAGGCTTTGCGCAGTTTGCGAATCTGCTTGGTGCAGGCCAGCGCATTCTCCGAGCTCAACCCTGCGTGACAGGCACCGACTTCACCCAGCAGCTTGGCGTAATCGGCGCTGCGCTCGAACAACGGGATAAAGCGCTCGCCTTTGGCATCGTCGATTGGCAGCAGGTAGGCGGTGCCGTTGATCGCCAGAATGTCACGTTCGATGGCGACCATGGCCTCGCGGCAGGCCGGGTTGTCCGGCAGCAAGTAGACGCCATCGCGCAGCACGGCGGCGCCGCTGGCTTTCAACGCGCGCCAGGCACGCATGCGCGCGGTGGCATTGGCGGTGGGCAGGCCGAGGATCAGGGTAAGCCATTTTTTCATTGCTGTTACTACATAATTAGTAGCTGTCGCTACGGTACTCTTGATTGCACCGCAGGAAAAGCCTGTTAAAGCCATGGGCGGCCTTGTGGCACACTGCGCGACATCAGGAGAGACCGATGTCACGCCCCCAATGCCCGCGTTGTAGCCGCCCGCTCGAGCACTGTTTGTGCGCGCTTATCCCGCAACTGCACAGCCGCACCCGACTGCTGATTCTGCAACACCCCAGCGAGGTCAAGCATGCGCTGAACACCGCGCGTTTGGCCGCTCTCGGCCTGTGCAACGCCGAGCTGCGGGTGGGCGAGGTGTTCGAGGACTTGTCCGGGTTGCTGGCGCAGCCGGGGTATATGCCCTGTTTGTTGTTTCCGGGGGATGGGGCGCTGCCGGTGGCGCACTATGCCGAGCAGGTGGGCGGGCCGCCTCTGCTGTTGGTGGTGCCCGACGGCACCTGGCGCAAAGCGCGCAAATTGCTGCACTGCAATCCGCTGCTGGCGGCCTTGCCGCGGGTCACGCTGGCGCCCGGCTTGCAGTCGCGTTACCGCTTGCGCAAGGCGCCGATGCCCGGCGCGTTATCGACCATAGAAGCGATCGCTTGCGCCCTGGATATCCTCGAAGCGCCGCAGCGTTTCGATGCCCTGTTGCAACCTTTCGAAGCGCTGATCGAAGGGCAGATCGAGGCGATGGGCGAGCAGACCTATCGGCGCAACCACCTGGGCGACCATCTGGACAGCTAGTCCGGCATGACCACTGGTTAGCTCAAAGTGTGATAACCATTTCTGGGTTATAAAAAAACGATCTTAATTATTGGTTAAACCAAGTCTTCGATCTGGCTGCCTAACGCCTGTTGTATTGCCTTGGCAGCACTACAGATCTGCCTGTGGTGCTGCTCTGTCGCTTATCTAAGGAGAGAGAACGCATGGCCAGTTCCATTGGTGTGGTTACCCAGGTTGTTGGTGAAGTCTCGGTTGTCGGTAGCGACGGCTCAACGCGTCTATTGGTCGAAGGCGATCGGGTGTTTCTCGGCGAGCAGGTGGTTTGCGCCAATGACGGCGCAGTAGCGATCCGCCTCGATCATGGCGGTGTTTTAACCATGGGCCGCGCCAGTAGCCTGGTGCTCAGCACGGAGTGGCTCGCGGGGCAGGCGGTGGAGCAATTGCCGCCCGAGCCCAGCGCCGAACAATTGCAGGAGGTGGCAGCGCTGCAACGCGCCATCGCCGCCAGCGAAGACCCCACCGTGAGCGCAGAGGCGCCGGCGGCCGGGCCGCAGGCTGGTGGCAATGGTGCAGGCGGCGGTGGCGGGCATTCGTTTGTGCTGCTCAGCGAGACGGGCGGCCAGTTGCAGCCGGATATCGGTTTCGACACCGGGCCGCTGGCTTTGGCCAATCCGGGTAGCCTCGGCCCAGTGGCGGCCCCGGGCACCGCAACGCCGCCAGTCGATCCGCTCACGCCGGTGGATCCCTCGTCGTCGCCCTTGCTGGTGGTCGGCAGCAATGCCGACGACCAGGCGGGCTCCGCTGCGCCTCATCTGGTCGCCAGCCCGTTGGACGTCGATGGCGCCGGTAGCCTGACCGGCAGCACCGGCAACGATGTACTGATCGGCGATGCCGGTGGGGTGCAGAACCTGATCATCCCCGGCACCAACTACAACATCGCGCTGATCGTCGACGTCTCGGGCAGCATGGCCCGCGATTCCGGTTCGGGGGTGTCGCGTATCCAGTTGACCAAGGATGCCTTGACTCACCTGGCCAACCAGATCAAAGACCACGACGGCGTGATCAACGTGCAGTTGTTGCCGTTCAGCAGCACGGCGGGGAGCGTAACCACCATTTATGGACTCAACGCCAGCAACGTCGGCCTGTTGCTGTCCGCCATCGACGCCATTAGCCTGAGCGGCCATACCAACTACGAGGCGGCTTTTATCCAGGCCACTCAATGGTTCAACGAGCAGATCGTCGATGCCGGTGCGGACAGCGCGAACAACTTCGAGCAACTGGCGTTTTTCCTCTCCGACGGTCAGCCCACCATGTACCTGGACGAGTTCGGCAACCCGGTGGCGGCTACCGCCAATGTCTCCAATTTCCGCGATGTCGACGAAGCCCTGCAAGCCGCCAACGGCATGCTGCACACCGGCATTGGCGGTGACCCGATCCAGGTGCATGCGATCAGCATAGGGTCGGCCAGCACTTCGGCGGTGTTGGATATGTTCGACAACACCGGCCCGAACGGCACCGGCACCGTGGTCCTGCCGGATGGCAGCTCGGTCACCGCGCCGACCGGCGACTCGCAGATCGTGCACAGCGCCGAGGAACTGCAGGTGCTGCTGATCGGCGACTCCACCGATATCATCCCGTTGCCGCTCGGCGACGATGAGCTGAATGGCGCTGCCGGCGACGACGTCATCTTCGGCGACAGCCTGAACACCGACCATCTGGCCTGGCCCGGAAATCCCGCCGGCAGCCACGACGGTCAAGGCTATCAGGCCCTGCTCGATTTTCTGCAAGCCGGCAATGGCGGGGTTGCGCCGAGCGTGGCGCAGATGCGCGACTACATCGCCGAACATGCCATTGAACTCAACCTGAGCGGCGACCCGCGCGGCGGCGATGACCTGCTCGCCGGCGGTGCCGGAAGCGACCTGCTGTTCGGCCAGGGCGGCAGCGACACCCTGATCGGGGGAATGGGCGATGACCTGCTGATTGGCGGTAGTGGCCAGGATGCGTTTGTCTGGAACGCGGGCGAGCAGGGCGCTGATCGTATTCTCGACTTCACCCCGGGCGGCGGTGCCGGCGATGTGCTGGATCTGCGCGATCTACTCAGCGGCGAGACGCCCGACAGCTTGGCCGATTACCTCAACTTCGCCGTGGTCGATAGCGGTGGGGCGCTCAGCACCTTGGTCTCGGTCAGCCCCAGTGGCACAGGCCCGGCGACCCAGAGCATCGAACTGTCCGGTATCGACCTGGCCGCGCACTACGGGGTTACCCCCGGCGCCGGTGGCGCCGTCAGCGGCGGTGTGGATACCGCGCGGATAATCAACGGCTTGCTCGGCGACAACGCGCTGCTGGTGGATACGGTGTGAGGTGATTGGCGCAATCCGGGATTGGGTTCCCCGGTGCGCGCTCCGTTATCCGCAAGACCTGCGACTTCGTAGGGTGGATGACGCTTTTTTCATCCACCACTGCAATTGGTGGATGGATAAAGGGTCATCCACCCACACAGCTGTAGCCCGGATGAAATCCGGGAACGGTTTTTCAGGCGCAGAATTTCCCCGGATTGCATCCGGGCTACAAAAGCGCTGCCGCTGTCAGCGTTCGCGTAACGCCTCGGCGCGGGCTTTGAGCACCGGTTTGAGCAGGTAGTCCAATACGCTTTTCTTGCCGGTGATGATGTCCACGGTGGCGATCATGCCGGGGATGATCAGCAGGGGATGTTCGTCGCTGCCCAGGTGGCTTTTGTCGGTGCGTACCTGGATCAGGTAGAAGCTTTTGCCTTCTTCGTCGGTGATGGTGTCGGCGCTGATCAGTTCCAGGTTGGCTTTCAGGCCGCCATAGATGGTGAAGTCATAGGCGCTGAATTTGACCATGGCTTTCTGTCCCGGATGGAGAAAGGCCACATCCTGGGGGCGCACTTTGGCTTCTATCAGCAGGTTGTCTTCCAGCGGCACGATTTCCAGCATGTCGCTGCCTGGTTGCACGACGCCGCCGATGGTGTTGATTTTCAGCTGTTTGACGATGCCCTTGACCGGCGAGACCACCGTGGTGCGGCTGACGCGGTCTTTGATCGCGGAGCTGGTGGCGGTGATTTTTTTCAGCTCGGTGCGCAGTTCGTTGAGTTCCTTGAAGGCCTCGGAGCGAAAGGCCAGCTCGGATTCGTCGATCTTGCTCTTGATCTCGCTGACCGCGGACTCGGCCCTGGGTATCGCCAGGTTGGTGGCGTTCAGCGAGCCGCGTACTTCCACGGCGCTGCGTTGCAGACGGAGGATTTCCACCTGGGAAATCGCCCCAGTGGCGACCAGCGGTTGCGACATGTTCAACTCTTGCTGCAGCAAGCCCAGGCTGGAGCGGTATTGCTGGGCCTTGGCGCGGAATTCGGCGAGCTCCTGGGTTTTCTGCAGCAATTGTTCGCCGAGCGTGCGCTGTTCGCTCTCCAGGCGCTGTTGCCGCGAGCGGTACAGGGCCAGTTCGTCTTCGGCCAATTGCGGAGCCAGGCGCTTTATTTCCTCGGGAATCACCAGGGGCCGGTCTTCCGCTTCGGCGCTCAGGCGTTCGATGCGGGCGATCAGGGATAAGCGGTCGGCTTCGGTTTCCCCTTGGTTGGACAGGAAACGCGTGTCGTCGAGACGCATCAGTACATCGTTCTTTTCCACCACCTGGCCTTCGCGCACGAATATTTCGCTGACGATGCCACCCTCCAGATTCTGAATGACCTGGATTTTGCTCGACGGGATCGCCTTGCCTTCGCCGGTGGTGACTTCCTCGAGCACGGCGAACTTGGCCCAGATCAATGCCGCGATCAGGCAGGCGCTGACCAGCCAGACGGTGATCCGGGCGAACCAGGGCGAGTCTTCGAGGATGGTGCCGTCGACCTCCGGCATGAATTCGGTGTCCTGCCGTTTGCGGCGCAGGCTGGCGAAGTAGGCGCTGATCGAATAACTCATGGGCACTGCCTCTCAGACCGTTTAAAAACTACCTGCGTTGACAATACTGCGTTAAAAACAGGCTCGGAATGCTCATTTACAACCCGTAAACTCCGCTTCCTCGCCTGTTTTTGCCTTGTCTTGCCCGCCTCGCCTACGTTTTTTCAACGGCCTGCTATACCGCTGCCGGGCCGACCCGGCCTTTGCGCAACGCCTCGATCACCGATGCT
>NZ_CAMPHN010000123.1 GCF_946885885.1 uncultured Pseudomonas sp.
CAGTTCGAACATCTGCAATTGTTCAAAGGACTGGGCTTCGTTTTGCTCAGCAGCGTCTTGTTGTACCTGATCCTATGGCGCCACCAGAGTACCCAGGCAAATATGCGCAAGGCCTTGGGCGACAGCGAAGCGCGCCTCAACCTGGCCCTGGAAAGCGCCCAGGAAGGCTTGTGGGATTGGCACTTGCAGAGCAATCGGGTGTTTTTTTCCGAGGGCTATCGCGCCTTGCTCGGAATGAGCGTGGCGGAACTGGGCGATACGCGCGAACGCTGGCTCAGCCATTTGCACCCGGACGACCTCGCGCAAGTGCAACAGCATGCCGCCGACTTGCTGGCGAATGCCGATCAACGCCCGTTCCAGGCCTCCTACCGCATGCGTCATGGCGATGGCGAATACCGCTGGGTGCTGTCCCGCGGGCGCCTGGTAGTGGACGAACGGGGCCGGCCCGAGCGCTTTATCGGCACCGCCAGCGACATCACCCAACGCCGCGCCGACGAAGACAGCCTCCGCCAGGCCGCGGCTGTATTCGACGCCACCCAGGACGGCGTGCTGGTCACCGACCGCGACCTGAACACCGTCCACATCAACCCGGCGTTCACCCGCATCACCGGCTACGCCCTCGAGGAAATCCGCGGGCTGCAGCCGCGCTTTCTAAGTTCGGGCCGTCACGATCGCGAGTTTTACCAACGCATGTGGCACGCCCTGGAAACCCGCGGCACCTGGAGCGGGGAAATCTGGAACCGGCGCAAGAGCGGCGAAAACTATCCGCAGTGGCAGTGCATCCGCACCATTCGCGACGAACAGGGCGAAATCAGCCACTACGTCGCGGTGTTCTCCGACATCAGCGCCTTGAAGCGCTCGCAGAACGAACTGGACCACCTCGCCCACCACGACCCGCTGAGCGACCTGCCCAACCGCCTGCTGTTCACCGAGCGGGTCGAGAACGCGCTCAAGCGCGCACAGTCCGAACAGCAAGGCGCGGTGCTGTTGATCGACCTGGATCATTTCAAGCACATCAACGAAAGCCTCGGCCACAACATCGGCGACCTGCTGCTCAAGGCCGTCGGCGAGCGCCTGAAAACGCAGCTGAGCGAGGGCATGACCCTGGCGCGCCTGGGCGGCGACGAGTTCGGCCTGCTCTGCGAGAACTGTCTGAACGCGACCCAGGCCGCGACCCTGGCCCAGCAACTGTTGAACAGTCTGGCGGCGCCCTTCAACCTCGACCGGCATGAGTTCTTCATGAGCGCCAGCATCGGTATCAGCTTGTTCCCCGGCGATGCGGTGAATCTGGAGCAGGTCATGCGCAATGCCGACTCGGCCTTGTCCAAGGCCAAGAACAACGGGCGCGAAGGCTATGCGTTCTATACCCAGGAGCTAACCGAGTCGGCGCGCCTGCGCATCGATCTGATCAGCGCTCTGCACCATGCGCTGGAGAACCAGGAATTACGGGTTTACTACCAACCGCTGCACGACCTGGCCAGCGGCGAGCTGATCGGTGTCGAGGCGCTGGTGCGCTGGCACCACCCGCAACGCGGCCTGATCGCGCCAGGGGAGTTCATTCCCATCGCCGAAGACAGCGGTTTGATCGGCGCCATCGATACCTGGGTGCTCGAGCAATCCTGTCGGCAGATGGTGCGCTGGCAAAACCAGCCCCGCGCGCCGCGTTTCGTCGCGGTGAATGTATCCAGCCGCCTGTTCGGCAAAGGCACACTGGATCGACAAGTGGCCCAGGTATTGGCCGATACCGGTCTGAACCCGGCCCATCTGGAACTGGAGGTCACCGAAAGCGCGGTCATGGACGACCCGGATGCCGCCCTGGTGCTGCTCGGGCGTCTGCGCGACCTGGGCATCCGCCTGGCGATCGACGACTTCGGTACCGGTTATAGCTCGTTGGCGCGGCTGAAACGTCTGCCGGTGCATAAGCTCAAGCTCGACCAGAGTTTCGTCCGCGGCCTGCCCGGCGACAGCGACGATGCCGCGATCACCCGGGCGGTGATTGCCCTGGGCCACAGACTGAACCTCAAGGTGCTCGCCGAAGGCATCGAAACGTCGGAGCAACTGGCCTTCTTGCGCGATCAGGGCTGCGACTATGGCCAAGGCTACCTTTTCGGACGTCCCCAGCCCGCAGCGGAGCTGGTCGGTCGGGCCAACCCACAACTCAGCGGCTCCTATACCTGATGATCGTTGGGCAAAAAACCACCGCGATTCGTTGGCTGGTCGGGCTCGGCAGCCTAGCCTTGGCGTTATTCTTCGCCGCCCTGGGCGGCTTTGCCTTGAGCGAGCGCGAGACGCTCTGGCAGATGCAGATCGCCAAGCAGCACGAGTTGCAGAAGCTGGCTCTGCAAAGCGCGCAACTCGGCTTGCAAGAAGAAGCGCAGTTGCTCGCGCAAACCATCGCCGCCGACGCCTGGGTGGTCGAGCTGGTGCGCCAGGCCCATGCCTCGCAGATCGGCGGCAATGCCGACGCGCAGACCCTGGCCGCGGTCCGCAGCCAGTTATTCACCCGCCTGGCCGTGCGCTGGCGGGCCTTGCAGGCCAGCTATCCGTTCGACCTCTATGTGCACCTGGCGCCGACCGCCGAGGTGCTGCTGCGGGTCCATCAACCCGAATGGTATGGCGATCGACCGCGCGCGCAGAGCCCCATGCTGCTCGATGCGCTGCGCACGCAGGAAAGCACGGCCGGCCTGGTCGCCATGAGCCTGACGATGCACGCGATAGCCCCGCTCCGGGTCGAAGGCAGCGATGCCGGCACCCAACTCGGCATAGGCGCGATCGAAGTGCAAATGGACATAGCGCGTAAGCTGCAACAACTGGATCGCGAGTTGGATGCAGGGATCGCCCTGCGACTCAAGCGCGGCGTGCAGCAACCATCCGCCGGCGGCGAGCTGCTGCGCGGCCTGGGCAGCGGCGCAGCCAACTGGTATCTGGAATCCTATTCCCGTACCCAGGTGCAAAACTGGTACGCCAAACATCTATTGCCCGACCCCGACGAAGGCAACACCCTCAAGGTGCTCGAGGATCAAGGACGCACCTTTCTGCTCAATCAGATTCTCCTGCCGAGCTACCAGCCGGAGGGCGGCGCGCCCGGCACGACCGCCGTGGCACTGACCTGGCGCGATATCAGCGACCTCTACTACCGTCATCAGCGCGACAAGCGCTGGCTGGTGGGTAAATGGTTGCTGGCCTGGCTCGGCGCGGAGGCCCTGCTGGTCCTGTTGTTACTGGCGACGCGGCACAGCAGCCAATTGCTGATGCGCCAGCACCACGCCGCCCTGCAGGACAAACACCGGCAGAGCGAGCAGTCGCGGCAACTGCTGGCGGTGATCGCCGCCGCCCAAGCCGCCTATATCAATGCGCAGAACCAGCGCATCGCTTTCGATGCCTTGCTCAAACGCATCCTCGAACTGACCGCCAGCCAATTCGGCTTTATCGGCGAAGTGCTGCACGACGAGCAAGGCGCGCCCTACCTGCGTAGTTACGCCATCGGCAACACGGCATGGGACACGGCCAGCAACCGCGCCTTCGTCGAGCAGGGCCAATCCGCCCTGGAGCTGCATGACCTCGATACGTTATTCGGCCAGGTCGTCCGCAGCGGCGAACCCTTGCTCAGCAACGCCCCCTCGACAAGCAGCGGCCTACCGGCCTGGCACCCACCGCTGCACTGCGTCGCCGGCCTGCCGATCCATGCCCAGGGCGAGTTGGTCGGTGTGCTCGGCCTGGCGAACTGTGCCGACGGTTACGCTCAACCCCTGGTCGAACAGCTACAACCGCTGCTGTCCACCCTCGGCCAACTGATCGACGCACTACGCCGCGATACCCAGAATCAGGCGATGCAACACCGGCAACGACGCCTCGATGCGGCGTTTCGCGTACTCAACGAAATCGCCGCCCTGCCCAAACTGAGCAGCCAGGAGCAATTGCGCCAGGCACTGCGACTGGGCGCCGATTTCTACCAGGTGCCGATCGCGATCATCAGCCAGATCGAAGGCAACGATTACCGCGTACTGGTGCAGGTGTCGCCGCAGGGCCTCAGCGATGGCCAGCGCTTCCCGCTCGACGACACCTACTGCAGCCTGACCCTACGCAGCGACAACGTACTGGCCATCGACCACATGCGTACCGGCGAATATGCGCTGCATCCCTGCTATGGCCTGTTCGCCCTGGAAACTTACATCGGCACCGCCGTGTGGGTCGCCGGAAAGCGCTTCGGCACCCTGTGCTTCGCCGCCGCCGAGGCACGCGCCCAGCCGTTCGACGAGGCGGACCGCGAGTTCCTGCGGCTGTTCGCCCGCTGGGTCGGCGCCACCCTGGAGCGCCAGCAACAGGAGCAAGCCCGCCAAGCCTTGCTCGAACGCCTCGACGAAGCGCAACAGATCGCCCGCCTCGGCCATTGGGAATCCAATAGCGAAACCGGCGAACAGTTCTGGTCGACTACCCTGTGCGAGATCTTCGGTTACGACGCGCAGCAGTTCACCCCGAGCATCGAAGGCTTCAAACAGGTCGTGCACCCCGATGACCTGGCGCTGGTCGAAGCCTGCGAACAGCGCGTGCGCAACGGCGGCGAATACCAGGTGACCCATCGCATCCTGCGCAGCGACGGTACGCTTCGCTGGGTGCATGCTCTGGCGCGCCTACAGGCCGACGACAACGGGCGGATGACGCGCCTGGTCGGCACCGTGCAGGACATCACCGAACAGGCCGAGGCCGAGGCCGAACTCAAATCGCAACGCCAGCGCCTGGCCAGCATCATCGAAGGCACCCATATCGGCACCTGGGAGTGGAACGTCGTCAGCGGCGCCATTGTATTCAACCAGCGCTGGGCCGAGATCACCGGCTATGCGCTCGATGAGCTCGCCCCCCTCGACGTCCGCACCTGGCTGGCGATGATCCACCCGCAGGATATCGCCACGGTCAAAGCGCTGATCAAGCGGCACTTCCGCGGCAAGCTGGCCTATTACGACTGCCAGATACGGGTACGCCACAAGCGGGGCCACTGGGTCTGGGTGCATGACCGCGGGCGCCTGGAAAGCCGCACCGCCGATGGCCGGCCGCTGCTGATGTACGGCACCCACACCGATATCAGCGACACCAAGCAACAGGAAGAAGAGATCCGCCAAGCGCAGATTTTCCTCCAGGCGGTTCTGGATGCGGCCACCGGGGTGTCGATTGTCGCCACAGATTCCAATGGCCTGATCAGCCTGTTCAACTCAGGCGCCGAACGCCTGCTCGGCTATTCGGCGAGCGAATTACTCGGCCGCAGCCCCGAGATCCTGCACGTGCCCGCCGAACTACAGGCCCGCGGCGACGAACTCAGCGAGTTGGCCGGCCGGCCGGTTTCCGGCTTCGAGGTGTTCATCTACAGCCCGCGCAGCGGCGAGCAGGAAACCCGCCAGTGGACCTATGTGCGCAAGGATGGCGCACAGCGCACCGTCAACCTGACGGTCAACGCCATCCGCGACGCCGCTGGCGAGATCACCGGCTACCTGGGCATCGCCACCGATATCAGCGAGCTGCACCAGGCCACCCGCGCCTTGCAACGTAGCGAAAGCCGCTTCCGCGGTATGGTCGCCAACCTGCCCGGGGTGGTCTATCGCTGCCACAACGACCAGGATTGGAGCATGGTCTATGTCAGCGCGGAGGTCGCCGCGCTGACCGGCTACCCGGCCAGCGATTTCATCAATAACCAGGTTCGCAGCTTCGCCAGCATCGTTCACCCCGACGATCTGTCCATTACCCATAACACCCAGGCCCGCTTGGCCAAACACGAAAGCTATGAGCTGACCTACCGCCTGATCCACGCCGACGGCCACAGCATCTGGGTGCGGGAAAAGGGCCGCGGCGAATACGACAGCAGCGGCCAACTGCTGTGGCTGGACGGTTTCATCTGGGATATCAGCGAACGTAAACAATTCGAGGACGAACTCCGGCTCAGCCAGGAATTGTTCAGTAACGCTTTCAATACCGCGCCCCAGGGTATGGCGCTGATCAGCCCCGAGGGCCGCTGGCAGGAGGTCAACGACGAGCTCTGCCGCATGCTCGGCTACGGCCGCTACGAGCTGTTGCAAAGCAGTTTCCAGAAGATCACCCATGCCGACGACCTGGAAGCCGACCTCGATAATCTGGCCAGCCTGTTGGCCGGACGGATCAGCGGCTATCAGATCGAAAAACGTTTTCTCGACAAGCTCGGCCGGGTGATCTGGGTGCTGCAAAGCGTCTCGCTGCTGCGCGACAGTGCCGGTAAGCCCCTGCACTTCATCGCCCAGATCCAGGATTTCAGCGAGCGCATCGCCAGCGAGCGCGCCATTCGCGAACGCGAGCACTACCTGCGCACCGTGCTCGACAATATCCTCGACGCCATTATCACCATCGACAAGCAAGGCCGTATCGAAACCTTCAACCGCGCCGCCGAGCAATTGTTCGGCTATCGCCATGCCGAGGTGGCCGGGCGCAACGTCAGCGTACTGATGCCCGAACCCAACCGTTCGGCCCACGACGGTTATCTCGCGCGCTACCTCAGCGGCGCCCCTTCGGCCATCATAGGCCAGGTGCGCGAGCTCGAAGGGCTGCATAGCAACGGCGAAGTGTTCGCCATGGAACTGGCGGTATCGCAGATCAGCCACCAGGGCGAGCAGCGTTTCATCGCGGTGATCCGCAATATCGACGAGCGCAAGCGCATCGAACGCATGAAAAACGAATTCGTCTCCACCGTCAGCCATGAACTGCGTACCCCGCTGACCGCCATCGCCGGCTCCCTCGGCCTGATCAATGGCGGCGCACTGGGCGAGGCGCCCGCCGCCATGCGCAAGATGCTGCAAATCGCCCAGGACAACAGCCAGCGCCTCAACTTGCTGATCAACGACCTGCTCGACATGGAAAAACTGGTGGCCGGCAAGATGGTCTTCGACATACAGCCGGAAGCACTGCTGCCTTTGGTCGAGGCGGCCATCGAGCAGAACCAGCCCTATGCCAGCGAACATCAGGTGCGCCTGCTGCTGCAACCGAACCCCGCGCAGGTGCGGGTGCGGGTCGACCGGCAACGCCTGGCCCAAGTGCTGGCCAACCTGCTGTCGAATGCGGCGAAGTTTTCGCCATCCGGCGCGATCGTGGAAATCGATCTGCAAACTTTGGGCGAGCGCGTCCGGGTCAGCGTGCGCGACCATGGTCCCGGCGTGCCGGAAGCCTTTCAGTCGCGGATTTTCAGCAAGTTTTCCCAGGCCGACGCCACCGATACCCGGCAAAAAGGCGGCACCGGCCTGGGCTTGGCGATCAGCAAGGAAATCATCGAACGCATGGGCGGCAGCATCGGTTTCGATTCGATTACCGGCCAGGGCGCGACATTCTGGT
The DNA here is from genome assembly GCF_946885885.1 of uncultured Pseudomonas sp. The sequence continues at coordinate 7,345 of NZ_CAMPHN010000123.1, forward strand.
TCGAGCTGACTACCCTAGATTCAGCGATCATCTCCTGAGCCATTCACCTTTCCCAGAGACATGCCATGCCTGAATTGAACCGCATTCTGCACGTCGAGGACGACCCTTCGATCCAAGCGGTGGCCAAAGTGGCGCTGGAAGTGGTCGGCGGTTTTCACGTGCTCAGTTGCGCTTCGGGCCAGGAAGCCTTGGACCAGATCCAATGCTTCGCCCCCGACTTCATCCTGCTCGATGTGATGATGCCCGATATGGACGGCCCGCAAACCCTGGCGAAAATCCGCCAACTGGTCGATATCGGACAAGTGCCCGTGGCTTTTATGACCGCCAAGGTGCAGCCGGCCGAGGTCGCCCACTATCGCGAGCTGGGTGCCCACGACGTGATCATCAAACCCTTCGATCCGATGCAGCTGGCCACCCAGATCCGCACCATCTGGAGCCGGGTGCATGAGTGACGGCGCCGCAATCAGCGAAGAGCTGCAAAAGCATCTAAGCAAACTCAGCGAAGACTTCGCCGCACGCCTGGCTCAGGAGTTGCCGCAACTGTCGCGGGACGGCCAGACCCTGCTGCACTGCCACGAATCGGCCGAGCGCCTGAAGCAGGTGCTGCAACTGCGCGATCAGTTGCACAAGCTGGCGGGGGCGGCCGGCACCTTCGGTTTGGTCAAACTCGGTCTGCGCGCACGCGAACTGGAACAGCAAGCCGACGCGTGGCTGCAGGCGCAGCAGCAAGGGCAACAGAGCCTCGAGGATTTCTGTGCCGGCCTCGCGCAATTGGTGCAATTGCAACTCGACAGCGAAACCCCGGATCGACCCGCAACGCCGGCGAAGAGGCCGAAAACACTGACGTCCGGCGCCAGCGCGCGACGCATCTATATCCTCGAAGACCAGGCGGCTATCGGCGAAAACATGCGCCTGACGCTGAACAACTTCGGCTATCACGCCGAGCACTTCAGCCGTATCGCCGACCTCGACGCCGCCATGCAAGGGTGCCAGCCCGACGCGCTGATCGTCGACGTCAACCTGCCCGACGAGCAGCAGACCGGGCTGGAGTATGCCGCGACCCTGCAAAAGCACCTGGAACACTCGCTGCCGCTGCTGGTGATCACCACCCACGACGATTTCGCCACGCAACTCGAAGCGGTACGCGTCGGCGCCCAGGGCTACTTCGTCAAACCGGTGGACATTCCGCAACTGGAAAACCGCCTGGAGCGCTGCTTCGCCCAGCAGCAGGGCGAGCCCTACCGGGTGCTGATCATCGACGACGACCGCGAATTGGCCTGCCGCTACAGCCTGATCCTGCGCAACGCCAACATGCAGGTGGAAATGCTCCACGAGCCGGCGGATATCTTTACCCACATGCGCAGCTTCAACCCCGAAGTGGTGTTGCTCGATGTCAACATGCCGAACTGCACCGGCCCAGAACTGGCGCAGATCATCCGCTTCAACGACGACTGGCTGCGCGTGCCGATCATCTACCTGTCGGCGGAAACCGGCATCGCCCAGCAGATGAGCGCGCTGATCAAGGCCGGCGACGACTTCGTCACCAAGCCGATTTCCGACAATGCCCTGGTCACCACGGTGTTCTCCCGCGCCCAGCGCGCCCGCTTGCTCAGCGACGCGCTATCGCGCGACAGCCTCACCGGCCTGCTCAAGCACGCCGATATCAAGGATCAGGTCGGCATCGAACTGGAACGCGCGCAACGCTCCGGCAAGCCAGCCAGCGTGGCGATGCTGGATATCGACTTCTTCAAGAAGGTCAACGACAACCATGGCCATGCCGCCGGCGACAACGTGATCCGCGCCCTGGCCAACCTGCTGCGCCAACGCCTGCGGCGCATCGACAGCCTGGGCCGCTACGGCGGCGAGGAATTTCTCGTGGTGTTGCCCGATTGCCCGGCGGATCAAGCGCGGCGGGTACTCGACGAAATCCGCCAACGCTTCGCCGAATTGCACTTCATTGCCGATGCCAACGAGTTCGCGGTCACCCTGAGCGCCGGCATCGCCTCGACCGAGAACGCGCCGGCCAATGCCGACGCCCTGCTGGAAATGGCCGACCGGGCGCTCTACAGCGCGAAAAACGGCGGACGCAACCGGGTCCAGTGAACGTCCGGCGCTTGGCCGCATGAAATTTATAGCGTATCTTTTCATGAAATTATTTTTATAAATTTCATGAGCCGCGCCATGTTCAAGCAATCCGCTCAACATATCGCCAGTTATTACGCGCACAGTTTCCCCGCACCGATCCCCCTGCGCCCCACCCTGCAAGGCAGTCTGCACACCGAGGTGTTGATCATCGGCGCCGGCTTCAGCGGCCTGCACACCGCGTTGCGCCTGGCCCTGGCCGGCAAGCGCGTGGTGCTGTTGGAAGCCAGCCGCGTGGCCTGGGCGGCCTCCGGACGCAATGGCGGCCAGGCGCTGCTCGGCTGGTCCTGCGATATGCCGCCGCTGGAAAAAGCCCTCGGTGCCGAGCGCAGCCGGCGGCTGTGGGACAGCATGTGCTGGGCCGCCGAGGAAATGCAGGCGTTGCCGGCGCGTCATGGCTTCGATATCGACTACCGCAGCGGCAGCCTGTGGACCGCGGTGCAACAGCGCCGGGTCGGGCAACTGCGCGAGGCCCAGCACCATGCCGAACGGCAGCTGGGCTACCCACACCTGCGCATGATCGAGCGCGAGGAGTTGCCGCAGTGGATCGCCAGCCCGCGCTACCAGGCAGCCCTCTACGATGCGCGCGGGGCGCACCTCAACCCGTTGAAACTGGCCCAGGGCCTGGCCGCCGCCATCGAGCGCGGCGGCGGGCAAATCTTCGAACAGAGCCAGGTGCTCGATTACCGCGAAAGCGCCGACGGCTTCGTCGCCCGCACCGCCCAGGGCGAGGTGCGCAGCGAAGTGCTGGTGCTCGCCTGCAACGCCTATATCGACCGTCTCGACACGCGCCTGTCCAGCCGTCTGCTGCCGGTGGGCTCGTACCAGGTCGCCACGGCGCCGCTCGCCCCGGAGTTGGCGCAGTCGCTGCTGCCGCAGAACAGCTGCGTGATCGACAACCAGTTCGTCCCCGACTATTTCCGCGTCACCCCGGACCATCGCCTGCTGTTCGGCGGCGGCTGCACCTACCTCGGCGGTATACCCCAGGACGTCAAAGCGGCGACCCGGCCGTATCTCGAGCGGGTGTTTCCGCAACTGCGCGGGGTCGAGCTGGAATACGGCTGGGGCGGGCATATCGACGTGAGCATGAAGCGCACCCCGGATATCGGCCGTCAGGGCCAGCGCTACTGGCTGCAGGGCTTTTCCGGTCACGGCGTGTTGCCGACCCTGGCCGGCGCCCGCGCGGTGAGCGACGCGATACTCGGCAACGACGACTTGCTCGCGCTCTACCAGGCCATCGACAACCCGCGCTTCCCCGGCGGCGCGTTATTGGCCGCGCCATTGGAGGCGGCTGGCAAGGCCTGGTACCGGCTGCGCGATGTGCTTTGAAGCCAAGTAGCCGGCACTTGTAGCCCGGATGCAATCCGGGGAAATCCGGCGCCGGAAAAATCGCTCCCGGATTGCATCGGGCTACGGAAGGAAGGCGGCAGCCGTAAGCCGCACCTGTTGGGTATCGCTGCGCTCAACGCCAACCTACAACAGCAATGATTCGAGGCAAGCAAACCCCATGGATATGCAGGAAGAAATCGAAGGTCTGGCGATTCTGATCCGCGACCTGCGCAAGCATAAGAACCTCACCCTCGGTGAGCTGGCCGAGCGCATCGGCCGCTCCGTGGGTTTTCTTTCCCAGGTCGAACGCGGCCTGTCGCGCCCGACCGTCGCCGACCTCACCGCAATCAGCGAAACCCTCGGCGTTCCGACCACCTACTTCTACAGCCTGAGCAAGCCGCGCGCGCTGCCCTGGGTCACCCGCCCCGGCGAACGGCGCACCCTGTATTACGCCAGCGGCATCACCGACGTGCTGGTTTCGCCGAGCATGTCGGCCGGTTTCTCCATGCTCGAAAGCCACCTGGCCCCCGGCGCCAGCAGCGGCGAGGGGCACCTGGACGACAGCTCCGAACAGGGCGGCTTCGTCCTCGAGGGCGAACTGAGCATCTGGCTCGACGATGCCGCAGAGCCCGTCACCCTCGGCGCCAACGACAGCTTCCAGTTGCCCGCGCATAGCCAGTTCCGCTACGCCAACCTGACCGATCAACCCACGCGCGTGCTCTGGGTGTTTCGCTAACCCGTGCTCGCAGGATGTGCACCATGACAACTAGAACAACAGTTTCCGACCTGCTCAACGAAGTCCGCGCCTTTCGCGCCGCATACCCGGAGGTCGGTTACGTCGACCTGATCAGTCTGGATATTCCCGGGCATTTCTACGGCAAGCGCTACCCCATCGACATGCTGGAAAAGGTCGCCGCCGGCAGCCCGCTGAAACTGCCGCAGAACTGCGCCCTGCTCGGCACCCAGGGCGGCCTGTACCCGATCGGCGACTACTGCTTCCATGACGGCGACCCGGATGCCCTGCGCCGGCTGATCGCCGGCACGCTCAAGCCGGTGCGCTGGGAAGCGCAGCCGCTGGGACAGATGCTGATCAGCTCCGACGGCACCGCGGCACCCATTCCGTTCGAACCGCGCGAGGTGTTGGCGCAGGTGCTGGCGCGCCTGGAAAAACGCGGCATCCGTCCGGTGGTGGCGTTCGAGTTGGAGTTCTACCTGTTCGACCGCGCGCTGCGAGACGGACTGCCGCAATTCCCCCGCGATCCGCTGTGCGGCGACGCCGACGACCAGCCGAACCTGCATATCGAGCGGCTGTCACGCTTCTCCCCGCTGCTCCACGAGATAGTCGAAACGGCCAGGGAACAGGGCGTGGACGCCAATGTGATCAGCGCCGAGCTCGGACCCGGCCAGTTCGAGATCAACTTCGGCCACTGCCACGACGGCTTGCGCGCCGCCGACTGGGCCGCGCTGTTCTGCCGCAGCACCCGCGGCGTGGCGCTCAAACACGGGCAGCGCGCCAGCTTTATCAGCAAGCCCTACCTGCAAGCGCCAGGCAGCGGCATGCACGTGCACGTCAGCCTGTACGACGAGGCCGGCAACAACCTGCTGGCCGCCGACGAGCAACGTCCGTTGCGCCACGCCGTCGCCGGCTGCCTGGAGTTGCTGCCGCATTGCATGCCGATCTTCGCTGCCAACCACAACGCCTTCCGTCGTTACGGCGCCATGGTCAACGCCGCCAGCCGCGCCAGCTGGGGCTTCGAGGATCGCGACGCCTGTATCCGCATTCCCGAGTCGGACGCCCGCAACCTGCGCATCGAACACCGCCTGGCCGGCGCCGACGCCAATCCCTATCTGGTGCTGGCGGCGATCCTCAGCGGCATGGAGCATGGCCTGGATGCTAAGCGCGAGCCCATAGCGCCGCTCAACCAGGACCGCCAGAGCGGCATCGACTTTCCCCAGGATATGCTCAGCGCGGTGGCTGCGATGCAGGATCACCCAGCAGTGCGCG
>NZ_CAMPHN010000124.1 GCF_946885885.1 uncultured Pseudomonas sp.
CGGAATAAGCCGCACGCGACAAGCCAGAAGCTGCAAGTTCGGACGACCATTGCCCCGCTTCAGCTTGTCGCTGACAGCTTGAAGCTTGCCGCTGCGAGGAACTCGCCATCAAACCGCTATTTGCCAAAGGTCCTTCGCTCGGTGTGCGCCTGCTGGTGCTCGCCGTGCTTTCGGCTGGGCTGATGGTGGTGGATGCCCGGTTTGCCGTGCTGCAGCCTCTGCGTAGCCAGTTGGGTCTGGTCGTCGAGCCCATCTATTGGCTCGGGCGGCTGCCGGTGACGCTGTGGGAGAGTGCGACCGAGGAGTTGAGTTCGCGCAACGAGCTGACCGCCGAGAACGAGAAACTCAAAGCCGAACAACTGATGATGCAGCGCCGCTTGCAGAAGCTCGCCGCGCTGACCGAGCAGAACGTGCGCCTGCGCGAGCTGCTCAACTCCGCTGCGCTGGTCGACGACGAGGTACTGGCCACCGAGCTGATCGGCATCGACCCCAACCCGTTCACCCACCGCATTCTGATCGACAAGGGCAGCAAGGACGGTGTGCTGCTCGGCCAGCCGGTGCTGGATGCGCGCGGCCTGATGGGCCAGGTGGTGGAAGTGATGCCCTATACCTCGCGGGTCTTGCTGCTGACCGACACCACCCACAGCATTCCGGTGCAGGTCAACCGCAACGGCCTGCGCGCCATCGCCAGCGGCACCGGCAATCCGGAGCGTCTGGAACTGCGCCATGTCGCCGATACCGCGGATATAAAAGAAGGCGATCTGCTGGTCAGCTCGGGTCTGGGCCAACGCTTCCCGGCGGGCTACCCGGTGGCCACGGTCACCGAGGTGATCCACGATTCGGGCCAGCCGTTCGCCATCGTCCGCGCCATGCCGACCGCCAACCTCAACCGCACCCGCTATATGCTGCTGGTGTTCACCGACCCGCGCAGCCCGGAACAGCGCGCCACCGACTCGGCGCAGGCCCAGGAAGCGGCCGACCGCGAAGCGCTGGAGCAAGCGCAGCAAAAAGCTGACGCCCCGCCGGCGAATCCGGCCGATAGCCAGGAGGGCGGGCAATGATCGCCGTACGTGCGCGTAACGTCTGGGTGATCTGGGTGAGCCTGGCCGTGGCGCTGTTGTTCAGCGTCGCGAGCATGCCGCAGTTCATGGAGATTGGCCGGCCGTTGTGGCTGGCATTGTTCCTGACGTACTGGGTGTTGGCCCTGCCGCACCGGGTCGGCATGGCGAGCGCTTGGTGCGTGGGCTTGCTCGCCGATGTGTTGAACGGCTCGTTGCTCGGGCAGAACGCGCTGATCCTGACCTTGATCACCTTCCTGGTGATGACCCTGCACCAACGCCTGCGCATGTTCCCCATGTGGCAGCAGAGCACCGTATTGCTGGTCGTGTTCGGCCTGGCCCAGTTGGTCCAGTTGTGGCTGAACGCGCTGACCGGTAGCCGTCCGCCGACCTTGGCGTTTATCCTGCCGGCATTGGTCAGTGCGCTGTTGTGGCCATGGGTCTGCGTGATCCTGCGCGGCGTGCATCAGCGCATGGGCGTTAATTAATCGAGCGATAGCTCGGGCCGTTGAACCATTGCGCTCAACCGCCCGGCAAGGGCTGCCCTCGCCACCATCCGAATTGGGAGAGGTCTGCATGGCTACGCTTTACCTGGCTTCCGGTTCACCGCGGCGCCGCGAACTCTTGACCCAGATTGCGGTTCCCTTCACGACGCTAAGCGCGCCCATCGATGAAAATCTATTGCCAGACGAGGCGCCGCACGCCTATGTAGAGCGTCTTGCCCGCGAGAAAGCGCAGGCCGGTCTGGTGCTGCTGGACGACCCGACGGAGGCTGTGGTGCTCGGCGCCGATACCGCCGTGGTGCTCGATGGACGGATTCTCGGTAAGCCCGCCGATTGCGACGAAGCCGTGGCCACGCTGAGCGCCTTGTCCGGCCGCGAACATCAGGTGCTGACGGCGGTGGCATTGGTCTCGCCGGACAAGGTGCGCACCCGGGTGGTCGCCAGCCAGGTGCGCTTTCGCTGCCTGACGCCAGCGGAGATCGAGACCTACTGGGCCACGGGCGAGCCGCGGGACAAAGCTGGCAGTTATGCTATTCAGGGCCTGGCGGCGGTGTTCGTCAGTCAATTGCAGGGCAGTTATTCGGCCGTGGTGGGGCTGCCGCTGTGCGAAACCGCCGAACTGCTCGCAGAATTCGCTATTCCGTGCTGGCAATCGCCAGTCCACAGTTAAGAGGTTGTCGGCCGCGGGTGAATGGATGCTATCGCTGATCGCTTCAGCCACCCGGCTTGCAGCTTCATCTCCGAAGAGATGGACGCATGAGTGAAGAAATCCTGATCAATATCACGCCGATGGAATCGCGCGTGGCAGTGGTGGAAAACGGCGTTTTGCAGGAAGTGCACGTCGAGCGCACGCAAAAGCGGGGTATCGCCGGCAACATCTATAAAGGCAAGGTGGTGCGAGTGCTGCCGGGCATGCAGGCGGCGTTCGTCGATATCGGCCTGGAGCGTGCGGCGTTCATTCATGCCTCGGAAATCTCCAGCCGCGAGGGCAGTGCGGTGGAAAGCATCAGCGCCCTGGTGCACGAGGGCCAGGCCTTGGTGGTGCAGGTCACCAAGGACCCGATTGGCAGCAAAGGCGCGCGCCTGACCACCCAGCTGTCGATTCCCTCGCGTTACCTGGTGTACATGCCGCGTAGCAGTCATGTCGGCATTTCCTTGAAAATCGAAGACGAAGCCGAGCGCGAGCGCCTCAAACAGGTAGTGGCCGATTGCGTCGCCGCCGAGGGCATCGAAGAGAGCGGCGGTTTTATCCTGCGCACCGCCGCCGATGGCGCCGGCGCCGACGAAATCCTCGTGGACATCCGCTACCTGCGGCGCTTGTGGGATCAGATCGCCGCGCAGATCAAGACCGCGCCCGCGCCCTCGGTGATCTACGAGGACCTCAGCCTGGCCTTGCGCACCCTGCGCGATCTGGTCAGCGCACGCACCGAGAAGATCCGCGTCGATTCGCGGGAGACTTATCAGAAGATCGCCCAGTTCATCGCCGAGCTGATGCCGGAAATCGCCGACCGCCTGGAGCACTATCCGGGCGAGCGGCCGATCTTCGATCTGCATGGCGTCGAGGACGAGATCCAGAAGGCCCTGGAGCGCAAGGTGCCGCTCAAGTCCGGCGGTTACCTGGTGGTCGACCCGGCCGAGGCGATGACCACCATCGACGTCAACACCGGCGCCTTCGTCGGTCATCGCACGCTCGAAGAAACCATCTTCAAGACCAACCTGGAAGCGGCCACCGCCATCGGCCGGCAACTGCGCCTGCGCAATATCGGCGGCATCATCATCATCGATTTCATCGATATGGAAGACCAGGAGCATCAGCGCCAGGTATTGCGCACCCTGGAAAAACAACTCGAGCGCGACCACGCCAAGACCAACATCATCGGCATCACCGAGCTCGGTCTGGTGCAGATGACCCGCAAGCGCACCCGCGAGAGCCTCGAGCAGATATTGTGCGAGCCCTGCAGCTGTTGCCAGGGGCGCGGCAAGATGAAAACCGCGGAAACCACCTGCTACGAAATCTTCCGTGAAATCCTCCGCGAGGCCCGCGCCTATCAGGCCGAGGGCTACCGCGTGCTGGCCAACCAGAAGGTGGTCGACCGCCTGCTCGACGAGGAGTCGGGCAATGTCGCCGATCTGGAAGCCTTTATCGGCCGCACCATCAAGTTCCAGGTCGAGACCATGTACTCCCAGGAACAGTACGATGTGGTCCTGCTATGAGGCGCCCAGGTACGGGCAAAGGTTGAACTGAATGGAAGCTCTGGCGCGTTTTTTCGTCGCATCGCTGCGTTGGGCCCTGGGCCTGTGCGCCCTCGGCCTGGTGCTCTCGGCGTTGTACGTCAGCCTCGGCCGCGAGCTGGTGCCGTTGGTCGCCGAATACCGCCTGGAGGCCGAAGATAAAGTCAGCGCGGTGCTCGGGCAGCCGGTATCCATCGCTGGCCTGGAAGGGCGCTGGAGCGCTTTTTCGCCATTGCTGATCGCCCACGATATACAACTCGGCGAAGGCGACGGCGCCGTGCACCTCGACCAGGTGCGCGTGGTTCCCGATGTGCTCGCTAGCCTGATGGCACGCCAACTGCGGGTCGCCCGCCTGGAGCTGGAAGGTCTGCACCTGAGCCTGTGGCAGAACGAGCAGGGCGTCTGGGCGCTCAAGGGCCTGCCCCGGCGTGACGACGCCGCGGCGCTGGATATCGCGCGGGTGCTGCAGCAATCCCAGGCGATCAAGCGGCTGTCGTTGCTCAACAGTCAGGTCACCCTGCAAGCTCGCGAGCAGCCGGCGCTGACGCTTTCCTATGTCAACCTGACGCTACGCAACGGCGCCTCGCGCCAACGTCTCGACGGTCGTCTGCTGCTGCCGGATGGCCAGCCGCTGGCACTGCAAGTGCGCAGCCGCATGCAGCCCGAGCGTTGGCGCGAGGCACAGGCCGAGCTGTATCTGAGCCTGCCGCAAAGCGATTGGGCGCGCTGGTTGCCGGCGGAGCTGAGCCGCGAGTGGCGGCTCGAGCGCCTGCAAGGTGGCGGGGAGTTGTGGCTCGATTGGGCCGATGGCGCGATGCGGCGCGCGGTCGGCCGCTTGCATGTGCCGAAACTGGCCGGGGCCTATGGCGAACGGGCCGCGACGCAACTGGAGGATGTCAGCCTCAGCGCCTATTTCCAAAGAACCAAACAAGGTTTCGAACTGCTGCTCGACGACCTGGCGTTCAGCCAGGGCGAGGCGCGTTGGGGGCAGGCGCAACTGAGCCTCAGCCATTATCAGGAGACCGCCGAGCGCGAAGGACAATGGTCGTTGGGCGCCGATCGCGTCGACCTGGCGCCGCTGCTGCCCTTGATCGACGCCTTGGCGCCGTTGCCGGAGCAGGCCGCGACCGTGCTGCGCAGCCTGCAACCCCATGGCGCTTTGAGCAATCTGCAACTGGACTATTGGCCGCAGCGCGAAGGGCCCAGCCGCCTGCAGTACGCCAGCAACCTCGAAAACATCGGTTTCTCCGCCTATCTGGCTTCGCCGGCGGTGGAAAATGTCAGTGGAAACCTGAGCGGCGATCTGGCCCAGGGCGAGCTGCGCCTGGCCACGGAAAACTTCTCGTTGCACCTCGACACCCTGTTCCCCAAGCCCTGGCTGTATCGCCAGGCCAAGGCGCGGCTGACCTGGGCGCTCGACGACCAGGCATTCACCCTGCGCAGTCCCTATTTGCAGGTGGTCGGCGAGGAAGGCGCGATCGCCGGTGACTTCCTAATCCGTTTGCGCCTCGATCAGGACGCCGAAGACTATATGGATCTGCGCGTCGGCATGCGCGGCGGCGATGCGCGTTTCACCGAAAAATACCTGCCGACCCGTGCGCCGGGGTTGAGCGGGGAACTGGCGGATTGGCTGATCGCGGCGATTCGCGGCGGCAAGGTCAACGAGGGCTATTTCCAGTATCAGGGCTCTCTGAACAAAGGCGCCGAGAACAGCGCCCGTAGCCTGAGCCTGTTCTTCGATGTGGAAGAGGCCGAGCTGGCCTTTCAGCCGGGCTGGCCGAGCCTGCGCGAGGGCCGTGGCGAGGTGCTGATCGAGGACAGCGGCGTACGTGTACGTTTGGCTCAAGGCCGCTTGCTCGACAGCCAGGTCAAGGATGCGCTGGCCGACATCCCCACGGCGCCCGACGGCCAGGCGCCGCGCTTGCAGCTCAAAGGCGAGCTGAGCAGCAGCGTCGGCGATGCTTTGAAGATCCTCCAGGAGGCGCCCATCGGCACGGCGGAGATTTTCGCCGGTTGGCAGGGCGAGGGACCGCTATCCGGGGCCTTGAACCTCGACATCCCGTTGCGCAAAGGCCTGGCGCCGGCGGTGGTGGTGGATTTCGCCACCGAGGGCGCGCGGCTCAAACTGAGCAACCCCGAACTGGAACTCAGCCAGTTACGCGGTGCCTTTCGCTATGACACCGCCAAAGGCTTGAGTGCCCCGGATATTCGCGCTCAGGCGCTCGGCCACGCGGTGCGCGGCAAGGCCATCGCCGAAGGTTCCCGTGGCCAGGCGCGCAGCCGAATCGAAGCCCATGGGCAGGTGCAGCTGAACCAGCTGACCGCCTGGCTCGGGGTGACCCGGGCGCTGCCGTTGCAGGGCGTGTTGCCCTATCGCCTACGTTTGACCCTAGATGGTGCCGATAGCCAACTGCGGGTGGATTCCAACCTCAAGGGGTTGGCCGTCGAACTGCCGACGCCCTTCGGCAAGCCGGCGGCGGCCGAAGGTTATGCCGATTGGCGGATGACCCTGGACGGGCCCGAGCGCCGTTACTGGTTGGATTACGGCGATCTGGCCAGCCTGTCGTTCGCGGCGCCCGTGGGCAAACTGGCCGAAGGTCGCGGCGAACTGCGCTTGGCCGATGGTCCTGCTACCTTGCCGTCCGCGCCCGGGGTAAGGCTGCGCGGGCGCCTGGCCGAACTGGATTGGAGCGCTTGGCAGGCCGCGCTCAAACCCTACGCCAGCGTGCCGCGCGACGATGCGGAGCAACTGTTCAAGGATGCGCGCCTGGACATAGGGCGCTTCAACGGTTTCGGCGTCAGCCTCGACGATCTCTCGCTGCAACTCCAACGTGCTTCGGCCGTCTGGGCCTTGAGTCTGGACAGCCAGGTGCTCAAGGGCCGGATCGAGTTGCCGGATGAGGCGACCGCGCCCATCGCGGTCGACCTCGATTACCTGCGCTTCCCCGCGGCTGAGCTGAAAGTGACGCCGGCGCCCGATCAGGTCGTGGAAGAAAAGCCCGACCCATTGCGCGATGTCGACCCGCGACAGATACCGGCCTTGGATATACGTATCGCCGAGGTTACGCAGGGTCCCGAGGTTTTGGGCACTTGGTCGTTGAAGGCCAGGCCGGATGCCCAGGGGGTGCGCTTCAGCGATTTGGATCTCAACCTGAAAGGCCTGCAACTGATCGGCAACGGCGGTTGGCAGGGGGCGCCGGGAGCCACCACGAGTTGGTATCAGGGGCGCCTGCAGGGTAAGGATCTGGCCGATGTACTGTTGGCCTGGAACTATGCGCCGACCGCCAGCAGCGAAAGCTTTCGCTTGGATATCGACGGGCGCTGGCCGGGTTCGCCGGCCTGGGCCAGCATGAAGCGCTTCAGCGGCAGCATGGATGCGGCGATGCGCAACGGGCAATTCTCCGAAGTGCAGGGGCCGGCCTCGGCGCTGCGCGTATTCGGCCTGCTCAACTTCAATTCGATCGGTCGTCGCCTGCGCCTGGACTTCTCCGATCTGCTCGGCAAAGGCCTGAGCTATGACCGGGTCAAAGGTCTGCTGGTCGCAGAGAACGGCGTATTCACGACCCAGGAGCCGATCACCCTGACCGGCCCGTCGAGCAATCTGGAACTCAACGGCACCCTGGATATGGCCGATCAGATGATTGATGCCAAGCTTCTGGTGACCTTGCCGGTGACCAACAACCTGCCGTTGGCCGCCTTGATCGTCGGGGCACCGGCGATCGGCGGTGCGCTGTTCATCGCCGATAAACTGCTCGGCGATCGCGTGGCGCGTTTCGCCAGTGTGCAATACGACGTCGAGGGGGCATTGTCGGATCCGCAGATCAGCTTCGATAAACCCTTCGAAAAGCCCAAATAGGTTATGGGGTAGGGTGCGGCGCTATTATCCTAGCCCGCGTCGTTATCGACCTTTCGTCAATGGGATGCCATGAACGTAGCCGTGATTCAAATGGTCAGTCAGGACGATGTGTTGGCCAATTTACGCCAAGCCGCAGCGCTGCTGGAGCAGGCCGCCGCCGGTGGCGCCCGGCTGGCGGTGCTGCCGGAAAACTTCGCCGCCATGGGCCGCCGCGATCTGGCCGAGCTGGGGCGTCGCGAAGCTCTGGGCGAAGGGCCGATTCTGCCGTGGTTGAAGCAGACCGCCCGCGATCTCGGCCTATGGATAGTCGCCGGCACCTTACCCTTGCCGCCGCAAGGCCGGCCCGAAGCCAAAGCCCATGCCTGCAGTCTGCTGATCGATGCCCAGGGGCAGCAGGCGGCGCGCTACGACAAGCTGCACCTGTTCGATGTGGATGTCGCCGACAGCCACGGCCGTTACCGCGAGTCCGACGACTTCGCCCACGGCGATCGACTGGTGGTAGCCGACACACCGTTGGGTCGTTTGGGTTTGACGGTGTGCTATGACCTGCGCTTTCCTGAACTCTATGGCGCTTTGCGCGAGGCCGGCGCTGAGTTGATCAGCATTCCGGCGGCCTTTACCGCGGTAACCGGCGCCGCGCACTGGCAGGTGCTGACCCGCGCGCGGGCCATCGAAACCCAGTGCTATGTCCTCGCCGCGGGCCAAGGCGGTAGCCATCCTGGTGGGCGCGAGACGTTCGGCCATTCGGCGATCATCGACCCCTGGGGGCGGGTATTGGCGGAGCAGGCGCAGGGCGAAGGCTGCTTGCAGGCCGTACGCGACCCACTGGAGCAAACCGCCATTCGCCAGCGTATGCCGGTGGCGCAGCACAAACGATTTTTCACAGCAGCCGAGCCGCGGCTGCCCGATATAGAACGCAAATGAACGGGATAAAGCAGCCATGAGCGAGATGTTGTTGTCGGTTAGCGAGCACCTGCTGGGCCCCGGTGGCTTGAGTATCGAGCAACTGCCCGGCGTGCTGGGCGATTTGGCCGGCCCGGGTATCGACGCCGCCGACCTGTATTTTCAAAGCCAGGTTTCCGAAACCTGGGTGCTTGAGGATGGCATCGTCAAGGAGGGCAGCTTCCACCTCGATCAGGGCGTTGGTGTGCGCGCCCAGTCCGGCGAGAAAACCGGTTTCGCCTACAGCAATGCGATCACCGCCGACGCCTTGGCGCAGGCCGCGCAGGCCGCGCGCTCGATTGCCCGCGCCGGACAGAGCGCTCAGGTCCAGGCGTTCCGCAGCCCGGCGGTGACGGCGCTGTACGGGCACGACAACCCGTTGGACGTGATCGGGCGGGCGGAAAAGGTCGAACTGCTGAAGCAGGTCGACCAAGCCACCCGCGCCCTCGATCCACGGATCAAGCAAGTGACCGTGAGCCTTGCCGGGGTGTGGGACCGGGTCATGGTCGCCGCTGTCGATGGTAGTCTGGCCGCGGATATCAGGCCGCTGGTGCGTTTCAACGTCAGCGTCATTGTCGAGCAGAACGGCCGGCGCGAGCGTGGCGGCCAGGGCGGCGGCGGGCGTACCGACTACCGCTATTTCATGCGGGAAGACCGCGCCATGGGCTATGCCCGCGAAGCCTTGCGTCAGGCCCTGGTCAACCTCGAGGCGATACCCGCGCCGGCCGGCAGCATGCCGGTGGTGATGGGCGCCGGCTGGTCCGGTGTGTTGCTGCACGAGGCGGTCGGCCACGGCCTGGAAGGCGATTTCAATCGCAAGGGTAGCTCGGCCTACAGCGGACGCATGGGCGAGAAGGTCGCCTCCAGCCTGTGCACCATCGTCGACGACGGTACCCTGGCCGAGCGCCGCGGCTCCCTGAGCATCGACGACGAAGGCACGCCGACCCAGTGCACCACGCTGATCGAGAACGGCGTGCTCAAGGGCTATATGCAGGACAAGCTGAATGCCCGTCTGATGGGCGTAGCCTGCACCGGCAACGGCCGTCGCGAATCCTATGCGCACCTGCCGATGCCGCGCATGACCAATACCTACATGCTGGCCGGGGAAAGCGACCCGGAAGAAATCATCCGCTCGGTGAAGAAAGGCATCTATTGCGCCAACCTGGGCGGCGGCCAGGTGGATATCACCAGCGGCAAGTTCGTCTTCTCCACCAGCGAGGCCTACCTGATCGAGGACGGCAAGATCACCGCGCCGGTCAAGGGCGCCACCCTGATCGGCAACGGTCCGGAAGCGATGAGCAAGGTGTCGATGGTCGGCAACGACCTGGCCCTGGATAGCGGCGTCGGCACCTGCGGCAAGGACGGCCAGTCGGTGCCGGTGGGCGTCGGCCAGCCGACGCTGAAGATCGATGCAATTACCGTGGGTGGTACTGGCGCTTGATGGAGGCGCTGTTCTATTTCCTGGTGGAAGTGTTGTTGTATGGCAAGGGTTACTGGTCGTTGCGGCTGCTTTCGATTGACCCGCGCGGTTGGAGTGACGGTTTGGTCAGCCTGGTTGGCCTTATGGTCACGCTGGCCTGGCTCGTGCCGCTGCTGTTGTGGATGACTGGCAACCTGTAGGTTGGGCTGAGCTCAGCGAAGCCCAACATTGCGATGGGCCTGCGCTGTTGGGCTTTAGCGTAATCCGCGCTGTGTTTCGTCCAGTTCGCGGATGTATTTGAAGATTTTGCGTGAGGCAGCCGGGGCCTTGTTCTGCGCCAGTTCGTGTTGGGCCTGGCGAATCAGCTGGCGCAGGTGCTGCCGGTCGGCGTCGGGATAGTCGCCGACAAAGGTTTCCAGCGTTTCGTCGGTGCCATTGATCAGCCGGTCGCGCCAGCGCTCCAGATTGTGGAAGCGCTCGTTGTACTGACGGGTGGAGGCGTCGAGTTGATCGAGCAGGGTGAGGATGGCGTCGGTGTCCTGGTCGCGCATCAAGCGCCCGATGAACTGGACGTGGCGTTTTTTCGCGGCGTTGGCGGTGTGCTTGGGCGCTTCCGCCAGGGCGCGACGCAGTTCGTCGGTCAGCGGCAGCTTGTTCAGCAGGTCGGGTTTCAAGGTGGTCAGGCGCTGACCCAGTTCTTGCAGGGCATGCAGCTCGCGTTTGACCTGGGTTTTGCTCTTCTCGCCGGAGAAGTCGTCAAGGTATTCAGACATGAAGGTGGTCCAATGGAAAACGCCGTCATGATAGCAGCAAGTTTCCAATTGCAGCGTTCGGCGCCAGTGCCGTCATCGTGCCGATAATTGTTCAGGAGTTTTTATGAGTGCAGTAGATAGCGTTGGTCCTCAGGCCGTGCCGTTCTTGCAGGCCCAGGTCGAACAGATTATCGCCGAAGCGAAAAAGCAGGGCGCCAGCGCTTGCGAGGTCGCGGTATCGGTCGAGCAGGGTTTGTCCACCTCGGTGCGTCAGGGTGAGGTGGAAACCGTCGAATTCAATCGCGATCAGGGCTTCGGCATCACCCTGTATGTCGGCCAGCGCAAGGGCTCGGCCAGTACCTCGGCGAGCGGCGATACGGCGATTCGGGAAACCGTGGCCGCGGCCCTGGCGATTGCCAAGTATGCATCCGAAGACGAGTCCGCGGGGCTTGCCGATGCGGCGCTGATGGCGCGCGACCTGGTCGATCTGGATCTTTACCATGCCTGGTCGATCAGCCCGGAGCAGGCCATCGAACAGGCCCTGCGCTGCGAGGCCGCGGCCTTTGCCGCGGACGAGCGGATCAAGAACGCCGACGGCACCACGCTCAACACGCACCAGGGTTGCCGGGTCTACGGCAACAGTCACGGCTTTATCGGTGGCTATGCCAGTACCCGGCACAGCCTGAGCTGCGTGATGATCGCCGAAGCCGGCGGACAGATGCAGCGCGACTACTGGTACGACGTCAATCGCCAAGGCGAGTTGTTGGCCGATGCCGCCGGTATTGGCCAGCGCGCCGCCGAGCGTGCGGTCAGTCGCCTCGGCGCGCGTCCGGTGCCGACCTGCGAAGTGCCGGTACTGTTCTCCGCGGAGTTGGCCACCGGTCTGTTCGGCAGCTTTCTCGCGGCGATTTCCGGCGGCAACCTGTACCGCAAGTCGTCGTTCCTCGAAGGCACCCTGGGGCAGCAGTTGTTCCCCGAGTGGTTGAATCTGGATGAGCGGCCGCATATTCCCCGCGCGCTCGGTAGCGCCTCTTTCGATGGCGACGGTCTGGCGACTTATGCCAAATCCTTCGTCGAGCGCGGTGAGTTGCTGTCCTACGTACTCGGCACCTATTCCGGACGCAAGCTGGGCATGCCCAGCACGGCCAACGCCGGCGGCGTGCACAACCTGTTTGTCAGCCATGGCAGCGAAGATCAGCAAGCGCTGATCAAACGTATGGGCCGCGGTCTGCTGGTGACCGAACTGATGGGGCAGGGCCTGAATATGGTCACCGGCGATTATTCGCGCGGGGCCGGCGGCTACTGGGTGGAAAACGGCGAGATCCAGTTCCCGGTGCAGGAAGTGACCATTGCCGGCAACCTGCGCGATATGTTCAAGCAGATAGTCGCCGTGGGCAGCGATCTGGAGCTGCGCAGCAATATCCGCACCGGCTCGGTACTGATCGAGCGGATGACGGTGGCGGGTAGCTAAGACCAGAGCGGCAAGCTACAAGCCCTAAGCCGCAAGTAACGGCGGGGCTTGGTTGGCCAGGGGCAGAGTGGACGGCATGCTGATTCGCTTGCAGCTTGCAGCTTGCAGCTTGCAGCTTGCAGCTTGCAGTCGTAGGTCGGGTTAGCGGCGCGTGCCGCTGACCGAAGGCTTGCTGCTGAATTAAGGCGCCGCGTAACCCGACAGGGTATATCGCGGCTATTGGAGAGATATTGGGTGCGGCGCGCCAAATTCTTTGGCGTGCACGCCGATCGAGTGGATGTACGCCTACTCGCCTTCGTCGAAGTAGTTGTCGATCAGCTCGATCAACGCGCTCAGCGCTTCGTCTTCCCGCTCGCCTTCGGTATGCAGGTAGATGGCCGTGCCTTTGCCGGCGGCCAGCATCATCACGGCCATGATGCTTTTGCCGTCCACCAGGCTTTCCGCGC
>NZ_CAMPHN010000125.1 GCF_946885885.1 uncultured Pseudomonas sp.
GGAGCTGGATAAACAGCAATTGCTCTGACAGCGCCCCGCAACGACACAAGCCCGGTCTCGACAGCCGGGCTTTTTTATAGCTATGTTCCCGGTAGGTGATGCATGCAATGGGTAGGTTGGCGCTGAGCGCAGCGAAGCCCAACAGGCATCGGCATGAATAAAAAGGCTATGTTCCAATGGCGTGTTGCACGGCGATAAGCCGTTGGATCAGGCTGCGCTCCGTTGAGGAGCGCAGCGACGAAGCTCAACGAGACATGGCCCCCTACGGCAACGAACAACGGATAACAGCCCACCATCTCCCGCCAATTACCTCTGATCGGCAGCGATTGCCGAGCAGAGTGCACACCCGTACACTGCGCGCCTTTTTCCTATGACGGATGTACCAGATGCTTTTTCTTCTGCGCATGTTGGCGATGGGCGTGCACTTCATTCTCGCCGGTACCCTGGGATTGCTGCTGGGGCTGTGCCGCCCGTTCAACCCCGACAACAGCCGCCTCTGCGCCCGCCTCTATTCGTTACCGGCGCTCTGGCTACTGCGTCTTAAGCTGAGCACCGACGTGCAGGCGCTGCTCGAGCATGAGCGCTCCTACGTCATAGTCGCCAATCATCAGTCCAACTACGACCTCTATGTCCTGGGCCGGGTCGTGCCCAAGCGGACCGTGAGCCTCGGCAAGAAAAGCCTGCGCTGGGTGCCGTTTTTCGGGCAATTGTATTGGTTGGCCGGCAATGTGCTGCTCGACCGCGGCAATGCCATAAGCGCCAAGCGGGCGATGCTCACCACCACCGACACGCTCAAGCATAAGGACACCTCGATCTGGGTATTCCCCGAGGGCACGCGCAACCTCGGCAAGGGCTTGTTGCCGTTCAAGAAGGGGGCTTTCCAGATGGCCATCGCCGCGGGCGTGCCGATCATCCCGGTGTGCGTCAGCAGCTATGCCAAGCGCCTGAAGATGAATAGCTGGAACAGCGGCAAGATCATGATCCGCTCGCTGCCGGCGATCCCGACCGCCGGGCTGAGCCTGGACGACTTGCCGAAGCTGA
Organism: uncultured Pseudomonas sp.; assembly: GCF_946885885.1. Next base: position 1,042 of record NZ_CAMPHN010000125.1, read on the forward strand.
TCGACGATTGCCGGACGCAAATGGCGCAATGCATCGACATGATGGATCGGCAGTTGGCACAGGGCAACTGATCGCGGACTGTCGAACTCGCCGCAAAGAACGGCTGAATATATCGACTCATTGCGTTCGAATCCTGGCAACAATCGCTATTCTGAGCGACGCATACGCAGCCGTGCCCCAGCGCCGCAGCCAACCGAGGAGTCGAAATGGGTCAAGTCGTTGCCGCCGCCGTTTATTACAAAGGCAAGAGAGTCACCGATATCACGCTCGACGAGGGGCTGTCGTGGTCGAAAAAGCCCGGCCACTTCGTCTGGATCGGCCTGCACGACCCCGGCACCGAGGAGCTGACCAACCTGCAGCGCCAGTACAACCTGCATGAGCTGGCCCTGGAGGATGCCCTGCAACGGCATACCCGGCCCAAGCTGGAGACCTTCGGCGACGCGCTGTTTCTGGTGCTCTATTCGCCGGTCCTGGTCGATGGCGAACTGGAATTCATCGAAACCCAGCTGTTCGCCGGCACGGGCTACGTCATCAGCGCGCGTTACGGCGAATCGGCACCTTACTCACAGGTTCGTCAACGCTGCGAAGCGCGACCGCTATTGCTCGAACACGGCGAAGATTTCGTGCTCTACGCCCTGCTCAATTTCGTCATCGAGAATTACCGCCCGAGGATGGACGACTATTACGAAGAGTTGGAGGAGATCGAGCGGGTGGCGTTCAAACGTACGCTGGCCCAGGCCGACGTCGAGCGTATCCAATGCCTGCGGCGCAACCTGCTGCGCTTGCGTCGTTACATCGGCCCGCTGGCGGAAATCTGCCAGGAGCTGCAAAGTCTGGACTTCCCGTTTATCGATAAACACATGCGCCCGTACTTTCGCGACGTGGCGATCCATGTGAACCGCCTGCTCGAAGATTTGGCCGCCTTGCGCGAAATGGCCGACCACGCCATCGAGATCGGCCTTTTGCTGGAGTCTTCGCGGCAGAGCATCACCCAGCGCAAGTTCGCCGCCTGGGCGGCGATCCTGGCCTTCCCCACTGCGGTAGCGGGGATTTACGGGATGAATTTCGAGAATATGCCGGAGCTGACGTGGCAATTCGGCTACTTCGGCGTCCTTGGCTTTATCGCCGCGGGGGGCGTTGGGCTATACGTAAGTTTCAAACATTACGGCTGGCTGTAACCCATCCGCCGGGCCTTGCTCGCCTCTTGGCTGCGAGACGCACGTCGTAGCCTTCTGCCAGCTTCGCTCAATCGTCCAGACCGGTTCGCCCGTGGGCGACGAAGCGCATCATCCACTCCGCGACCGTGTGCCCCTGATGCTCGTGTTCCAAGCTACTCATACCTTGGGTGTAAGCCGGTTCGCCGATATGGTGCTGGCGGATTTCCAACAGTGCCTTGGAATAGTCGTGGATGAATTCCGGGTGGCCCTGGAAGCACAACACCTGATCGCCGATGCAATAGGCGGCGATCGGACAGAACTCGCTGGAGGCCAGCAAAGTGGCGTTCTCGGGCAATCTGGTGACCTGATCCTGGTGGCTGATCAGCAGGGTCAACTCTTCCAGCGGCGGCATCATCCAGGCCGGTTGGTGCTTGACCTCGTAACGGTGTATACCCACCCCCCAGCCACGCTCGGCGCGCTCGGCGTGGCCACCGAATAGCAACGCCAGCAACTGATGGCCGAAACAGATACCGAGAATTTTGTCGCCATGCCGGTAGCGCTCGAGCAAGTAGAGCCTGAGCGTCTGAATCCAGGGTTCGGGGCCGAAGGAGTCGGCCTTGCTGCCGGTGACCAGATAGGCGTCGTAACGCTGCTCATCCGGCGGATAATTGCCCTCCACCACATTGAATACTTCGAAGCTCGCCGCAATCGGCTGCCGAGCGAACAACCGCTCGAACATATGGCCGTAGCTTTGGTACTGCTCGATCAACTCGGGGCGCAGAATATCGGTTTCGAGAATACAAATGCGTAGCGACATGAGGGGTCCTGAATAAACAAACGGAGCGGGCCCGCACTTTGTAGCATAGACGGCGACGTACCGGCAGAGCTGCCTATCAGCCCGCTCGATATTCACCATAAAGGGCATTCACTTCCGGCGTTCGGGCGGCTCGGCAATGATGCGGCACGATCAACGCCAACCCGGAGCCCGACCATGAGCACTGCCACCGCCCTGCCGCTGAACGGCTATGGCATCACCTACGTGACCCTCGACGACAACGGCCTGTTTTTCGAATCGGAATTGGCTATCCACCTCGACAATGGAGGTCTGCTGGCCTTGCCGATGCCGACCCGGCAAAGCGAGCGCCTGGCGATTCATCACGAGCTCTGCGTGCGCAACGGCTGGTGCCAGGTCGCTTGACGGTTCAACGCGGCGGCGTCTGGCGACGGAGGTCTTCGCGCAATTGGCGAATCTCCGCGCGCAGCGCCTCGTTAGAAGCCTGCCCGGCGATGGCCGATTGCTTGTCCGCCGCATCGCGGTCGACGAAAAAGGACGCCAGGGTCGCAGTCAGATAGCCGAATACGGCAAAGCCATAGAGGCCGAGCAGGAAACACAGCAGCCGTCCTTCCGGCGTATGCGGCCAGGCTTCCGAGCCAAGGCTGGTGATCAGCATCGCCGTCCACCAGAGCGATTCGCCGTAGCTGGCGAACCCCGGTCGGCCGCCTTCGAAGGCGTAGATGCCGGCGGCGCCGGCGAGAATCACCAATACCGTCAGCGCTACCACATAGCCGAAACCGCGTCTATGCATGGTGCGGCGCAGCGCTTTCATCCCGCGATTGATCGAGGTGAGAATGCGCAGCAGATTGAGACCGCGACCGGCGCGCAGGATACGGGCCATACGCAGCACGCGCAGAGTGCGCAGGGCCGGCAACAGCAGCGCGAGCAAGGTCAGCAGGTTGCGCTTCAGGTAGGTGAGTTTCTGCGGCGCCAAGCTGAAGCGCAGTAGAAAGTCGGCGATGAAAATCAGCCAGATGCCGCGACCGATCAATGACAGGAGCGGCGAGGCGCCGCGCACCAATTCGACGATCAGCAGCGCCAGCCAAATGAAACCCAGCGCCACCATCGGCGCCTCCAGCCACGCCTCGGTTTGACGCAGCAAACGCCAGCGCTGCCGATCGACGGCACGCCGCGTTTGCTCGCTACTGCTCGGCATCGGCTCAGGCCCGAATCAATTGCCACTGCCCGGGATCAGCCTGTCGCGTTCGGACTCGCCCGGTAGGCGCGGCGCGGGAACCGGCGACGGAGTAGGCGCGATTGTCGGAGAACCCGGAGAGATCTGCGGCGGCAGCGGATCGATATCCATCGAATTGCCACCGGGGTCGAGGGGTGGTGCGTCCCTCAGTTCGCCCTCCAGCTCTTCGCCGAAATGCTCCGCAGCCGCGTCCCCGCGCTCACGCTCCAGTTCCATCTGCCTGCCGCTCAACTCGCGTTCCTGCTCGATGGTCGTCAGCCCTTCCACATCATCGCCCTGGGCTACGCTCGTCAAGAATCCAGCCAACAGCAATAACGGTAACAACAATATTTTCATGGCGGTTCTCCCACGCTGCCCCCAAAACGATGGACAGCGATTGGCCCACGGGGTGCGGGTAAATACCGCGGGCAATAAAAAACCGGCTCGTGGGAGCCGGCTCCGTGCAGCGCAAGACGCGCGGTCAGAAGGATTCGCCCTTGGCGGCCTTCTCCCGCAGCAACGCCGGCGGTTCGAAGCGTTCGCCATATTGCTCGGCCAGGTAGTGGGCGCGGGCGACGAAGTCCTTGATCCCGTATTGATTGATGAACTGCAGCGCACCGCCGGTCCAGGCGGCGAAGCCGATGCCGAAGATAGAACCGATATTGGCATCTGCTACCGACTTCAATACGCCCTCCTCCAGGCAGCGCACGGTCTCGATGGCCTGGATGAACAGGATACGGTCGCGCACGTCCTCCTGGGATATCTGTGCATCGGGCTTCTCGAAACGCGCCTTGAGGTCGGGCCATAGCTGCTTCTTACCCGCCTGCGGGTAATCGTAGAAGCCGCCGCCAGCGGCTTTGCCCGGCCGTTTGTACTCGTTCAGCATCAGATCGATCACCGCGAACGCCGGGTGGTCGGGGATCTGCTCGCCCTCGGCGACCAGGTCCTTGATGGTCTGCTGGCGAATATGGCTCATCAGGCTCAGCGACACTTCGTCGCTGATCGCCAGCGGCCCCACCGGCATGCCGGCCTTGCGCGCCTCGGTTTCGATCATCGCCGCGCTGATGCCTTCGCCGAGCATGGCGATGCCTTCGTTGGTGAAGGTGCCGAATACCCGCGAGGTGAAGAAGCCGCGGCTGTCCTCGACCACGATCGGAGTCTTGTTGATCTGCATGACGTAGTCGAAGCCACGCGCCAGGCTTGCGTCGCTGGTGCGCGCGCCACGGATGATCTCCACCAGCGGCATCTTGTCCACCGGGCTGAAGAAGTGCAGGCCGATGAACCTGTCCTGATTGCGCACCGCGGCGGCCAATCCGGTGATCGGCAAGGTCGAGGTGTTGGAGGCGATCAGCGCATCGCTCGCGGCGACACGCTCGGCGGCCGCGGTGACCGTGGCCTTGAGGTCGCGGTCTTCAAACACCGCTTCGATCACCAGGTCGCATCCGGCGAAGTCGGCCTCTTTATCGGTAGCGGTGATGCGGGCGAGGATGGCATCGCGTTTTTCCACGCTCATCTGGCCGCGGCTGACTTTCTTCTCCAGCAGTTTGGCCGAGTAGCTCTTGCCCTTTTCCGCCGCTTCGATGGAGACATCCTTGAGCACCACTTCGATCCCCGCCACGGCGGAAACATAGGCGATGCCCGCGCCCATCATGCCGGCGCCAAGCACGCCGACTTTCTTCGTCACATAAGGCGCGAAGCCCTCGGGCCGCGAGCCGCCGGCGTTGATCTGGTTGAGCTGGAACCAGAAGGTACCGATCATGTTCTTCGCCACCTGCCCGGTGGTCAGCTCGGTGAAGTAGCGGGCCTCGATCAGCTGCGCGGTGTCGAAATCGACCTGGGCGCCCTCGACCGCGGCGCAGAGGATTTTCTCCGGCGCGGGGAAGCAGCCTTTGGTCTTGTCGCGCAGCACGCTCGGGGCGATCGCCAGCATTTGCGCGACATTGGGGCTTGCCGGCGTGCCGCCGGGGATCTTGTAGCCGGCTTCGTCCCAGGGCTGTTTCGGCGAAGGATTGGCGGCGATCCAGGCGCGTGCCTTGGCCAGCAGATCGTCTTTATCGCTGGCCAGCTCGTCGATCAATCCAGCCTTGAGCGCCGCGGCCGGGCGCACTTTCTTGCCCTCGGCCAGGTACGGCAGGGCTTTTTCCAGGCCGAGCAGGCGCACCATGCGCACCACCCCACCGCCGCCCGGCAACAAGCCGAGGGTCACTTCCGGCAAGCCTATCTGCACGCTGGAACTGTCCAGGGCTATGCGGTGATGACAGGCCAGGGCGATTTCCCAGCCACCGCCCAGGGCGGCGCCGTTGATCGCCGCCACCACCGGCTTGCCCAGGGTTTCCAGGCGGCGCAGCTGGCCTTTGATGTTCAGGATCATCTCGTAGAACGGCTTGGCGTCGGCCTTGGTGACCTTGATCAGTTCGTTCAGATCGCCGCCGGCGAAGAAGGTTTTCTTCGCCGAGGTGACGATCACCCCGGCGATTTCATCCCTCTCGTGCTCCAGGCGCTCGATGGTCTTGGCCATGGCCTCGCGGTACACCGCGTTCATGGTATTGGCGCTCTGGCCGGGCATATCCATGGTCAGCACGACGATATCGTCCTGGCCTTTTTCGTAACGGATGGCGTCAGTCATTTCGTTTCCTATCCCCTAAAAATGGGGGAGCTCTTCAGAGACGTCGCGAGCGAAGGGCAGGCAAGGCGGAAATCGTTTGGGAAGCGGAGTTTGCTGTTGCAAATGAGCATTCCCGGACGATTTCCAACGCAGCATGGTCGAGCGCAGTAGTCTCTGAAAGCTCCTTAGATGCGCTCAATGATGGTGGCTATACCCATACCGCCGCCGACGCAGAGCGTGGCCAGGCCGTAGCGCAACTGACGCTTCTCCAGCTCGTCGAGCAAGGTGCCGAGAATCGCGCAGCCAGTAGCGCCCAGCGGATGGCCCAAGGCGATGGAACCGCCGTTGACGTTGACCTTGTCCTCGGCCACGCCCATGTCCTTCATGAACTTCAACACCACCGAGGCGAAGGCTTCGTTGACCTCGAACAGGTCGATATCGGCGATGTCCAGGCCGGCCTTGGCCAGCGCTTTGCGCGTGGCCGGCGCAGGGCCGGTGAGCATGATGGTCGGATCGGTGCCGGTCACCGCGGTAGCGACGATTCGCGCCCGAGGTTTCAGGCCCAGTTCCTTGCCCTTGGCGGCGCTGCCGATCAGCATCAAAGCGGAGCCGTCGACGATCCCCGAGCTGTTGCCCGGGGTGTGCACGTGCTCTATCCGTTCGACATGGCTATAGACCCGCAGCGCGGTGCCATCGAAGCCCATCTGGCCCATGGTTTCGAAGCTCGGCTTGAGCTTGCCCAACCCCTCGAGGGTGGAATCGCCGCGAATGAATTCGTCGTGGTCGAGCAGCACGATGCCGTTCTGATCGGTCACCGCAACCAGGGATTTGTCGAATGAGCCGTCGGCACTGGCACGGGCGGCCTTGTGCTGCGAACGCAGGGCGAAGGCGTCGACATCGGCGCGGCTGAAGCCCTCCAGCGTGGCGATCAGGTCGGCGCCGATGCCCTGGGGGGTGAAATGGCTGTGCATATTGGTCGCCGGGTCCATCACCCAGGCGCCGCCATCGGTGCCCATGGGCACGCGCGACATGGACTCGACGCCGCCGACCACCACCAGGTCCTCGAAACCGGAACGCACTTTCATCGCCCCGAGATTGACCGCCTCCAGGCCGGAGGCGCAGAAGCGATTGAGCTGCACGCCGGAAACGCTGACATCCCAATCGGCGACCATGGCGGCGGTCTTGGCGATATCCGCGCCCTGATCGCCCACCGGGGTCACGCAGCCGAGCACGATGTCGTCGACCTGGCTGGTGTCCAGGTTATTGCGTGCTTGCAGCGCCCTGAGCAGGCCGGCGACCAAGTCGACCGGTTTGACGCTGTACAGTGCACCGTCCTTCTTGCCTTTGCCGCGGGGCGTGCGCAGCGCATCGAAAATAAATGCTTCGGTCATGGCGTCCTCGTACAGCCGGTGGATGAGTGTCTGGCGGCGCATATCGGCGATTGCGCCTATCTCGACGGGCCGGGAAAACCTCGCGGGCGGGTCGCGGTGGCCAAACGACGCGCCTGGCAGAATCCATTCGATACCCGCGCCGCGGTTCCTCAGTAGCCTTCCGGCATTACATACGCCCAGGCATATCCACCTCAATGACCGAAGCGCTCAGGGCTATTGACCGCTCAGCTCAGACGAACGGTCGGCTCTGGCCCTGAAGCGCATGGCCGCTCTAGTACAAGCCCGCGGGAGAATCGCCGACGTCTGTCATAACCAGCCGCTTCAAGCCATGGATATCTAACTACCAAGACTTCTATCCACACTGCAGTGCCACCCTAGAGTTACTAAGGCAGACGTAATAGAAATAGCGGGAAGAAAGAAAAATAAGCCATCGCCGGGTTTTGCCGGGACGGCTTCAGCCCAGGTCTCGACGCAATAGCTGAGAGCCATGTGAGCGGCGGATGCCGCCACACCAACAAGAAGAATAGGCAGGTAGCCATGTTTAGACAGCCAAAGATCCGGCAAGCGAGTCTTATTCTGTTTGCCACCACGCTGATTTTAATCGTCCCCAACTTGACCCGACTGGTCAGCTGAACGTCCATACCCCGTTGCTGCATTACCGTGTTTAAGCGGTAATGCAGTGCGGGGCGATCTGCCCCCTCCTCTCCCTTCAATCTCGAGCGTTTTGCCGTGCTTGCGCTCCGGCACCTGCGCTTGCGGCCAGGTGCAGCTCACACCGACCCACCGTACATATCGGCACGGCATTGAAGCCCAGGCAGTGATCGGGCAGCATCGGGCGGTTCGTTTCCCTACCAGCCTCGATAACACCTGCAAACGCCAATGGAGCAGCAACCTTGAAATTATTCGCAACGCTAACCCTAGCGGCCTTGTTACCCCTGAGCGCCACGGCGCAGGCCGCCGAACTCGAACTGGATATCGGCCCGGCGAGCCGCAATTGGCGGAGTGCCGAGTTACTGGCGCATCCGCAGGCGCGGCAAATCGAAATCGCCGAAGACGTCAGCTATAAACGCGCCATGCGCTATCGTGCGGTACCACTGGCCGCACTGCTCAGCGGCGTACAACCGGGCGATCACTTGCAGGCCGTTGCCCTGGATGGTTTCGCCGCCGAATTGCCGGCCGCCTTATTGCTGGCCCAGAGCGGCGCGCAAGCCTGGCTGGCGATCGAAGACCCGGCCCAACCCTGGCCAGCCTTGGCCGCCGGCAAACCCAGCGCCGGGCCCTTCTACCTGGTTTGGCAAAACCCCGACGCCAGCCAGATCGGCCCCGAGCAGTGGCCCTATCAGGTGGCGGCCATCCGCAAGCTGGCGCCGGTGGCCGAACGCTTCCCCGCACTGCTTCCCGCCGTCGATGCCGACGCCAGTACCCAGGCTGGCTTCGCCCTTTATCAGAAACACTGCATGGCCTGTCACCGGCTGAATGCGGCGGGAGACGCGGCCTTCGGCCCGGACCTGAACATCCCGCATAACCCGACCGAGTATTTTGCCGAAGGCTTCCTCGCCGCTTATATCCGCAACCCGCAAAGCCTGCGGCGCTGGCCGCAAGGCAAGATGCCCGGCTTCAGCGAGGCGGTGTTGAGCGAGGCCGAGCTACAGCAATTGCTCGGTTACCTGCGACACATGGCGACGCGCAAACAGCCCGACGCGGCTCTTTGAAGCCAGGCAAACGCACATGGGCTGAACTATCGCCCTCAGCCTCTACCGAATAAATTAGCGGCGCAGTCGCGCCGCCCGGTTTATTTGCATAGGAGGTCATAAAGCCCATGCAGGATTGGGACTTCTGGTTCAACCAAACCCACTGGCTGAATATCGCGATCGTCATGGCGGTCAGCCTGACGCTCTTCGTCGTTTTGCGCACCCTGGTCAGCCGCCTGAGCACGCATGTCGCCGCCTGGGCGGAAAAGCAGCGCGAGTTGCGTTACAGACTGCTCGCGGAAATCTTTCGGCAAACCAGCCGCTTCCTGCTCCTGGCCCTTTCCCTGCTCGTTGCCCTGAAATTGGTCGACCTGCCCGCGCAATGGGAAAGCACCCTGAGCCATGGCTGGTTCGTCGCCCTGGCCTTGCAAATCGCTCTATGGCTGGAAATCGGCATACGCCTGTGGGCCGCCACCCCGGTGGTGCATGCCGACGGCACGACGCGCAACCCGGTGACCACGACCATCATCGCGATCATGCTGCGCATCGTCGTCTGGTCAGTGATGCTACTGTCGATTCTGGCCAACCTCGGCGTGGATATCACCGCCCTGGTCGCCAGCCTCGGGGTCGGCGGTATCGCCGTGGCGCTGGCGGTGCAAACGCTGCTCAGCGACCTGTTCGCCTCGTTGTCCATTGGCGTCGACAAACCGTTCGAGATCGGCGATTTCGTGGTGTTCGGCAGCATTGCCGGCTCCATCGAGCACATCGGTTTGAAAACCACGCGCATCCGCAACCTCAGTGGCGAACAGGTCGTCTGCTCGAACGCCGACCTGCTGCACCAGACGCTGCACAACTACAAGCGCATGGAAAATCGCCGGATTCTGTTCAAGTTCGGCATCACCTATGACACCCCGACCGAGAAAGTCCGCGAGATCAGCGGTTTGGTCGCCCGGGTCATCGCGCAGGTGCCGGATACGCGCTTCGACCGCGCGCACTTTCAGGCCTTCGACGAGTACCAGCTGACGTTCGAGGTGGTGTATTTCGTGTTGAGTTCGGACTACAACAAGTACATGGACATTCAGCAGGAAATCAATCTGGCATTGCTACAGGGCCTGCGCGACCTAAAAGTGCAGTTCGCCCTCCCGACCCGCAGTGTGGAATTTATCGGCGGCGCCTTTCCCGAGTTGCAGGTGGCCGGCATTCCACAGACGAACTCAGGCAATGCGGACCATCGCACCGCGTCGAACGAATCGCGCTGAGGGCCCGCCGCCCTACTCCCAATAATCCGCGGGCGGCGCCGGCAGTTGGGTCAGCAGCTCACGCAGGCCGGCGCACCATTGCTGGCGGATACCTTCGAAATAGGCGTCGCCTTCCTGAATGCGAAACCCCGTCGGCAGCTCCAGGCTGTCGGCGCGGTACACCAACAGATCCAGCGGCATGCCCACCGACAGGTTGCTGCGGATGGTCGAATCGAAGGAAATCAACGAACAACGCAGCGCCTGCTGCAAGGGCGTGCGGTAGTTCAGTGCGCGGTCGAGAATCGGCTTGCCGTATTTGCTTTCGCCAATCTGGAAGTACGGCGTGTCCTCGGTCGCGGCGATGAAATTGCCCTGGGGATAGAGGTTGTACAGCGCCGACGCGGCGCCGCGGATCTGCCCGCCGAGAAGAATCGAACAACCTAGCTCGACACCCTGACTCAGGGTTGCGCCGCTGTCGCGGGTGAGCACTTCGCGGATGGTATCGCCGACCAGCGTGGCGGCATCGAACAGGCTGGCGACATTGTGCAAATGCTGACCATCGCCATCCACACGCTGACGCAGCAGGCTGACCACCGATTGCGAGGTGGCCAGGTTGCCGGCGCTTTGCAGCACGATCAGGCGCTCGCCGGGTACGCCAAAGACATGGAGCTTGCGGAAGGTCGCAATATTGTCGACCCCCGCATTGGTGCGCGAATCGGAAACGAACACCAGCCCCTCGGCCAGGTTCATGGCAACGCAATAAGTCATGCTTCACCTGTGAACGGATACGCCCGAACACACTGCGTCGGGCACTGGAGCGCGCAATTCTACTGCTGTTGCACGCGCAACAGCGGAGAAACTTCCACCTGCGCGTGCATCTGCTCCGTCCCGCCGCCACGACGCATGCCGCGCACCGGGCAGGCATCCAGATAATCCAGGCCGATCGCCAGCTTCAGATGACGCTCGGGCCTGTCCAGGCAATTGGTCACGTCGAAGCTGTACCAGGCGTCGTCCAGCCAGGCCTCGGCCCAGGCGTGGCTGGCCAGGTGTTCGCTGCTGTCGGTGTACAGATAGCCGGACACATAGCGCGCCGGAATCCCCAGGCTGCGCGCGCAGGCGAGAAACGCATGGGCATGGTCCTGGCACACCCCCTGGCCGCCGCCGAAGGCTTCGCTGGCGCTGGTTTGCACCGCAGTGGCGCCGGGCTGGTAGGCGATATGCCCGTGCAAGCCATGCATCAATTCGATCAGCGCGGCGCGGTCGCGGCGCTCCTGGCATTGCGCGTGTGCGAAGTCGCGCAGGGCTTCGTCCGCCTCGGTCAGCCGGGTACAACGCAGAAACGGCAGTGGCGACTGGCTGTCGTGTTCGGTCTCGCACTCGACATCGATCTGCACTTCGCCGCTGGCGCCCAGGACGATGGACGCGTGCGGCTCTTCCAGGGTCAGCACATGGAGGATATTGCCGTAGGGGTCGAGCTG
>NZ_CAMPHN010000126.1 GCF_946885885.1 uncultured Pseudomonas sp.
GCGGACTGCAGGGTAAAACTGTGGGTATTGATCCCCGGCGAACCCGGCGTTGTGGTGTCGGCCAACAGACTGTCGAGATTGAGCTCGTTATCGCCGGCTTGCAGGACCACATCCAGCTCGAAGCGCATGCCGCGGAAATTGATCGCGTTGCCGCCATTGGCCAACGGCTCGATCTGCCCGCCACCGGGAATTTCCGAGGTGACGTCGGTGCCCGCACCGTCGTAGATACGGAATTCGTTGCCGCTGACGAACACCAGCGAATACGGTTCGGCGCTGCGGAAATCCTCGTTGAACGCCTGGTTGTCCTGCACCAGGCCGGGCGAGATGAATACCCGCTGATCGGCACTGGGTACGGCCGGGATGGTGGTCGCCGGCAACGGCGGAGTCGGCAGCGCGGCGTTGTTCACCCCATCGGTTTCCATGACGCGGTTGGCGTTGGTCACGTCTTCGAACAGGCGCTTGCCGTTATCGTTGATCGCCACGTTGCTCGAGCCCGCCACCTGCAGGCTGCGCTGCCCTTCGTCGCCCTGGTAGGAATAGGTACCGTCGGGGTTACGCAGGAACGGTTCGGTCTTGCCGAGAAAGCCGCTGAACAGGTATTCGCCACGGGCGTTGCGGCTGTTCATCAGGTTGAGCAATTCGCTTTCGCGCTCGCCCAGCTCTTTGGCGATGGACTTGCGATCCTCAGCCGACAGCGCCCCACCGCCGGCCTGCACCGCCAACTCGCGAATGCGTTGCAGCACGTTGACCGTGGACGTCAGGGTGGTTTCTTCCTGGGTCAGGCTGTTCTTCGCCGCGGTGAGGTTGTCCTTGTATTGCTTGAGCACCGATTGCTGCTGCTCGAGCTGTAGCAAGCGCACCGAGGCCACCGGATCGTCCGCCGGGGTCAGGATGCGGTTGCCGCTGCTGATCTGCTCCTGGGTGCGAATCACATCGGCGTAGTTGCGCCCGATGCCGTTCACACCGTTGTTGAATGCCTGAATGGAGGAGATGCGCATGACCATAAAACTAGCCTCGTCGCCCGAACGCCATGAAAAACCGCGTCAGAACGTATTAATCAATGTATCGAACAGATTACGCGCAACTTGAATGATTTGCGCCGACGCCTGGTAGTACTGCTCGAACTGGATCAGTTTCGCCGCCTCTTCGTCGAGATTGACCGCCGATATCGAATCGCGGTTATTGGTGGCCTGCTTGAGTATCGCCTCGGTCGCTTCGCCATCGACCCGGGCCTGGCTGGTCAAGGTGCCGACCCGCTCGATCAGGTCGCCATAGGCATCGGTAAAACTCGAGCCCGTGGTGGTCGGCGCCGCCGGGTTGATGCCGATCACCGCGCGGTTTTGCAGGTCGATCAGTTTCAGCGCGTTGCGGTTATCCGATACGCCGTTGGTGTTGAAGGACACCGAGAAGTTGTCGCCCGCCTGGGGACGACCGCTGATGCTCACTTCGTATTCGAACGCCGTGGGCACCACGGGCGGGCCGGCAGACGCGGGCACGTTGATGGTCAGGGTGTTGTTGTCCCCCGGCACTATGACTCCGGAATCGATTATGTTGCCGTTGATATCGACCACGTCGTAGCCCTGGGTCGCCCCGCCCGTGGCACCCATGACGATGCGCAGCGGCGGCGCATTGCGCAGGCTGGTCTCCATGTCGGCCTGCGCTACCGGGTCGTAGATATCGATTTCGGTGATCAGGGTCGGCTGGCTGATCACCCCGGTGCCGATATTCGCCGGGCTGGTTTGCGATTTCAGCGGCGCGGCGAAAGCCAGCTCTTCGGGGTTCTTCATGTCCGCGCGAATATAGGAACCGGCATTGCGGGTCGGCATCACGCGGAAGCGGTCTCCGGCGGCAAAGGTGCCACTGGCCACGTTGAGGGAAAAACCATCGACCTCGGCAGCCGGCACCACGGTGATGTCGAAGGGGCCGAAGCTGGTGCCGTCGGACACCCGGCGCACGGTGTAATCCACGGCGCTAGTGAACTCGACTTCATAGTCGCTGGTGGTCAGTTGGGTGGTGTCTTCGATCAGCACGTTGAGGTTAGCGGTGGTGTCGCTGTTGCCAACCCGCGCCAGGCTGCGCTCGCCGATCAGCCCCGGGTCGTTGAGCGCGCGAAACAAGCCGTTGCCGAACTCGCCATTGAGATCCAGGCCCTGGCCGAGCTGACGGTTGACCTGATCGGTGATCGACAGGGCCAGGCGCCCGACCGAGTTCAAGGTGGTGTCCAGCACGTCTTCGCGGTAGCGGATCATCCCGCCCATCTCGCCGCCGGTGATCAACGAAGTGATGCCCTGGCGCGAATTGCCGCTGACGAACTGCACTTCGCTGCGCAGCGGGTCGGACAGGCCCGGCGTCACTTCCAGACGGGACGCGGTACTGCCAACCACCAACGGCTGCCCCGAGCCGATAAACAGGTTGTAGCTGTTGTCGTCCTGGGGCACCACGGTGACGCCGATAAAGGTCGAGAGCTTGCGCACCGCTTCCTCGCGGGCGTCGAGCAGGTCGTTGGGTTGCTGGCCATTGGAGGCGGCCACGGCGATGGCATTGTTATAACCGGCAATCACGCCGGCCAGCTGATTGACCTGATCGGTCACCGCCGACAGCTGCTTATTGATAAAGGCGTTCTGCTCGTAGAGGCGGTCGTACACGGTGTTGAAGCGCTTGGCCAGGCCCTCGGCCTCGGACAGCGCCAACTGTCGCGCCGGAATATTGGCGGGGTCTTCGGCGGCGGTTTGCAGTGCGGCGAAGACCTTCTGCAGGCCCGGGTTGATCCCCGTGGTGCTGCCGGCCAGCAGCGAATCGAGCTGATTGATCTGGCTCAGGTAGGCCTGCACGTCGCTGTTGAGTGCGGTGCCGCTGCGCACCTGGGTATTGAGGAAATCGTTATAGATGCGCCGCACATCGACCAGGGTGGTGCCGGAGCCGATATAGCCCGCGCCGCTGAATTGCGGGATACGCGTGGCCTGGATGGTTTCCTGGCGCGAAAAACCCGGCGTATTGACGTTGGTGATGTTGTGGCCGGTGACCGCCAACGACGTCTTGTTCGCGGACAGCCCGGACAGGCCAATGTTGAGTAAGTCAGCCATGGCTCGATCTTATCCGCTGGTGGTCGGGGTGCTGGCGGCGGCGACCATCTGGTAGGTCTGCATCTGCCGGGCGATCTGATTGATCTTGCGCGCATAGTGCGGGTCGGTGGCATAACCGGCCTGCTGCAACTCGCGGACGAAACGCTCGGGGTTTTCGGTGGACTTCAGCGCGGTTTCATAGCGGCCGTTGCTCTGCAGGAAACTCACGTAATCCTCGAAGCTCTGGGCGAAGGAGTCGTACTGACGGAACGACGCCGCCTCCTTCACCGCTTTACCGCCCTTGTATTCGGTGGTCAGCACCTTGGTCGACTCGCCGTCCCAGCTGTTGTGGGTTTTGATGCCGAACAGGTTGTGGCTGCTGGAGCCGTCGCTGTGACGGATGATCGATTTGCCCCAACCGGTTTCCAGGGCCGCCTGGGCCACCAGGTAACGGGGGTCGACGCCAATTTTCTCCGCGGCTTTTTCCGCCATCGGCAGCATCGCGGCGATAAATTCGTCCTTCGAGCCGAAAGCGGTCTTGCCGCTTGCGGTCGACGCTTGGGCCAAGCGCCGTCCCGTGATGGCGTCGCTGCCGTTCACGCTCAGGGCTTTGTCGCCCGGTGCGGCGAAACTCTTGGCCGGTAGCCAATCCTGCTGCGCCAGGGCTTGGCCGACGGCAGCATCGGTCGCCGGCACTATGCCGGCCATTAGCCGGTTGGTCAGGCTGACGGGCAAGGACAGCCGACGCTGATTGAGCAAGGCCGCGTCGTTGCGGCTGCTATCGACCTTGGCCAATGGCTTGCTCGGCGCGGCCGGCGAAGGCTCGCCGACCTGGGCGAACGGGTTGGGACGACTGCCGGGATCCTTGATCTTCGACATCTGCCGCACCAGCACGTCGGCCAAGCCGATACCGTTCTGGTTATTGGACATGGTCACCGACAACTGCTGGTCGTACATGTCCTGGTAGGTCTTGCTCTCGTTGCTGTTCATGAAGTTGCCTTCGGCGAACACTTCGTTGGCCGAGCGCATGGCCTTGAGCATCTCGTTGAGGAACAACGACTCGAACTCCTGCGCGACCTTGCGGATGTTCTGTTCGCTGTCGCCGCCGACCTTGAATTGCTGCAGGCGATTGAGGTCGTTGAACGCGCCGCTGTCCAGCGGGCTGTTGCCAGAGCCGAGTAGGCCTGCCGAAAGTCGAGAGTCCATGGCGTGCCCCCTTTAAATCACGATCAGGTCAGCCTGCAGGGCGCCGGCTTGCTTGAGCGCCTCCAGGATGGCCATGAGGTCGGAAGGCGCGGCGCCGACTTGGTTCACCGCACGAACGATTTCATCGAGGGTGGTGCCGGGGCCGAACTTGAACATCGGTTTGGCCTCCTGATCGGCATTCACCCGCGAGCGAGGTACCACTGCGGTCACACCGTCTGACAGCGCCTCGGGCTGGCTGACGATCGGGTCTTCGGTAATGGTCACGGTCAGGCTGCCATGGGTCACGGCGGCCGGCTGCACGCGCACGTTCTGGCCGATGACGATGGTGCCGGTGCGCGAGTTGATGATGACCTTGGCCACCGCCTGGCCGATCTCTACTTCGAGGTTTTCCAGGATCGACAGGTAATCCACCCGCTGGCTCGGGTCGAGCGGCGCGCTGACTTGGATCGAGCCGCCGTCGAGCGCCTGGGCCACGCCCGGGCCGAGCAGCTCGTTGATATGGTCGACGATGTTCTTCGCGGTGGTGAAGTCCGGGCGGTTGAGGTTCAGGGTCAGCGTATTGCCCTGGTTGAAACCGCTCGGCACCGGCCGTTCGACGGTGGCGCCGCCGGGAATCCGCCCGGCCGAAGGCACGTTGACGGTGATCCGCGAGCCGTCGCCGCCCTGGGCATCGAAACCGCCGACGACGAGATTGCCCTGGGCGATGGCGTAGACGTTGCCGTCGATACCTTTGAGCGGCGTCATCAGCAGGCTGCCGCCGCGCAGGCTCTTGGCGTTGCCGATCGAGGCGATGGTGATGTCGATGGTTTGCCCCGGCTTGGCGAACGCCGGCAGATCGGCATGGATGGACACCGCGGCGACGTTCTTCAATTGCACGTTGCCGCCTTGCGGCACCTTGATGCCGAACTGCGCCATCATGTTGTTGAAGGTCTGCACGGTGAACGGCGTCTGCGTGGTCTGGTCGCCGGTGCCGTTGAGGCCGACCACCAGGCCGTAGCCGATCAACTGGTTGGTTCGCACGCCCTGGATGCTCGCCAAATCCTTGAGCCGTTCAGCTTGAGCGGCGCCGGCCAGTAGCAGGGCGATCAGGGCAATCGTCGATTTGAACATGCGCATGCTCTCCAGCCTTAAAACGGCCACAGCGGGCTGATGAAGAAGCGATCCAACCAACCCGGCTGAGCCGCGTCGGCGAAGGCGCCGGTGCCTGAATAGGTGATGCGCGCGTTGGCGATACGGGTCGAGGGCACGGTGTTATCGGTGGCGATATCGTCGGCCCTTACCAGGCCGGCGATGCGCACCAGCTCGTCGCCGGTGTTGAGGGTCATCCACTTCTCGCCGCGTACCGAGAGAATGCCGTTGGGCAGCACCTCGGCCACGGTCACGGTGATCGAGCCGCTCAAGCTGTTGCTCTGCCCGGCCTGGCCGGAACCTTCGGTCTCGCGGGTCGCTTCATAGCTGGAATTGAGCCCCAGGTTATCCGCGCCCATGCCCAGCGCGCCGATGGCGGCGAGCGGGTTCTTCGGCGTGACCGCCATGCCGAACAAAGTGGGCAGGCCGATATCGGTGTTGCTGTCTTTCTGAATCTGGCTGTTGGCGTTCTTGCTCGCCTGAGTACGCTCGTTGAGGGTGATGGTGATGATGTCGCCGACGCGATGGGCTTTGCGGTCGTCGAACAGGCTGGTCTCGAAACCGGCCTGGTAAATCGCGCCGTTGTTCTGCGCCGCCGGCAGCGGGGTACGTGGCAGCACCGGCGCGTAATAGGGGTCGTCCGGCTTGGGCGCAGGCGCCATGCAACCGCTGAGGACCATCGGGCCCAGGGCTGCGAGAAGAATAAGAAGCCGATTCATAACCACTACCTCACGGCGTTGCTTGACTAAACGGGACCGGGCTTGCGCCCTACCCCGGCGTTAAAGGTTCTGCGACAGGGCGCCGAGCATCTGGTCGGCGGTGGAGATGACTTTCGAGTTCATCTCGTAAGCGCGTTGGGTGGTGATCATGTTCACCAACTCCTCGACCACGCTGACGTTGGAGTTCTCCAGGGTGTTCTGCAGGGTCGGACCCAGGCCGTTGAGGCCCGGCGTGCCGACCTGGGGCGCGCCGCTGGCGGCGGTCTCCAGGAACAGGTTGTTACCGATGGCTTCCAGGCCGGCCGGGTTGATGAAGTCGGCGGTTTGCAGGTTGCCGACGATCTGCTGCTGCGGGTTGCCGGTGGTGGTCACCGACACGGTGCCGTCTTCGCCGACGGTGAAGGTGCGTACTTCATCGGGCAGGACGATCGCCGGCTCCAGGGCATAGCCGCTGGACGTGACCATCTGACCGTCGGAGTTCAGATGGAAGCTGCCGTCGCGGGTGTAGGACACGGTGCCGTCGGGCATCAGTACCTGAAAGAAGCCGCGACCGTTGATCGCCAGGTCCAGCGGCTGTTCGGTGGTTTGCAGGCTACCGGCGGTGAAGATTTTCTGGGTGCCGACCACCCGCACGCCGGTACCCAGCTGCAAGCCGGACGGCAGTTGGCTGTCCTGGCTGGACTGGCCGCCGGGCTGACGGCGGATCTGGTACAGCAAGTCTTCGAACTCGGCGCGATCGCGCTTGAAGCCGGTGGTCGAAACGTTGGCCAAGTTGTTGGAAATGGTGGTCAGGTTCATGTCCTGGGCGGACAGACCGGTTTTACTGACCCACAGTGCCGGAAGCATATCGATTCTCCTCGGGCGTCGTTTTAACGGCGCCGTGTGCTGGTAATTAGCTCATCTGCAAAACGCGCGCCATCGCTGAAGAATTGTCTTCGGCGGTGCGCATCATCTTCACTTGCAGCTCGAATTGGCGGGACAGGGAGAGGATCGCGGTCATCTCCTCCACGGCGTTGACATTGCTCGACTCGAGAAAGCCAGAGGTGACCTGCACCGTGGCATCGGCCAGCACGGGCTCCTGGCCCTTGAAGCGGATCATGCCGTCGCTGCCCTTCTCCAATTGCTTGGGATCGGGGTCGACCAGCTTCAAGCGGTCGACTTCGGCGAGCACGCTGGGCCCCTCGCCGAGGGCGCGGATGCTGATGGTGCCGTCCTGGCCGATTTCGATTTTCTGCTCCGGCGGCACGGCAATCGGTCCGGCATTGCCCATCACCGGCAAGCCGTTGCCGGTGCGCAACACACCCAGGGAATCGATATTCAGGCTGGCCGTGCGCACATAGGCCTCGCTGCCATCGGGCGCCTGTACCGCCAGCCAACCCCGGCCGCCCACCGCCACGTCCAGATCGCGGCCGGTCTCCTGCATCGAACCGGGGGTGAAGTCGGTGCCGGGGCGCTCGCTCATCGCATAGACCCGCGTCGGATAACCGTCGCCGAAAATCGGCATCGCCCGGGCTTGCTCGAAATCGCGGCGGAAGCCATTGGTCGAGATATTCGCCAGGTTGTTGGCGTGGGCGCGCTGGGCCAGGGTGTTGTTGTGGGCTCCGGTCATGGAGACGTACAGCATTTTGTCCATGGTCAATTCTCCGCGATGGGCGTGCCGCCCTGTGCTCTGTACAAGCAGTACAGCAAGCTGCGTGCCAGCCAGCGAAAAACCGAGCTAAGCAATTGAAATAATTGACTATTTAGAAAATAAAAAGACTCCGCGAAGGAGTCTTTTCCGGCGAACCATTGCCGCTGGCGGCAAGGCGCGGCCCAGGGTGACAACCCCGGGCGCGCCGCCCTATCAACGCAGGTTGATGATGGTCTGGGTCACCGCGCTTTCGGTCTCGATGGTCTTGGCGTTGGCCTGGTAGTTGCGCTGGGCGACGATCAGGTTGACCAGTTGATCGGAGAGTTCGACGTTGGAGTCCTCCAGGGCGCCCGATTGCAAGGCGCCAAGGGTGCCGCTACGCGGCGTGCCGATCACCGGCTCGCCCGACTGGAACGACTGCACCCAGGCGGTCTTGCCGACCGGGGTCAGCCCCTGCACGTTGGCGAAGTTGGCCAGGATCACCTGCCCCTGGATATTCGATTGGCCGTTGGTGTAGCGCGCGAAAATCACCCCGGTGTCGTCGATCTCCAGGCCCGCCAACTGCCCGGTGGTGTAACCGTCCTGGCTGACGCTGTTGACCGCGAACGAGCTGGCGAACTGCGTGGCGCCACGCAGATCGATATTCACCCCGGTCGCCGCGGCGGTCGCGCCGTTGGCCGACCATACCGGCGGTATCGAGGTATCCGGTGCGGCCGGCACCCAGGTGGTCAGGTCGATGGTGCCGTCGGCGGTGACCGAGAAGCCGGTCGGTGTCGAGGCGATCAACGCCGCGGTATCCAATTGCCCGGCAGTGGTGAACTCAAGATTCACCGTCGACGGTGTGGTCAAGGTCGGATCGTCCGGATTGCGGCCGTCGATCAGCACGTTCATGTCCCAGGTGTTAGGCCCAGTCTTGAGAAAGTACTGGGTGAACACGTGGGAATTGCCCTGACTGTCGTAAATATTGGTCGAAGTCGAGGAGTTGTAGGTGGTCGGGTCGCTCGGATCGAAGGGCACGGTGGTCGGCACCGTGTTGGTCGAATTGAGGTTGAACACCTGATCGAGGTTCTCGGTGGCCCGCGGCGCCTGGCTGGCGGTTTCGATGCGCAGGTCATCGACGATGCCGTTCTGCAGGTTGCCGGCGGCGTCCACCGCATAACCCTGCAAGCGATAACCGAAGTTATTGACCATGTAGCCTTCGCGGTCGGTACCGAAATAACCGGCGCGGGTGTAGCTGACCTCGCCGTTGTTGCTGGTCTGGAAGAAACCGTTGCCGTTGATCGCCAGATCCAGGGCGTTCTGCGTGTAGTTGATATTGCCCTGATTGAACAGCTGCGACACGTCGCCCAGCAGCACGCCACTGCCCTGCGGGTTGGACCCCGAGCCCAGCACGGAAGCCGCATAGACATCGGCGAACTCGGCGCGCGATTGCTTGAACCCGGCGGTGCCGGCGTTGGCAATGTTGTTGCCGGTCACGTTGAGGTCGCTGGTCGCCGCGCGCAGACCACTCAGACCGATATTGAACGCCATGGGTGTCTCCTTTGCCGGCCCCGCCGGCGCTTAGAATCTGTTGGTTACTGACCGATGACTTGGACTTGCGAGAGCGGCACAGTGCCGAGCCCGGCGAGATTGAGCATCAACTCGCTGCCGCCCAGGGTCACGCTGTCGACGTTGGCCGGCAGCAGGGTGTGCAGGCCTTTGGTTTCGCCGTTATAGGTCGCCTGGGCCTCGAACTTGTAAGTACCGGGCGGCAACAAATTGCCGCTGGAATCCTTGCCGTCCCAAATGAAGCTGACATTGCCGGCCGCCTGCTCGCCGAGGTTGACACGACTCACCACCGAGCCGGCGCTGTTGTAGACATTGACGAACACGTTGCTGCTGGTGACCGGCAATACCGCGCTGGCCTTGAAGCTCTCGCTGGTATCGACCACCGCTTTATCGGTCGGCACTATCACCTTGCGCCCGACCATGGACGAAGCTTGCAGCGCCTGGGACGACTGATAGCCACTGAGCAACGAGCCCATGCTGGTGTTGAGTTTCTCGATGCCCTCGACCTGGCTGAACTGCGCCAGTTGGGCGATGAACTCGCCGTTGCCTTGCGGTTCCAGCGGGTTCTGGTTGTTCAACTGGGCCACCAACAGGTTGAGGAACTCGTTCTTGCCGAGCTCCTTGTTTTGCGTGGTGTCCTGCTTGATCTGGTACTGGTCGAGTGCCGAACTGACGCCGCTTACCGTGCTCATCCTGTATTCCTCGTCGATGGCTTACTGACCCAGGGTCAGCACGCGCTGCAACATTTGTTTGGCGGTGTTCATCATTTCAACGTTGGTCTGGAAGGCGCGACTGGCGGAGATCATGTCAGCCATTTCCTCGACCACGTTGACGTTGGGGTAATACACATAGCCGCCCGCATCGGCAGCCGGGTGATTAGGCTCGTAGCGCGGCATCAGGCTGCCTTGATCTTCGACGATGCCCAGCACCTGCACACCGCGGCCGGCTTCGTCCTGCTCGGCGAATAGCGACCCGCGGCTACCGTCCTGCGCCTGCTGGAACACGGTGGCGAACACCGGATGACGGGCGCGGTAGGTCTGATCGATGCTCGACGAAACCGTCTCGGCATTGGCGATGTTGCTGGAGATGGTATTCAGGCGAGTGCTCTGAGCACTCATGCCGGTACCGGCAATATTGAAAACACTGGCAAGTGACATGGCATCAGGCTCCTTTATTCGCCGCGCAGGGCGCCGATCAGCCCTTTGAATTTGCTGTTGAGGAAGGTGAAGCTGGCTTGGAAATCGATTGCGTTTTCGGCGTAGCTCGATTGCTCGATCTGCAGGTCGACGGTGTTCTGATCGATAGAGGCATGCATCGGATTGCGGTAGACCAGGCTGGCATTGCCGCTGCTCATGCCCTCGGCGGCGATATGACGGCTGTCGGTACGATTCAGATCGACCGGGCCGCGCTGGCTCTTGCCGGTCTGCTCGGCGAGCACCGAGGCGAAGTCCAGATCGCGCGCCTTGTAGTGCGGGGTATCGGCGTTCGCGATGTTGTTGGCCAAGACCTCGGCACGCTGGGCGCGAAAGCCGAGAGCCTGCTCATGGATGCCGAGTGCGCGATCGAAGCTGATACTCATGGTCTGAACCTTTGCCGTTGGCTTGCAGTTGTTCCGTGCAAGACATTTAGCAAGGCCCGTGCCACTTTATTTTTACCTTATTTATCAGCAACTTAATCAATAACAGCAACCGATAATCAGGCCAAGCGGCAAAGCCTTTCCGCCTACCGGCAAGCAAAGCGGCAAGCCTGAGCGGCGTCGGACGCATCGACGCACGCCAGGCCGGCCAAGGTTCAAGATCAAGCGCAGGCGTCCACCCGGCTGGCGAGCACACCAGCGACAACGAGCAGATCCTGCAAGTCGAACCGACCGGGATTCACCCCGAGAGTCGGCTGGAAAGGGACATTCAGGATCGAGCACGGATTGGCGCGCAATAGTCCCACGATCGTTTCGCAGACGATCAGGCTGCCGAGAGGGCCGAGACGGTTACCGCAACCCTTCACCTTCGCTTCCGCCAGGATGTAAAACCACAGCGGTGTCCGCTTCTCGAAACCACCGGCCCGCAGCGCCGTGAGCGGGTCAATTTCCTCGTCGGTGGTTTTCGGCCGGCAGGCGGCCTCGATGTCGGCGGGCGTCATGCGATCGCACTCGGGCAAAACCAGCTCGGCCATGGCCTGGCCCGTGGGAAGGCTGAACAGATAGCCCCGCAAAAGGTTGCGCTTGGCAAGGAAGCTCATCACATCCAAGGGGCCCGTTTGTTTCGGGAGGTCGGCGAGGAAGCTGGTCAGGGTCGGATCGATCTGCAAAGCATGATCGGCCAGCATGCGCTCCCATTGAATGATCCAGTTGGACGGTAGCGTTTCCTTGCCGCCAAGGTCCCCGCTCACTTCCGAGAATCGAAACATCAGTTCGAGAGTCCCTTTGCCCTGGGCACCGCCCTGCTTCAGAAAATTCAGGTTGAAGTCATAGCTGCTCCTCACCAGGCTATGCCCGAATCGAAAGCCGGCGACTGCGAACTCGAAAGGCATGAATTTCTCGGCACCCGGACGGTACAAACGGTTCCCTCTCGTCAGCACCTCATTCAGAACACAGCGGTCGCAAAAGCGCGGAAGGAAGTCATGCAAAACCAGCCACTGGTAGTGGTGGGTCACCAGCCATCGCGCATCATCGAATGCGAATCCGCAATCGACCACGGCATTGTGAAACCTCAGGAAAGCCAGGTGGAGCTGCGCGACTATGAGGTTTTCATCGTTGCGCGGGTCGCCGATACGGGCTTTACGGTGACGCGACGGGTCTGTCGAGGAGACGCGCGGAAGATCATGGGCCATTCCCTTGATGCCTTCCAAGCCACCGATAAACGGGGTTACCTCGCCGATCACGAATTTGTCCCCATCGAAGGGGATTGCCAAATCGGCCTCCTTCGGTTGAAGCCCGTACAGGCTGTCGAGATCGAAAGCGCTGGTGCGTTCGTTACGCAGCGTCCTCCGGGCCTGGTTCAACGTCAGCGGTTCGAAATCAGGGCGAGCGATGGCCTGGTCAGGCGTCTCGCCCGGCGCGATGGTGATGGTCTTGGTGATGTCGTGATCGATGAACTGCCCCAGGTACGTGTAGGGCGCCGGTATCGACGAATCGGCTTCAGGTACCGTCCCCTGGACCGTCATCGATGCGCCCAGATCGAGCAATGCCTTGATGGTATCCGGCGAGCACGGGAGGAAGGCCTCGGAACACAGCAGGTCTATCGCCGGACAGATGTAGTCGAACTCATCCCAGTAGACGGC
>NZ_CAMPHN010000127.1 GCF_946885885.1 uncultured Pseudomonas sp.
TCGCGATGCCGTCCGTGGGAGGAGGAGTCCATCCCATCAGATGTAATCCGGGGGCGGTTCTGTAGGCGCCAGAGTTCCCCGGATTTCATCCGGGCTACGAGGAGCCGTAGGGTGGATGACGCTTTTTTCATCCACCATCGCAATTGCTCAATGGCTGAAGCGTCGGTTATGGCCGGATGGGTTGAGCAGGGTGATGCCCGGGCGGCCATGATGGGTTACGCCGCCCGGCCATGAGGGGTTAGCCAGTCATTGCCTTGGCGGCTAACCTGCGCGGCCCGACCCATCCTACGGTCTTGGTGTGGCTCAGCTCACCTTGAGTACCAACTTGCCGAAATTCTCGCCGCTGAACAGCTTGAGCAGGGTTTCCGGGAAGGTTTCCAGGCCAGGCACGATGTCCTCCTTGGATTTCAGTTTGCCGCTGAGCAACCAGCCGCCCATTTCCTGGGCCGCTTCGGCGAAGCGCGGGGCGTAGGTCATCACCACCATGCCCTCCATGCGTGCGCTCTTGACCAGCAATTGCAGGTAGTTGACCGGGCCTTTCATGGCTTCCTTGCTGTTGTACTGGCTGATCGCGCCGCAGATCACCACCCGTGCCTTGAAGTTGATACGGGTGAGCACGGCATCGAGGATATCGCCGCCGACGTTGTCAAAATACACGTCCACGCCTTTCGGGCACTCGCGCTTGAGGCCGGCAATCACGTCTTCGCTCTTGTAATCGATGGCGCCGTCGAAGCCCAACTTGTCTACCAGGAACTTGCACTTGTCCGCGCCGCCGGCAATGCCGACCACGCGGCAGCCCTTGAGCTTGGCGATCTGCCCGGCGATGCTGCCGACCGCGCCGGCGGCGCCGGAGATCACCACGGTTTCCCCGGCCTTGGGCGCGCCGACGTCGAGCAAGGCGAAGTAGGCGGTCATCCCGGTCATGCCCAGCGCCGACAGGTACATCGGCAGCGGTGCGCGCTTGGGGTCGACCTTGTAGAAGCCCTTCGGCTCGCCGAGAAAATAGTCCTGCACGCCGACCGGGCCGTTGACATGGTCGCCGACCGCATAGTCCGGATGCTGCGATGCCAGCACTTCGCCGACGCCGAGGGCGCGCATCACTTCGCCGATGCCGACCGGCGGAATATAGGACTTGGCATCGTTCATCCAGCCGCGCATGGCCGGGTCGATGGACAGGTAGGCGTTCTTAACCAGGATCTGCCCCGGGCCGGGTTCGCCCAGCGGGCTTTCCACATAGCTGAAGGTATCGCGGCTGGGCAGGCCGACCGGGCGTTGGGCGAGCAGGAACTGGCGGTTGAGCGGCATATTCATAAATGGGTACTCAGTGAGCGGGCGGAAAGGATTGTTGATAGCCCTTAGTTGCCCATCGGGCAAGAAGCTTGGTGCAGACGAATGGATATCGATCGATTCGAGTGATAGCGAGGCCGGGGGTTTAATCATTATTTTGGATGGAGATATCACTGGCCTATTAATAGTGCTGCCGCATCGACCTGTGTCTGGCTAGACTCGACCCGGATTTCCACCCTTTAGAGGATGCACGGATGAGTTTTACTTTTTCTGGCCAGGTAGCCCTGGTAACTGGCGGCGCAGCGGGTATCGGTCGCGCAACGGCACTGGCATTCGCTAACGAAGGCCTGAAAGTGGTGGTTTCCGATGTCGATGCCCAAGGTGGCGAAGGCACCGTCGAACTGATTCGCGCAGCCGGCGGCGATGCGCTGTTCGTGCGCTGCGACGTGACCCGCGATGCCGAAGTCAAGGAACTAATGGAACGTGTCCTGGAGGCCTACGGCCGCCTGGACTACGCCTTCAACAACGCCGGCATCGAGATCGAAAAGGGCAAGCTGGCCGACGGCAGCGAGGCCGAGTACGACGCGATCATGGGCGTCAACGTCAAAGGCGTGTGGCTGTGCATGAAGCACCAGATTCCGCTGATTCTGGCCCAGGGTGGCGGCGCCATCGTCAATACCGCCTCGGTCGCCGGTTTGGGCGCGGCGCCAAAGATGAGCATCTACAGCGCCTCCAAGCACGCGGTGATCGGCCTGACCAAATCCGCCGCGGTCGAGTACGCGAAGAAGAAACTGCGGGTCAACGCCGTATGCCCGGCGGTAATCGACACCGACATGTTCCGCCGCGCCTACGAGTCCGACCCGAAGAAGGGTGAGTTCGCCGCGGCCATGCACCCGGTCGGGCGTATCGGCAAGGTCGAGGAAATCGCCACCGCGGTGCTCTACCTGTGCTGCGACAACGCCGCTTTCACCACTG
This sequence comes from uncultured Pseudomonas sp., assembly GCF_946885885.1. The sequence continues at coordinate 2,263 of NZ_CAMPHN010000127.1, forward strand.
GCCATGCATTGGCGGTGGATGGCGGGGCGACCGCGATCTGATCGTGTTTCGCTCGCAGCACGCAAAAGGCGCCTACTCAGGCGCCTTTTGCGTTGGGAGAACATGGGTGGGTTGAACTACGGTTCTCGCCGTTCGGTAGCCCGGAGGCAATCCGGGGAGGTCGTTGGCGGGCGGCAATTTTCCCGGATTTCGGGCTACGGTTCAGCTACGCGGTCTTCAATGCCGGTAGGTTGGTGCTGAGCGCAGCGAAGCCCAACAGGTAAGGCGGGTGAAACCCGCCATTGTTGCGGTCAAGGCTTCGCGGCTAAAGCCCCTCCCACGGGTGAGGCGGTAGGTTGGCGCTGAGCGCAGCGAAGCCCAACAAGGCGCAGCCGAAATCCAGATCAATCCTTACCCCAATTCAGAATCGTCAGGGTCAGCATGCCCGCGACTATGCCCCAGAATGCCGAGCCGACCGAGAACAGCGTCATGCCCGAGGCGGTCACCAGGAAGGTGATCAGCGCCGCTTCGCGCTCCTTGGCTTCGCTCATGGCCTGAGTCAGACCGCCGATGATCGAGGCGAACAGCGCCAGGGCGGCGATGGACAGGATCAGCGCTTTGGGCAGGGCGCCGAACAGGGCGGCGAGGGTGGCGCCGAAGATCCCGGCAATGCCGTAGAACAGCCCGCACCAGACCGCAGCGGTGTAGCGCTTTTGCGGGTCTTCGTGGGCTTCCGGGCCGGCGCAGATCGCCGCGCTGATCGCTGCCATATGAATGCCGTGGGCGCCGAAAGGCGCCATCAGGATCGAGGTCAGGCCGGTGGCGTTCAACAGCGGAGAGGCCGGCACGTCGTAACCGTTTGCGCGCAGCACGGCCATACCCGGCAGGTTCTGCGAGGCCATGGCGACGATAAACAGCGGAATGCCGATGCTGATCGCCGCGGCGAAGGAGAAGCTCGGTGTGGTCCATTCCGGGGTGGCCAGCTGTAGCTCGAAGTGCTCGAAATTAAGCAGGCCAAACGCCCCGGCCAGCACGCAGCCGACGATCAAGGCCGCGAGCACCGCATAACGCGGCAGCAGGCGTTTGCCGAACAGATAGGCCAGCAGCATCGCCACCACCAGCACTGGCTGCTGCTCGGCGGCCCCGCAGATTTCCAGGCCGATCTTGAACAGCACCCCGGCCAGCAGCGCGGCGGCGATAGAACCGGGAATGCGCCGCATCAGACGGTCGAAGGTGCCGGTCAGGCCGATCAAGACGATCAGCCCCGAGGCGAGAATATAGGCGCCGATCGCCTCGCTGTAGGGCACGCCCGGCAGGCTGGTGATCAGCAGCGCCGCGCCCGGGGTCGACCAGGCGATCATCACCGGCGCGCGGTAGCGCAGCGACAGGCCGATGCAGGTCAGCGCCATGCCGATCGACAGGGCCCAGATCCACGAGGAAATTTGCCCGCTGGACAGCCCGGCGGCCTGGCCGGCCTGAAAGATCAGCACCAGCGAACTGGTATAGCCGGTGAGCATGGCGATAAAGCCGGCGACCACCGCCGAGGTCGAGGTGTCGGCCAGCGGGCGCAGACGGGGTTGGGTGAGTTCCTGCATCAGAATAATCCGCTGTCCGTGACTATGGGGTAGAGCGAGGCCACCAGCAGCAGCGCCATGCCGATATTGAAGCCGCGCAGCACCCGCGGGTTTTTCAGCCAGTTGCGCAGCAGGCTGCCGGCGACCGTCCACAAACCGACGCTGGGGCAGTTGACCAGGGCGAACAGCGCCGCGATCAGCAGCACATTGACCAGAAAATCTTCCTGCGGCGTATAGGTGGTGATGGCGCCGATCGCCATGACCCAGGCCTTGGGATTGACCCATTGAAAGGCCGCCGCCTGGAGAAAGCTGAACGGTTTGCCGCGCTCGCCGGCCTGGCTGTCCGGTGCGCCCGAGTTGGCGATCTTCCAGGCCAGATAGAGCAAGTAGGCCGCCCCCAGATAACGCAGCACGCTATAGAGCATCGGCAGCTGCTTGAACAATTGCCCCAGGCCCAGACCGACCGCCATCACCAACAGCATAAAGCCCAGGCTGATACCGAGCATATGCGGCAGGCTGCGGCGCAGGCCGAAGTTCACCCCGGAAGCGAGCAGCATCATATTGTTCGGCCCCGGCGTCACCGAGGTGACGAAGGCAAAGGCGATAAAGGCGATCAGCAATTCGGCGGTCATGGTCGGGTACTCGCTGGCAGTGCTTGCACCTTAAGGCCGGCGCGGTTTGGCGTCGCGGTACAGCCAGAGACGCATCCAGCGATACAGTCGACTGGACCCTGGCGATTGGCGTCGAACCTCTTACGGGGTAGGCTCGCAACCTTATTCGACAACCCGCAGGGACAGGCGATGGACCGACACGACAACCCTTATGCCGCCCCCCAGGTCAGCCTGGTGGAAAATACCGAAGTGCAGACGCTCGAAGGCTGGAGCCCCGGGCGCCTGCAATTGCTCGGTTACCTCAATTTGGTTGCGGCGTTCGGTTCGCTCGTAGCGTTGGTTTCGACTGTTATGGCCGGGTTCCTCGAGAACACCTCGCTGGAGTCGTTCGGCAACTGGCTCGGCCCGGCAATAACGCTTCTAGGCTGCTACTTGCTCCTGCAGTTGAGGTATTTCTCCGAGCAACGTTTCGCCGCGCAGCATCTGAGCAAGCCGACCTGGGCTGCGGTGCTCTGTGGCCTGTTATTGATGGTGCCCGAGCTACTTTGGAAAGATGCACTTGGCGAGCTGGGCTGGCGGATGTTCGTCTATTTCGCGCTGATTGCCATTTATGGCGCCGTGCTGGCTTGGCTGGGTTTTCGCTTGCGCCAAGTGCAAAACGTCTATCCCGTGTTCCGTTTGATGGCTTGGCTGGAGTTGATCGGCGGCCTGATGATGGCCAGCGTGATTCTGCTGGTGGTAGCAGTTCTACCATTTTTAGGCGCGAGCATTGCCATGGCTTGGGTGTTCTTCCAGGCAGCAGCCGAGCAGAGACGTCAGGCTGAGTAGGTGGATTGTGGCGAGCTGCGTGGTCCGGCCCAACCTTGCTGCTTGCAGAGGCCGTAATGAGTAGGGTGCGCCGTGCGCACCAGGAATCTGCGCTGGTGTGTGCGGCGCACCCTACGAAGTCAAGCCCCTAGACTTAAGCACCGAAGCCAGTTTCGTGTTGCGCGGAGCCGAAGCTCTTCGTAGGAGCCAGCTTGCTGTGGTTCGGCACTCCGACGATCCATCTCGCAGCGGAACGCATCGCCAGCAAGCTGGCTCCTACAGGTGCGTTGTTTTGGCCTGTACAACCGCCCATCATTCCTGCTCCGTCGCCGCTTGGTGCGCGCGCCCCAGCGCCTGATTGACCCGCAACCAGCCCTCGACCGCAGCTTCCCCGGCTTCGCCGAAGGCGCGTTGCAGCAGCTTGGCCTGTTCGCGGCGCAAGGCCAGTTCCAGCTTTGCGCCCTCGCGGGTCAGGCCCAGTAGGCGTTTACGTTTGTCGTCTTCCGCCGCCAGGCTTTCCACCAGATCCATTTCCAGCAACTGGCGCAGCGGCGTATTCAGCGCCTGCTTGCTCACGCCCAGGTAACCGAGCAGTTGCTTCATGCTCAGGCCCGGGTACTTGCCGATAAAAAACAGAATGCGGTGGTGCACCCGCGACAAGCCGCGTCGCGCGAGCATTTCGTCGGCCTTGGCGGTAAACGCCTGGTAGCCGAAGAAGAACGCCTCCATGGCGGTTTGTTGAGTGCCGATGTTTTGCAGATCGAACATTAAGGTCAAGCCTATTGACGTATTTACCCTGGGTGTCGTAGCTTCGGCTACACAAGATTTCGGTCAAACAGTTTGACCTATTTTTCTCTGCCTTTGCTACCGGTGATCTCCATGGCCTTCTCCGAACGCGTCGCCCGCCTGAAAAGCTCCTTGATCCGTGAAATCCTCGCCGCGGCGCAGCGTCCGGAGGTGATGTCCTTCGCTGGCGGCTTGCCCGCCGAGCCGATGCTGCCCAAGGTCGAGTGGACGGATATGCCGGTGAGCATGGGCCAGTACGGCATGAGCGAAGGCGAGCCGGAATTGCGCGAAGCCATAGCCGCCGAGGCGCGTGCCCTGGGCGTGCCCTGCGAGGCCAGTCAGGTGTTGATCGTCAGCGGCTCGCAGCAGACCCTGGACCTGGCCAGCAAACTGTTTATTGATCCGGGTACCGAAGTGTTGCTCGAAGCCCCGACCTACCTGGCCGCGTTGCAAGCCTTTCAGTTGTTCGGCGCCGACTGCATCGCCGTGCCACAAGAGGCCGATGGTCCGCAGATCGACGCCCTGCGCCAGCGCCTGGAGAACCATAAGCCGGCCTTCGCCTACCTGATCCCGACCTTCCAGAATCCGTCGGCGGTGCGCTACAGCGAGGCCAAGCGCGACGCCGTGGCGGCGCTGCTCGACGAGTTCGGCGTGACCCTGATCGAGGACGAACCTTACCGCGAGCTGGTGTTCGACGAGGGCAGCGCCACACCTATCGTCAGCCGCCTGCAAAAGGCCAGTTGGATCTACACCGGCACCGTGTCCAAGACCCTGCTGCCGGGCCTGCGTGTCGGTTATTTGATCGCCACGCCTGATCTGTTCCCCTATCTGCTGCGCCTCAAACAATCGGCGGATCTGCACACCAACCGCATCGGCCAGTGGCAGGCGCTGCAGTGGCTGGGCAGCGAGCAGTACCGTAATCACCTGGCCGAGCTACGCGGCTTCTACCGGGTCCGCCGCGACGCCATGCAGGCCGTGTTGCAGGAGCATTTCAGCGATCTGGCCGATTGGCAGATCCCTCAGGGCGGATTGTTCTTCTGGCTGACCCTCAAGCAGCCGCTGGACACCCGCACGCTGCTCAAGCCGGCGCTGGCGCGGAACGTCGCCTTTATGCCGGGCGAGCCATTTTTTATCGACCCGGACCAACATCCGGGGCATTTGCGGCTTAACTTCAGTCACGTCGCGCCCGAGCGTTTGGGCGAAGGCCTCAAGCGTCTGGCCGAGGTGATCCGTCAGGCCCAGGCTAACCCAGCGTCGGTAGTGTAGGCGTCCCCCTGGCTCCTACAAAGAGCAGATGTGGCATACAGAACAGGAAATACAGGAGGCAATATGTACAAGGTTTACGGCGATTACCGTTCGGGCAACTGCTACAAGGTCAAACTGATGCTGCATTTGCTCGGCGCGGCCTATGAATGGGTGCCGATCGATATCCTCAAGGGCGATACCCAGAAAGAAGCCTTTCTGGCCAAAAACCCCAACGGCAAAATCCCGGTGCTGGAGCTGGAAGACGGTACCTGCCTGTGGGAGTCCAACGCCATTCTCAACTTCCTCGCCGACGGCACTGAGTTTCTGCCCAGCGAACCGCGCCTGCGCACCCAGGTATTGCAGTGGCAGTTCTTCGAGCAGTACAGCCACGAGCCCTATGTCGCGGTGGCGCGCTTTATCCAGCTGTATCAGGGCCTGCCCGAGGAGCGCCGCGAGGAGTACCACGCCTGCCATGTCCGCGGCCATAAGGCGCTCAAGGTGATGGAAAAGCAGCTGCAACGCACGCCTTACCTGGTCGGCGAGCACTACTCGATCGCCGATATCGCCCTGTATGCCTACACCCATGTGGCGGACGAAGGCGGCTTCGACCTCAGCGACTACCCGGCGATCCGCGCCTGGCTGGATCGCGTTGCCAGCCATCCGCGGCATGTGACCATGCTGGGTTGAGATGAACCTGGGGCGCAATTCGGGAAGGTTATTCCGGGTTGCGCCAAGGCTTCTCCTGCCTCCCGGCCATATCTGTAGCCCGGATGAAATCCGGGAAGCAGTGTCGGCCATTCGATTTTCCCCGGATTGCATCCGGGCTACCGGGCGGCGTATGCGCCGGCTCGGTCACCTCTCGGAATCGCCACCAAGGCGGAGTGCCGCCAGGCGCTCCTACAGGCGGTGCATGCCCGGATAAGCCTCCGCGCAGTCCGGGAGCAATCGCGCAGTGCCAGCTCATGAAATGACCTTTTCGGTCCGCCCCCTTTGCTCAATTCACCGCGGCCGGATAGCCCTGGGTTCGTGCCCGATAACCCCGTCCATTCTTCGCCTTTCAGGCCCACTTATAGCTTACGATTTGCAATAGTAGTTTGACATCAAAGCATTCCTGTCTAAGACTTTGGCCCGGTTAACGTCGTATAGGCTGGATATTTCACCGGTCTTTTTGGAGAAGGCAGAAGAAAAAGGGGAAAAAGATGCGCACCATTCATTTCAGATCAAATCTTATTGTCGGAGCCTTAACCACCGTAGTCGGTGGCCTGTTCGCAGTCAGCGCCAGTGCTATCACGCTGCAGGAAGTAAAGGAAAAAGGCTTCGTCAACGTCGCCGTGGCCAATGAAATTCCTTATGGCTTCGTCAATGCCAAGGGTGAGGCGGAAGGCGCGGGGCCGGCCGTCGCCGCGCAGGTTCTCAAGCGCATGGGCATCGACGAGGTGCAGTGGGTGGTGACTCAGTTCGGTTCGCTGATTCCAGGGCTCAAGGCCGGGCGTTTCGACATGGTGGCGGCGGAGATGGCGATCCTGCCGGAGCGCTGCAAGGCGGTGATCTACTCCGAGCCCAACACCAGCTATGGCGAAGGATTACTGGTGCAAAAGGGCAACCCCCATGATCTGCATGGCTACAAGCAGTTCGCCGAAGGCGATATGAAAGTGGCGATCATGGCCGGCGCCGACCAGCTCGAGATGCTGCAGAAGCTGGGAGTGCCCGAGGCGAACATGGTCACCATCAACAGTAATTCCGATGCCATTTCCACGGTTTCCACCGGGCGCGCTGCGGCCTATGCCTCCACCGGCCTGACCGCCAGCAATCTCGCCGAAATGAGCGAGGCGGTGACGCTGGCCGAACCCTTCGAAGACCCGGTTATCGACGGCAGCGAAGTGCGTAGCTGGGGCGGTTTCACCTTCGCCAACGGCTCGATGGATTTCCGCGACGCTTTCAACGCCGAGCTGAGCGAATTCAAAAAAACCGAGGACTGGAAGAACATCCTGCAGCAGTACGGCTTCACTCCCGCCGATATCCAGGGCTCGTTCGCCAAAACCACCGAACAGCTGTGTAACGCCGAGTAAGGGTAAGCGGCGCCGCCTCCGTGGCGGTGCCTCTCGCCAATTCCGCGTGCGTCTGGAGGTTCGCCGCTTATGTGGGACTATCTGCCGACCCTGATGGAAGGGGCATGGGTCACCGTGCAACTGACGTTCTGGTCGACCCTGGTGGGTGCTCTCTGTTCCTTCGTGTTCGGTCTGGGCCGCCTATCCGCCAACCCGGTGCTGAAGTTCGTATCCGTCTCCTATATCGAGATTTTCCGCGGCACCTCGCTGTTGGTGCAGATGTTCTGGATCTTCTTCGCTTTGCCCTTGCTGGGGGTGAACTTGTCGCCGCTCACGGCCGGTATTCTGGCGCTGTCGCTGAATATCGGCGCCTATGGTGCCGAAGTCGTGCGTGGCGCCGTGCAGGCCGTGCAGAAGAATCAGCTCGAAGCGGCCAAGGCGCTGAATTTCACCCCGCGCCAGACCCTGTGGCGTATCGCCTTGCCGCAAGCACTGCCGGAGATGATGCCGTCGTTCGGCAATCTGGCGGTGCAAAACCTCAAGGACACGGCGCTGGTGTCGCTGATCACTCTCAGTGACCTGGCGTTCCGCGCGGAGAACCTGCGCAACCTGACCCAGGACAGCACGACCATCTACAGCCTGACCCTGTTCATCTACTTCGGCCTGGCCCTGGTGCTGAGCGCCTTGATGAAGCTCGTCGAGCGTTGGGTCGGACGCTGGCGCAGAGTGGGGGCTCGCTGATGCTGTTCGGTTACCACTGGGATACCAGCTCGCCCTTGGCCTTCGCCATCTCCATTTTGCCGATCCTGCTGCGGGGCATGATCGTCACCCTGCAAGCCGCCGCGCTGGGTTTCGTCATCGCCGCGATCCTCGGCTTGATCTTCGCCGCCTTGCGCGGCGTGCCCTCGCGGCTGGTCGCCTGGCCGACCAAGTTGATCGTCGAGTTCTTTCGCGATACGCCGCTGCTGGTGCAGCTGTACTTCCTGTACTTCGTGCTGCCCGAATACGGCCTGCTACTGCCGGCGTTTCTGACCGGCGCGGTGGCGCTCGGTGTGCAGTACAGCGCCTATATGTCGGAGGTCTACCGGGCTGGGCTGGAAGCGGTGCCGCGCGGTCAGCGCGAAGCGGCGAGGGCGCTGAACCTGCCGCCGGCGCACACCTTTATCAAGGTTATCCTGCCGCAGGCGCTGCCGCGGATCATTCCGGCGCTGGGCAACTACCTGATCTCCATCATGAAGGATGTGCCTGTGCTGTCCGTGGTGACGGTGCTGGAGATGCTCAGCGTCGCGAAAATCATCGGCGACCGCACCTTCCAATACCTGATCCCGCTGACCATGGTCGGCGCGCTCTACCTGATATTGACCCTTCTGGCCGCTTACCTGGTACGGACCCTGGATGTCCGCTTGCCTAAACGTGGGATACCGCTGAAATGACCGATACCCTGGTTCGCTTCGAGAACGTGACCAAACGCTTTGGTGATTTCACCTGCCTCGATAACCTCAATTTCGAGGTGAAACGCGGCGAGAAGGTAACCATCATCGGCCCTTCCGGTTCGGGTAAATCCACCGTGTTGCGGGTGCTGATGACCCTCGAACCGATCAATGCAGGCGTCGTCTACGTGGACGGCAAACCGCTTTGGCATGAGGAGAAGAACGGCGAGTTGGTGCCGGCCAGCGAAGCCCATCTACGCCGGATGCGCAGTAACCTGGGCATGGTGTTCCAGCAGTTCAACCTGTTCCCGCACATGACCGTGCGGCGCAACCTCACCGAGGCGCCGGTCCGGGTGCTCGGCCTGTCCCGCAAGGAAGCCGACGAGCGCGCCGAGGAGTTGCTGGAAATGGTCGGGCTGAGCGATCAGGCCGATAAATTTCCGCCGCAACTGTCCGGCGGCCAGCAACAACGGGTCGGGATCGCCCGGGCTCTGGCCATGCGCCCGCAGATCATGTTGTTCGACGAACCGACCAGCGCCCTGGACCCGGAGTTGGTGGGCGAGGTGCTCAAGGTCATCCAGCGCCTGGCCGAGGAGCACGACCTGACCATGTTACTGGTGACCCACGAGATGGACTTCGCGCGGCGCATCTCCGATCGGGTGTGTTTCTTCGACCAGGGCGCGATCCGCGAGGAGGGTACGCCCGAGCAAATCTTCACCGAGCCGAAGAATGCCCGCACCAAGGAGTTTCTTCACGCGGTACTGCATCCGGAAGACTGAGGCGGTTACGAGCCTGCTTTTGGCTCATTCTTCGGCTTGTCGGTCGGGGCCTCCGGCTCGATGCCCCAGTCGCCGAACAGGTACCAATCATCACCGAGCATTTCGGCCGGGTGCATGGTGCGATCGGCGCCATTGCCGCAGGCCAAGGAGTCGGCCGGGCAATACCTGTCGCAACCCCAGCAGATGCGTTCGGGGTGGGGTGGGTTCAACGGGAATTTCTTAGCCATGCGGGCGCTCTGTGGATCGGATCGACGACCGCTATCAAGCTACTCGCGCGCTGGCGACAAACCCTTGATCCCGCGCAAGAAAGCCGCCTTTCCGGGCACGCTCCCAGGCACGGGGCCGCTCACTCGTCCTGCCAATCCAGATCGCAGCAGAATACATGCAGCCTGCCGAGGACCTTGACGGTCTGCGACACCGTGATGCACAGGCGCGAATCCGCCACCGACAGGTAAGGGCGGCTGATCTGAATCGCGCCCGGTTGCTTCAGCGCGCGGTAGTGATAGTGCTTGTGCGACCAGTTGGCGTTGTCGCCGGACAACAATGGGGCGAAACGCACATTCAACTGTTGCTGGTAGTGCGGGGCATAGACGTTGGGCGACACCTGGTAACCCGCTTCGTTGAGCAGATAGCAACGCACCGTGCGCGGGTCTCTGAACAGCCGGCCACAACTTTGTTCGAATTGCCGACACTCGGCGAAGTCCGCCACAGCCTGCTGGAACACGCCTTCTATGGTGCGCAAATGGTGCTGCAAATCCGCCCGCCGTTTGGCGCTTTTCCACTGCTGGCCGCGCAGCAGACGGTCGAACGTGCCGGGCAAACCCTGCGCGGCGTCGATACGCGCCTGGGGTTTGGCGAAATAGAAGCCCTGCACCATGTCGGCGTTGGCGGCGATGGCCACCAGGGCCTCGTGTTCGCTTT
>NZ_CAMPHN010000128.1 GCF_946885885.1 uncultured Pseudomonas sp.
GCTTTCAGCGCCTTTAAGGTCAATCGCGGCTAAAGCGGAGTGCCGCCCAGCGGAGTGCCGCCGGCCCCTTCCGCGGAAAGCGACAAATAACTCGTGTGACGACACTAGTGATTGCTAGTGTTCGATTATCGAACGCTACATCGATTATCGGATTGTTTGCCGTTAGTTCCGGGCCTACTGTTGCCTCACTCGCCACCCTGACCCGATGGCACCGTTCAACCAGTGAGAGCAGCAGCATGGCCGAACTCATTTCCCTTGGCGAAGCCGTAGAGCGCTTCGTCAACGACGGCGACACCATCGCCCTCGAGGGCTTCACCCACCTGATCCCGACCGCGGCGTCCCATGAGATCATCCGCCAGAACAAGCGCGAGCTGACCCTGGTGCGCATGACCCCGGACCTGGTCTACGACCTGCTGATCGGCGCCGGTTGCGCGAAGAAGCTGGTGTTCTCCTGGGGCGGCAACCCCGGCGTCGGCTCCCTGCATCGCCTGCGCGACGCGGTGGAGAAGGGCTGGCCGCAGCCGCTGGAAATCGAGGAGCACAGCCACGCGGCCATGGCCAACGCCTATGTAGCCGGGGCGTCGAATCTGCCGTTCGCCGTGCTGCGCGGTTATCAGGGGTCGGACCTGCTCAAGGTCAATCCGCGAATCAAGTTCATCGAATGCCCGTTCACCGGCGAGCAGTTGGCCGCGGTGCCAAGCGTGCGCCCGGACGTCACCGTGATCCACGCGCAGAAGGCCGACCGCAAGGGCAACGTGTTGCTCTGGGGCATCCTCGGCGTGCAGAAGGAGGCGGCCCTGGCCGCTAAGCGCTGCATCGTCACCGTGGAAGAAATCGTCGACGAGCTGGACGCGCCGATGAACGCCTGCGTGCTGCCGAGCTGGGCGCTGACCGCGGTTTGCCACGTGCCGGGTGGCGCCCATCCGTCCTACGCCCTGGGTTACTCCGAACGCGACAACCGCTTCTACCAGGCCTGGGATCCGATCGCCCGCGACCGCGAAAGCTTCAGCGCCTGGATCGACGAATATATTCGCGGCACCGCCGACTTTAGAGAGTTCCAGGCCAAGCTGGCCGCATCGCAGGAGGCCAAATAATGAGCGCCTACAGCACCAGTGAAATGATGACCGTGGCCGCCGCTCGCCGCCTGCAGAACGGCGCGGTGTGCTTCGTCGGTATCGGTCTACCGTCCAAGGCCGCCAACCTGGCGCGCCTGACCTCGTCGCCGGATGTGGTGTTGATCTACGAATCCGGCCCGATCGGCGCCAAACCGAGCGTGCTGCCGTTGTCGATCGGCGACGGCGAGCTGGCCGAAACCGCCGATACGGTGGTGCCGACCGGCGAGATCTTCCGCTATTGGTTGCAGGGCGGGCGCATCGACGTCGGCTTCCTCGGCGCGGCGCAGGTCGACAAGTACGGCAATATCAACACCACGGTGATAGGCGATTACCACCGGCCAAAAGTGCGCCTGCCCGGCGCCGGCGGCGCGCCGGAGATCGCAGGCAGTGCCAAGCAGGTGCTGATCATCCTCAAACAGTCGCACCGCACCTTCGTCGACAAGCTGGCCTTTATCACCTCGGTCGGCCATGGCGAGGGTGGCGACCACCGCAAGCGTTTGGGCCTGCCGGGTGCCGGGCCGGTCGGCATCATCACCGACCTGTGCATCATGGAACCGGAGGCCGGCAGCAACGAATTTATCGTCACCGCGTTGCACCCGGGAGTGAGCCGCGAACAGGTGATCGAGGCCACCGGCTGGCAGATCCGCTTCGCCGTCGATCTCGGCGAAACCGCCGCGCCGACTGACACCGAGCTGGCCGCGTTGCGTGCCCTGGAAGCCCGTACTGCCGCGGCCCATGGCCAGGCCGGAGGTGAGGAATGAGTCGCGACGTGTATATCTGCGACGCCGTGCGTACCGCCATCGGCCGTTTCGGCGGCGGCTTGGCGAGCGTGCGCGCTGACGACCTGGCGGCGGTGCCGCTCAAGGCGCTGATCGCGCGTAATCCGCAGCTCGACCTGAGCCAGGTCGACGAAGTGTTTATGGGCTGCGCCAACCAGGCTGGCGAAGACAACCGTAACGTCGCGCGTATGGCCGCGTTGCTGGCCGGTTTGCCGGACAGTGTGCCGGGGGTGACCCTCAATCGCCTGTGCGCTTCGGGTATGGACGCGGTCGGCACGGCCTTTCGCGCCATCGCCAGCGGCGAGATGGAGCTGGCGATCGCCGGCGGCGTCGAATCGATGTCGCGCGCGCCCTATGTCATGGGCAAAGCCGATAGCGCCTATGGGCGTAACCAGAAAATCGAGGACACCACCATCGGCTGGCGCTTTATCAACCCGCTGATGAAGGCCCAGTACGGCGTGGATGCCATGCCGCAGACCGCCGACAACGTCGCCGACGAGTGCAATATCAACCGCGCCGATCAGGACGCTTTCGCCCTGCGCAGCCAGCAGCGCGCCGCCGCCGCCCAGGCCGCCGGCTTCTTCGCCGAGGAAATCGTCGCGGTGACGATCAAGGGCAAGAAGGGCGACACCCTGGTCGATCAGGACGAGCACCTGCGCCCGGACACCACCCTGGAAGCGCTGGGCAAATTGAAGCCGGTCAATGGCGATGGTAAGACCGTCACCGCCGGCAACGCCTCGGGGGTCAACGATGGCGCCGCGGCGCTGATCCTGGCGTCGGCCGAGGCGGTGAAAAAGCATGGCCTCAAACCCAGAGCGCGTGTGCTAGGCATGGCCAGTGCCGGGGTGGCGCCACGGATCATGGGTTACGGGCCGGTGCCGGCGGTGCGCAAACTCTGCGAGCGCCTGGGCCTGGCGGTCGCCGACTTCGATGTGATCGAACTCAACGAAGCCTTCGCCAGTCAGGGTTTGGCCGTGCTGCGCGACCTCGGCCTGGCCGACGACGCGGCCCAGGTCAACCCGAATGGCGGCGCCATTGCCCTTGGTCATCCGTTGGGTATGAGTGGCGCGCGCCTGGTGCTGACCGCCTTGCATCAACTGGAAAAGTCCGGCGGCAAGCGCGGCCTGGCGACCATGTGCGTCGGCGTCGGTCAGGGCCTGGCGCTGGCCATCGAGCGGGTTTGAGCCCTCGATCCTCAGGGGTTTATGTAGGAGCCAGCTTGCTGGCGATCCAGGTCGAACGCATCGCCAGCAAGCTGGCTCCTACACTCTGGGTTAGCATCCCAGTCCGTAGGATGGGTCGAGCGAAGCGATACCCATGCTGTCCTTATGATGGGTTACGCCTTTGGCTAAACCATCCTATGGGCTGAACAGTTTGCAAGACAGGCTCGTCTGCGATCATCCGGGTCTCGGAAACCCGATCGTCAGGCGGGCCTGCTCATGCAAAATCTGTAGGATGGGTCGAGCGAAGCGATACCCCCATGCGGTTCTTATGATGGGTAACGCCTTCGGCTAACCCATCCTACGGGCTATCAACACAGCAAAAACGAGATCGCCTTGAACAATCAACTGTTCGACCGTTACTTCGCCAGCGCTGCCATGAGCGCGGTGTTTTCCGACACCGGCCGGGTGCAGGGCATGCTCGATTTCGAGGCGGCCCTGGCCCGTGCCCAAGTCCGCGTGGGCTTGATCCCCGAGGCCGCGCTGGCGCCGATCGAGGCCGCCTGCCGCGCCGAACTCTACGATTTCACCGAACTGGCCGAGGCCATCGCCACGGCCGGCAACTCGGCGATTCCGCTGGTGAAGATGCTCGGTAAACGTATCGCCGGCACGGACAAAGATGCCGAACGTTATGTGCACCTGGGCGCCACCAGTCAGGATGCGATGGACAGCGGCCTGGTATTGCAACTGCGCCAGGCCGTCGAACTACTGGAGGCCGACTTGGCGCAATTGGCCGAGGCCTTGGCGATCCAGGCCGAGCGCCATGCCGATAGCGTGCTGCCGGGGCGCACCTGGTTGCAGCACGCCACGCCGGTGACCCTGGGCATGAAGCTGGCCGGCGTGCTCGGCGCGGTCAGCCGCCATCGCCAACGTTTGGCCGAACTCAAACCACGCCTGCTGGTGCTGCAATTCGGCGGCGCCGCCGGCACCCTGGCGGCGCTCGGCGAGCAGGCCTGGCCGGTATCCGAGGCGCTGGCCGAGGAATTGGGCCTGGGGTTGCCGGAGCAGCCCTGGCACAGCCAGCGCGATCGCCTGGTGGAATTCGCCGCGCTGCTCGGCCTGATCGCCGGTAGCCTGGGCAAGCTGGGGCGCGATTTGAGCCTGCTGATGCAAACCGATGTCGGCGAGGTGTTCGAGCCATCGGCGCCGGGCAAGGGCGGTTCCTCGACCATGCCGCACAAGCGCAATCCGGTCGGCGCGGCAGTGCTGATCGCCGCCGCGACCCGCGCGCCGGGGTTGGTCGCGACCCTGCTCGCGGCCATGCCCCAGGAACACGAACGCAGCCTGGGCCTGTGGCATGCCGAATGGGAGACCTTGCCGCAGCTGTGCTGCCTGGTTTCCGGCGCCCTGCAACAGGCGCTGCTCGCGGTGCCCGGCCTGGAGGTGGATGCCGCGCGTATGCGCGGCAATCTGGATTTGACCCAGGGCCTGGTGCTGGCCGAGGCGGTGAGTATCGCCCTGGCCCAGCGTATCGGTCGCGACAACGCTCACCAGCTGATCGAACACTGCTGCCGTCAGGCGCTTGCCGAGCGCCGCCATCTGCGTGCGGTGCTTGGCGATAACCGCGAAGTCGGCGCCCACTTGAATGCCGAAGAGCTGGATCGCCTGCTCGATCCCGCCCATTACCTGGGCCAGGCGCGTCGCTGGGTCAGCCGCGCCCTGGCCGAACACCATGCTCTCTAGCTGAAGGAGTTTTCCGTGCCCTTTGTCCACCTCGCCGATGGCGACCTGCATTACCAACTCGAAGGCCCGGCCGATGCGCCTGTGCTGGTGCTGAGCAATTCCCTGGGCACCGACCTGGGCATGTGGGCCGCGCAGATGCCGGCCTTGACCGAGCGATTTCGGGTACTGCGTTTCGATACTCGCGGCCATGGCAAATCCCTGGTGAGCGAGGGCTGCTACAGCATCGAACAGCTGGGCGGCGACGTGTTGGCCCTGCTCGATGCGCTGGATATCGCCAAAGCCAGTTTCTGCGGCCTGTCCATGGGCGGGTTGATCGGCCAGTGGCTGGCGATCAACGCCCCGGAACGCATCGAGCGCTTGGTGTTGTGCAACACCGCTGCCAAAATCGGCACTCCGGAAGTCTGGAACCCGCGCATCGAAGCGATACTGGCCGGCGGTGCCGAGGTCATGCGCGAGCTGCGCGACGCCTCGGTCTCGCGCTGGTTCACCGCGCCATTCGCCGCCGCCGAGCCGGCCAAGGTCGACCCCATCGTCGGCATGCTGGCGCAGACCTCGCCCCAGGGTTACGCCGCCAATTGCGCAGCGATACGCGATGCCGATTTCCGCCAGCAACTGGGGGCGATCAAGGCGCCGACCCTGATCGTCTGCGGCAGCGCCGATCCGGTCACCAGCCCGGCCGATGGCCGTTTTATCGCCGAGTGCATCGCCAATGCCGAGCTGATCGAGCTGCAAGCCGCGCACCTGTCCAACGTCGAGGCCGAGGCGGCGTTCACCCAGGCCGTGCTGGATTTTCTTATCGCGTGAATTGACCAAACGTAGGATGGGTTGAGCGCAGCGATACCCATCGCCTTCCATCCATGGAGCCTGAAATGGACGAGAAACAACGCTACGAAGCCGGCATGCAGGTGCGCCGCGCGGTGCTCGGCGACGCCCATGTCGAGCGCAGCCTGCAGCACATCACGCCGTTCAACGAAGAGTTCCAGGAGATGATCACCCGCCATGCCTGGGGCGATATCTGGACCCGTCCCGGCCTGCCGCGGCACACCCGCAGCCTGATCACCATCGCCATGCTGATCGGCATGAATCGCGAAGGCGAACTCAGGCTGCACCTGCGTGCGGCGAAGAACAACGGCGTGACCCGCGACGAGATCAAGGAGGTGCTGATGCACAGCGCCATCTATTGCGGTATCCCGGCGGCCAACGCCAGCTTCCATCTGGCCGAGGAGGTGTGGGACGAGCTGGGCGTGGAGTCGTTGCAGGACTGATCGCCACAGACGAATAGCTATCCCTCGAACCGCCGGCAGCCTTTGCGCTGTTTCGGCGGTTTTTTTCGTTTTGGCGCGAGCTGGGGACGATGACATCCGCCGCTGCTACATCCGCCGCAATGCTGTTGGGCTTCGTCGCTGCGCTCCTCAGCGGAACGCCGCCCGACCCAGCCTACGGACTGCGCGTCCCGACCCAACGGATTTCTCCCTTCGTAGGTTGGGCTGAGCTCCGCGAAGCCCAACTACCGCGCCTGGCAAATAAGGTTATGCTTATTAATGTGATTTTATGGCGCTTCATACAATTGTGCCCTCCTGTCATACATATTCAGGCGCTAACCGTGGTGTGTGGCGATGATGGCTATTATTAAGATGGCTAAATTCGTAAATATAGTTAATTGACATAACTATATTTGCGGAGTAATTTTGCTTCCAGGCGCTAACAGCCATGACAAGAGGTGAGAGATGAGCAATTACGAAAACCGCTGGCAAACCGTGAAGGTCGAGCTCGATGAGGGCATCGCCTGGGTCACGCTCAATCGCCCGGAAAAGCGCAACGCCATGAGCCCGACGTTGAACCGCGAAATGGTCGATGTGCTGGAAACCCTGGAGCAGGATCCGGCGGCCGGCGTGCTGGTGCTGACCGGTGCCGGCGAAGCCTGGACCGCGGGCATGGACCTGAAGGAATACTTCCGCGAAATCGACGCCGGCCCGGAAATTCTGCAAGAGAAGATCCGCCGCGAGGCCTCGCAATGGCAGTGGAAGCTGCTGCGCATGTACACCAAGCCGACCATCGCCATGGTCAACGGCTGGTGCTTCGGTGGCGGCTTCAGCCCGCTGGTGGCCTGCGACCTGGCGATCTGCGCCGACGAGGCGACCTTCGGTCTGTCGGAAATCAACTGGGGCATCCCGCCGGGCAACCTGGTGAGCAAGGCCATGGCCGATACCGTCGGCCACCGCCAGTCGCTGTACTACATCATGACCGGCAAGACCTTCGGTGGGCAGAAAGCCGCGGAAATGGGCCTGGTCAACGAGAGCGTACCCTTGGCCCAGCTGCGCGAAACCACTATCGAACTGGCGCGCAACCTGCTGGAGAAGAACCCGGTGGTGCTGCGTGCGGCCAAGCATGGCTTCAAACGTTGCCGCGAGCTGACCTGGGAGCAGAACGAGGATTACCTGTACGCCAAGCTCGACCAGTCGCGTCTGCTCGATAAAGAAGGCGGCCGCGAGCAAGGCATGAAGCAGTTCCTCGACGAGAAGAGCATCAAGCCCGGTTTGCAGGCTTACAAGCGCTAGTGTCGCGTCAATCATGGAATGTCGGATCACTGTAGGGTGGGTTAGGCGCACGCAGCCGATAGTGATGAACCCGCAAGATCCGTTGCGCCGTAACCCGCCATGGGCGCAACGCTGGGATATCGCTCGGTGGGTTACGCGGCGCGCCATGATGGCGATGTCTGGTCGTTTGGCGCTTGGCGCCGCTAACCCACCCTACAGTGATCCGACAAATGATCGTTGAGACGACACCAGAGCCTGCCCATTGGAACAACTACAACAAGAGGAATTCCCCATGTTCGAGGTGCCTTTGCTGATTGGCGGTGAGTCGCGACCGGCTGCCGATGGTCGTGTGTTCGAGCGCCGCAACCCGGTGACCGGAGAAGTGGTGTCGCGGGTCGCCGCCGCCACTTTGGAAGATGCCGAT
This sequence comes from uncultured Pseudomonas sp., assembly GCF_946885885.1. The sequence goes on from NZ_CAMPHN010000128.1 coordinate 7,759, forward strand.
GCCGCCGTGGCCGCGGCGCAGGCGGCGTTTCCCGCCTGGGCCGCATTGGCGCCCAACGAGCGGCGCGCGCGTCTGCTCCGGGCCGCCGAGCTGCTTGAGGACCGCGCGCCGGAGTTCCTCGCGGTGGCCGGCGAAACCGGGGCGATGGCCAACTGGTACGGCTTCAACGTGCACCTGGCCGCGAGCATGCTGCGCGAGGCGGCGGCGATGACCACGCAGATCTACGGCGAGGTGGTCCCGTCCGATATGCCCGGCAGCTTCGCCATGGCCCTGCGTCAGCCCTGCGGCGTGGTGCTGGGCATCGCGCCCTGGAATGCGCCGGTGATCCTCGGCACCCGGGCTGTCGCCATGCCGCTGGCCTGCGGCAATACCCTGGTGCTCAAGGCGTCCGAACTGAGTCCGGCGGTGCACCGCCTGATCGGCCAGGTGCTGCAGGACGCGGGGCTCGGCGACGGTGTGGTCAACGTGATCAGCAACGCGCCGGAAGATGCGCCGGCCATCGTCGCCCGGCTGATCGCTAACCCGGCGGTGCGTCGGGTCAATTTCACCGGCTCCACCCATGTCGGGCGGATCATCGGCGAGCTGTCGGCGCGGCACCTGAAACCGGCGTTGCTGGAGCTGGGCGGCAAGGCACCCTTGCTGGTATTGGACGATGCCGATCTGGACGCGGCGGTCGAAGCGGCGGCCTTCGGCGCCTACTTCAACCAGGGGCAGATCTGCATGTCCACCGAACGTCTGGTGGTCGATGCCAAGGTGGCCGATGCCTTTGTCGAGAAACTGGCGCAGAAGGCCGCGAGCCTGCGTGCCGGCGATCCACGCGATGGCACCTCGGTGCTCGGTTCGCTGATCGATGCCTCGGCCGGGCAGCGGATCAAGGCGCTGATCGACGATGCCCTGGCCAAGGGCGCGCGCCTGGTGACCGGCGGCCAGCTGGACGGCAGCATCATGCAGGCGACCCTGCTCGATGGCGTGACCCCGGACATGCGCCTATACCATGAGGAATCCTTCGGCCCGGTGGCGGTGGTGCTGCGCGGTGCGGGCGACGAAGAGTTGTTGCGCCTGGCCAACGATTCCGAATTCGGCCTGTCGGCGGCGATCTTCAGCCGTGACGTGTCGCGCGCTCTGGTGCTGGCGCAGCGGGTCGAATCGGGCATCTGCCATATCAACGGTCCGACCGTGCACGACGAGGCGCAGATGCCCTTTGGCGGCGTCAAGGCCAGCGGTTACGGCAGCTTCGGCAGCAAGGCGTCGATCGACTTCTTCACCCAGTTGCGCTGGGTGACCATTCAGAACGGGCCGCGCCACTACCCGATTTGAGAACCTGCAGAGGATCTGCCGCGCAGATCCTTAACTGACAGCAGCACTATTAGAACAATCGGCTCGGACCCGGTCGCCTGGCGGCCGGAAGTCCGGGAGCGCTTTGCTGAGGAGTTTCACAGGTGAATAGCCAATCTAGCGGTCGAGTCGAACCCGTCTACCGGCCGGTATCGATCGGCCAATCGGCGGTGCAACTGCGCCAGGACGGGCAGGCGCTGTACATGCAGGCGGCCGAGCCGTTGCAGGCGTATCCGCAGCGCCTGCTCGAACGCTTGCTGCGCTGGGCCGAGGAGCGGCCCGAGCAAACCTTTATCGCCCGTCGCGGCGCCGATGGCGAGTGGCGGCGCATCAGCTATGCCGAGATGCTCGGACGGGTGCGCGGCATCGCCCAGCGCCTGCTGAGCTTCGATCTCTCGGTCGAGCGGCCGCTATTGATCCTTTCCGGCAACGATCTGGAGCATCTGCAATTGGCCTGCGCGGCGATGTATATCGGCGTGCCCTATTGTCCGGTGTCGCCGGCCTATGCGCTGGTGGCCCAGGACTACACCAAGCTGCAGCACATCTGCACCTTGTTGCAGCCGGGGCTGGTGTTCGCCGCCGACGGCCCGGCCTTCGCCCGCGCCATCGCAGCGGTGGTGCCGACCGACACGCCCTTGTTGCTGACCGAGGGCGACGTGGCGGGGCGCGAGTGCCATTCGTTCGCCAGCCTGCTCGGCACCGAACTCTGCCATGAGGCGGATGCGGCCTTTGCCGCGACCGGTCCCGACAGCATCGCCAAGTTCCTCTTCACCAGTGGTTCGACCAAGCTGCCCAAGGCGGTGATCACCACCCAGCGCATGCTCTGCGCCAACCAGCAGATGCTGTTGCAGACCTTCCCGGTGTTCGGCGAGGCGCCGCCGGTGCTGGTCGACTGGCTGCCGTGGAACCACACGTTCGGCGGCAGCCACAACGTCGGCATCGTGCTGTACAACGGCGGCACCCTGTATATCGACGACGGCAAGCCGACCCCGCAGCATTTCGCCGAGACCCTGCGCAACCTGCGCGAGATTTCGCCGACCGCCTACCTCACCGTGCCCAAGGGCTGGGAAGAGCTGGTCGCCGCCTTGGAAGTGGATGCCGAGCTGCGCGAGATGTTCTTCGCGCAAATGAAACTGTTTTTCTTCGCCGGCGCCGGCTTGTCCCAGGCGGTCTGGGATCGTCTCGATGCTGTGGCCGAGGCGCATTGCGGCGAGCGTATCCGCATGATGGCGGGGATCGGCATGACCGAAACCGCGCCGTCCTGCACCTTCACCACCGGGCCGCTGGCCATGGCCGGTTACGTCGGCCTGCCAGCGCCGGGCTGCGAGGTCAAACTGGTGCCGGTGGACGGCAAGTTGGAAGGGCGCTTCAGCGGCCCGCACGTGATGCCGGGCTACTGGCGCTCGCCCGAGCAGAGCGCCGCGGTGTTCGACGAGGAGGGTTTCTACTGCTCGGGCGATGCGCTGAAACTGGCCGATCCCGAGCACCCGGAATGGGGCCTGATGTTCGACGGCCGCATCGCCGAGGACTTCAAGCTCAACACCGGGGTATTCGTCAGCGTTGGCCCGCTGCGCACGCGGGTGATCATGGCCGGCGCGCCCTATATCCAGGATGTGGTGGTGACCGCGCCGAACCGCGAGTGCATCGGCCTGCTGCTGTTCCCGCAGTTGCCGGCCTGTCGCGAACTGGCCGGTTTGCCGGCCGACGCCACGGCCGAGCAGGTGTTGAGCGCACCGCGGGTACGGGCCTGGCTCGGCGAGTTGCTTGAGCACCTCAACCAGAAGGCCACCGGCAGCGCCTCGCGCCTGGCCTGGGCCTGCCTGATGAGCGAGCCGCCGTCGCTGGACAAGGGTGAGGTCACCGACAAGGGTTCGCTCAATCAGCGGGTGATTCTCAGCTGCCGCGCGGAGCGTATCGATGCGCTCTATCGCGGCGAGGATCCGGCGCGTGTGACGGCGGAGCGCTGAGCATGGGCGAGGGCCTCTATTCGGCGTTCGACGATGTAGCGATCCTCGAGGCCGTGCGCACGCCCTGGTGCGATTATGGCGGCGCCCTGGGGTTGGTCTCGCCGACCGACCTGGGCATCAAAGTCGGCCGCGAAGTGCTGCGTCGCGCCGCCATCGACGCGGCGGCGGTGGATAGCGTGCTGGCCGGCTGCGTGGCCCAGGCGAGTTTCGACGCCTACCTGTTGCCACGGCATATCGGCCTGTACAGCGGTGTGCCGCAGACGGTGCCGGCCCTGGGCGTGCAGCGCATCTGCGGCACCGGTTTCGAGCTGCTGCGCCAGGCCGGCGAGCAGATTGCCGCGGGGCGTGCGGGGTTGGCCTTGTGCGTCGCCGCCGAATCGATGTCGCGCAACCCGATCGCCGCCTATACCCACCGCGGCGGCTTTCGTCTCGGCGCCGGGGTGGAGTTCAAGGACTTCCTCTGGGAGGCGTTGTTCGATCCGGCTGCGGGCGTCGACATGATCGGCACCGCGGAGAATTTGGCGCGGCGTTATGGCATTGGTCGCGAAGAGGTCGACGCCTATGCCTTGCGCAGCTTCGAAGCGGCGCTAGCGGCGCAGGACGAAGGCATCTTCGCCGGCGAGACGGTCAGCGTGCACAGCGAAGCCTTCGAGCTGGACGGCTATCAGCCACGCGGCATCGCCTTGCCGCGTGGGGTCGAAGCGGTCGAGCGCGACAGCCATCCGCGGCCGACCAGCCTGGCGGCTTTATCGCGTCTGCGGGCGATTCATGCCGACGGTGTGCAGACCGCCGGCAACAGCTGCGCGGTGGTCGACGGTGCGGCGGCGGCCTTGCTCGGCTCGGCGGCTATGCTCGGCGATCGCACACCGCTGGCGCGATTGCTGGCGACCGCGGTGGTCGGCGTGGCGCCTGAACTGATGGGCATCGGCCCGGCGCCGGCGATCCGTCTGTTGCTGGCGCGCAGCGGCCTGCGCCTGGACGATATCGCCCGCTTCGAAATCAACGAAGCCCAGGCCGCCCAGGTGCTGGCGGTGCAGCGCGAACTGCAGCTCGACCCGCAACGCCTCAACCGCCAGGGCGGCTCCATCGCCCTCGGCCATCCGCTGGCCGCCACCGGCTTGCGCCTGAGCCTGAGCCTGGCCCGCCAACTACGCGCCGCCAACCAACGCTACGGCATCGCCGCCGCCTGCATCGGCGGCGGCCAGGGCATGGCGGTATTGATCGAAAATCCGGGGTTCGAGAGGGGTTAGTTTTCGTAGCCCGTATATGGACTCCTCCTCTAGCGCAAGTAGCAAGATGATGA